>CAZVRR010000048.1:0-17498 GCA_964629745.1 uncultured Planctomycetales bacterium | reverse complement strand
GTGAAGAACCATCCGGAGGAGGTGGGGTACACGATTGCGCACGACGACGTCGAGGATGAGCCGGCTGCGGCCGACGGCGCGGGTGCAGGCCGCACCTGCATCGACTCCGGGCCGGCCGCGGGCAGGTTTCACGGCGATGCGCGGGCGGTGGACCGGGCGACGCGCATGCCGCTGGGCCAGGTGTTTCGGGTCGTCATGCGCAACCCGCTGGCCTGGCTCAACGCGAGCGCGTACCTGTGCACCAGATTCGTGCGCCGCGGGATTGAGGCCTGGTGGGTGGTATACCTGCTGGACGTCTGGATGGCGGGGAAGGATTCTCCGTACTATCGCTGGCTGGCCCCGCTCCTGCCCATCTCCGCGATTGCCGGGTCCGTCAGCGCCGGCTACATGTCGGACCTGGCGTTTCGCGGCCGGCGCTCGCCGGTGGCGGCACTGCTATATGGCGTCGAGAGCCTGGTCATCCTCGCGGCCTACCTCGTCCTCGGCCACACGGCGGCGGCGGGGCCGGCACTCGCGTGCGTGTTCCTGATCCTGATCTCGTTCACGTGCAACTCCAGCCATTCCATCATCGGCGCCGCGGCCGTGATGGATATGGGCGGCCGGCGCACGTGCGGATTCGCCATGGGGCTGGTGGATTGTTTCCAGTACATCGGCTCCGCGCTGGCCGGATTCGCCCTCGGCGGGGTCATTACCAGGTACGGCTGGAACGCCTACTTCCTGGCCATGCTCCCGTTCAGCCTGCTGGGGGCACTGCTGATGGTCGGCATCTGGTACGCGACGCGCGGTCGCGACGTACGGGGCGCCTGATGCAGTCGGCGCAGGGGCCGCGCGTGGGTCGGCGCAGCTCGCGGACGCTGTCCGGTCGGCCGTTCACGCCTTCTGTGCCACCTGGCAGCCGATCGTGTTGCGCCAGATGGCCGCGATGAGCATCCGGCGGTCGAGCGGCTTCGTGGCGTAGTCGCTGCAGCCGGCGTCGAGGCATTTCTGCCGGTCGCTGGCCATGGCATGGGCGGTCAGGGCGACGATGGGACCGGTATAGCCGTGCTGGCGTAAAGCTGCGGTCGCGGTGTACCCGTCCATGACCGGCATCTGCATGTCCATCAGGATGATGTCAAAGGGGGGTGCCGAGCCGCCGGTGGGACCGGGGTGCAGCGTGGCGAGGGCGGCTTCGAGCGCGAGCTTGCCGTTCTCGACAACCGTGAGCTGCGCCCCGGCCTTGCGGAGCACGTGCGCGATCAGGCGCTGGTTGTCCGGGCCGTCCTCGGCCAGGAGGATGCGCAGCCCCGAGATACTCAGCTCCCCGGCGGCGGGTTGCGCGGGGACCTTCGCCGTGGTGCCGGTCGCGGCATCCGGCCGGGCGGCGCACGAGCACTCGGCAGGGGCGCCGACCGGCGCGGGTTGCACCGCTACCGTCGCGCGAAAGCGGGTGCCCTGTCCGACTTGCGTACTCACGAGGACCACGTCGCCGCCGAGCAGCCGCGCGAGTCGCCTGCTGATCGCGAGGCCCAGGCCGGTCCCGCCGGTCCCGCGGGTCGGCGAAGCGTCCACCTGCTCGAAGGGCTGGAAGATGTGTGCGGCCTGGTCCGGCGTCATGCCGATCCCCGTGTCGACGACTTCGCATTGCAGATGCGGTCCCGCGGGATCGTCGACGAAACGGGTGATCAGCCGAACGCTTCCGCTCGGCGTGAACTTGATGGCGTTGCCGACCAGGTTCATGAGGATCTGCTTCAGCCGGGTGGGATCGCCGATCAGCGTCGGCGGCAGCGGCTCGTCGAACTCGAGTGCGAGCTCGAGCTTCCGGGCGTCGGCGCGGACCTGCATCAGCGCCTGCACCTCGGTCACGAGCTGGCGCGGCGCGAACGGGAGCCGGCCGACGTCGAGCTTGCCCGCCTCGATCTTGGACAGGTCCAGGATGTCGTTGATGATCTGGAGCAGGTGCTCGCCGTTGCGTCTGATCGTCTCGAGCGTTCCACGGAGCTGGCTGCTGCCGGCGGAGCATTGGCCGGGGCACGCCTCGCCGATCAGGTCCGTGTAGCCGAGGATTGCCGTCATCGGCGTGCGGATCTCGTGGCTCATGTTCGCCAGGAATTCGCTCTTGCTGCGGTTGGCGGCCTCGGCGGCCTCCTTGGCCAGGCGCAGCTCGGCCTCGCGCCTTTCGCGCTCGGCTTCGTCGAGCAGGAGGCAGACCTGGTCGGCCACCGAGCCGGCGAAGGCCTCCTCGTCCCTGGTCCAGGTACGGGGGGTGCCGACGTGCTCGCAGCTCATCACGCCCACGACGCGGTTGCCGCGCCACAGCGGCGCGTCGAGCAGCGAGGCGATACCGATCGGTTCGAGATACGCCGCCGCCAACTGGCTGGTGCGGGGATCGCTGCGCGCGTCGTGTGCGACGATCGCGCGCTGCTGCTCCAGGGCGCGGAAGTACGCCGGATAGGCCGACGTCGAGAGACTCATGCCGGCCGAGTGGTGCTGCGTCGCCGGCTCGTACAGATCGACGCAATGCAGCTCCGTATGGTCGTCGCTGTACAGCCAGATGCTGGCGCGAGCGCAGTCGATCGTGCGGGCGGCGGCGGCGGTGATGTCCTGGATCCGTGCCATCAGATCACCGGCCACGCCCGGGCTGCGCCGCATGATTTCGGCCAGGGCGGCGTTGTGCTTGCGCAGGCGCTCATCGGTCTGGCGGAGCTGCGTGGTGCGGCCCGCGACGCGCGACTCCAGCTCCAGGTTGAGCTGGCACAGTTCCCGCTCGCGGCGCCACTTGGCGCTCAGCGCGTGGGCACAATGCTCGATCTCAAAGGTCGTGAACGGCTTCTGCACGTAGAGCAACTTGTCGATCGGCGCGACGCGGGCGGCAATCTCACGCGGCGCCACGTCCGAGAACCCGGTGACGATGACGATCTGGAGGTCGGGGTCCAAGGCGCGGAGCTGTGCGGCGGTCGCGACGCCGTCCGGGCCGGGCGGCATCCGTACGTCGAGAAAGGCGATCGCGAAGGGCCGACCTGCCGTGAGCGCCTCGCGCGCCAGTTGCACCGCCTGGTCGCCCTGCCCGCATGTCACCACCTCGAAGCGTACGGGCGGAGCGGCCGAAGCCGGCGCGGTGCCGCCGAAGAGCCTGGAGGTCAGGTCATCCAGGGGGCTCGCGGCTGTGGCGGCCGCGCCGGCGCCGCCCAGGACCCTGCGATAGATGTCGAGGATCGCCGCTTCGTCGTCGGCGACGAGGACGCGGGTTGTCGTGGGTTCAGTCATATTCATCGCTGGCATCACGTTCACGGCACGCGGCTCAGGTGGTCTGGGGAATCAGCACGTGCAGGCGGGCCCCGCGCGCGGGACCGTCACTTTCCGCATACATCTTTCCATTCATCGCGGCGATGCAGTTCGCGCACCAGTGCAGCCCCAGGCCGCGGGCGGCATGGCCCCTGGTCGTGAACCCGCGTTCGAAGATGCGGCGCAGATTTTCGGGCGCGATCCCCTCTCCGTCGTCGCGGATCCGCAGGTGCACCAGCGCGAGCCCGCCGTCGTTCTCGAGGTCTGCATCGACCACGACGGTACCGCGCTCCTTTCCCGCCGCGACGATCGCCTCGGCGGCATTCAGGAGAACGTTGTTGAGCACTTGCAGCAGGCCGATCCGCTGCGTCTTCAGTGTGCCGGTGCGGGCCACGCCGGGGCCGGTCTCGAGGGAGATGCGGTCGCGCAGCGCGGCGGGGAGCAGGGCGGCCGCGTCGCGAATCAGTTCCGCCAGAACGACCGCCTCGAGCGGGCGCGTGGTCCGGCTCACGTCTTCCTGGTCGGACAGGAACTGCTCGATCTGCCTGGTTTGCTCGCTGACGTGGTCGAGCTTGGCATGCGCGTGGCGCGCGACGCACACGAGCCGGTCGCCGGCCAGCTCGAGGAATTTTGCGAGGTCCTGGCGGCGCGAGTCGGAGGTGGCCTGCTCCGCCAGTTGCCGCCGGGCGACGTCCATCTGGTCGACGGGGGCCTGGGCCAGTTCCTGGCGCAGCATGTCCAGCTCGACCATCACGGGTGTCAGCGCATTGCGGACGTTGTGCAGGGTGCCGGAGGCCATCTCGGCGATTCCCGACGCGTACGACTGCTCGAGGAGCTTCTTGCGCGCGTCGGCCAGCCGCTCGACCATGCGGTTGAATTCCGTTGCCAGGATGGCGATTTCGCCGGAGGTCGACAGGGACAGGCGCGCCGTCAGATCATCGGTCGTGCCCACCCGCACGACGTGCTCCGTCAGGATGGAGACGGGGCCGAGGACTGCCCAGCGCAGCGCGGCCAGCAGCACCATGAGCACGACCAGCCCAACCGCCGCGAGCGAGCCGGTTGCGAAGCGCATCGCGGCAAGCCCGCGGGCGGTGACCTGGCGCTCCACGGTGGCCCGAATCGGCAGAATCGGCCGGCCGGTAAGATCGGGGAGCGTGGTACTGACGAGCAGCACGCCGGCCTGGCTGTCGTCGATGGACACCGCGATGGCCGGGGACTCGGACTGCGGCTCGCCGGTGACCGAAACGAGCAGCGGATTCGCCAACGCCGCGCAGACATCGAAATGCACCTGGGTCTGCTCGCGCAGGCGCGCGACCAGACCCGCGTTCAGGAAGCGGCCCATGATCACGGCGCCGCGCACCGGGCCCTCGCGCAGGTCATTCAGGACCGGACGCGACGCCAGGAGCAGCGGCCCCAGCGACGTCATCAGGATGCCCTGGATGGCGTCGGTCGGTTCACGCAGGCGAAGCAGGACATGCGTCGGCGGCAGGCACTCCGCCGGAAAGTCGGGGATCGGCAGCGGCTCCTGCGTGCCCAGGTCCAAGGTCTTGGCCACCATGATCCTGCCCTGCGGATTGCAGATGCACAGCAGGTTGACCCCGATGCCCTTCAACGTGCTGGGGGTCATGTTGTCCTCGATGTATTGCTCGTTCCCGTCAGCGACGAACTGCGCGGTGTCATCCCAGGCCCCGTAGTCGCCGGCGGTGGTGCCGAGCTGTTGGAGCTCCCGTTCGATGGCGCCGACGCAGCGACGCAGGTCCCTCTCCGCGCCTTCACGTTCCAGTTGGACGAAACTCGGCAGGACGGTCCGCCGCTGGATCGCGTAGTCCACAATGCTATAAAGCCCGATGATCCCCGCGACAATCACGACAACTTTGGAGCGCAAGGACACGCTACTGCTCCCGGAGCACTTCACCTGCGGCACGGCCGCGCCGTCCGCGGCTGCCAGGACGTGCCGGACCAGGCACGGTGACCGGGGGGTACGAACCGGCCGTGCGTACCGGCTCGCGCCACCCTTCCGCCCGAGAGGTATCGGCCTATCAGGGCATGTATTGCATTACCCCCGTAGGTGTGGTGATTCCGCGCCGGTGGCTCACGTCTTGCTCCGGCGCCGGCAGGGCGCGTCGACCAACGTAACCGACGCCGTCGTACACAGTAACAGCCGACTTTTGCCGAACGTCCGCGCGGCGCGCCGGGCCCGCTCCAGGTCCGTCTAGCGGTTGTAGGACGGATCCGACACGGTGGGCAAGCGACGCGTCGGTCCAGCACTTCCTCCGATCGGCAGCGGACGTCAGCCGTAAGATGGGTTCTCAGTCGACCAGTGTGTCGAAGTGGTTGCCTGTCTGGGACTTGACAGTCGACTACGTCCTCTTTAATCTCCTGTTCGGTCGTGAGCCAGCGTGGCATGCGACCAGGTCCGAGTGGAAGCTGAAACAGGAGATGCGCCGTGTGGCAATGGTTGCTCGATTTCTTGATTGCGGCGTTTGCTACGTTCGTGGGTGTCTGGGGATACATGGCGTGGTTTACGCCCGAGGTACAGCCTATCTAGGGCGCTGACCCGCGAAAGTCCGCGCTTCGGCCAGACGGCCGAACGACACACGAGGACCGTAGCCGGTCCTCGCGTTGTTTTTGTGGAGCCGCGCAGCGCGGTCTAGGCCAGTTGCTCGCGAAGGAGCGCCAGGCTCCGGGGGATGCCGGTGGCGGCGTCCTCTTTCCCCTCGAATTCCAGCGAGATCCAGCCCTGGAAGCCGGCCTGGCGGAGGATGGCCGCCACCCGGGCGTAATCGATGTCCAGCGTGTACCACTCGCCGCCGCCGAAGTAGGTCTTCGCCTGGACCATCTCCGCGTACGGCGCGATCTGCTCCATCTGCCCGTACGTGTCCTCGAGGAAGTTGCCGGTGTCCAGCAGCAGCTTGAGCCAGGGCGAGCGGATGGCGTTGTGGATGCGCAGCAGGCCGGCGGCGGTTCGGCCGATGCCCCAGTGATTCTCCAGGGCGAGCGTCACGCCATTCTTTTCGGCCGCCGGCAGGCACTTCTCGATGGACTCGATGCACCAGGCGAAGCCCTCGTCCTCGGTGTGGCCGGGGAGAACGGGCTCGATGCCCTGGTGGGCCATCAGTTCGTCGAAGCTGGCGATCGTGTTCCAGCGCCCGGTGTTGAGCCGCAACACCGGGATGCCCATCTTGCAGGCCAGCTCGATGCAGTGCAGCGTGTGCGCGACGTTTTCCCTGCGCTTCTCGGCGTCGGGATAGACGAAGCCCTGGTGAATGGAGAACCCCATCAGGCACATTCCATTGGCGTGTGCGCGGCGCTTGAGTTCTTGCAGGTACGCGTCGGATTCGCTGCTCATCTGCCGGTGCAGGATTTCGACGCCGTCGAACCCCATCTCGGCGGCCCGCTCGATGCAGTCGACCACCTCGACCTTCTGCTCCTTGAAGTGCCAGAAGGAATAGGTGGAGACTCCGATGTGCCAAGGAGCCGGGCGATTGCGCGGGGCGGGCGGCGTTTGCGCGGCACCGGCCGCTGGTTGGAAGGAACAGCCGGCCAGCATCCCGGCCGCAGCTCCCAGCACCTGGCGTCGAGTCAGGTCCATCGCACATCTCCTCGCCGCGCGTCGCCGGTGCGGACCGCTGACCTGCCCGTGGCGGCCGGGCGCCACCAGGCTGCGCGCGCGGCGCCATCGTACTGGGCCGCACCGGCAGACACCACGGCGGCGGCATCACAGCGTTCGGAGGGTTTCGGTGGCCTTGGCTGCTCAGAACCGGGGCCTGCCCTCGAGAAGCAGGATCGGCCGCCCGGTCCGCGAAAACCGGCTTGACCCGCCCCGCAGTGGGAAATACGCTGCGAGACCAGTCTGGGCAGGACGAGTCTCGTTTGCCCCTGCGTCGATCGACGACCTGATGGGAGGAGGAATGATCATGTCAAAGCTCGTTGCAGTTGTTGGCGTGGCGCTATGGTTTGGTGCTGCACACGGCGAGTGGGCGTATAACCGTTACGGTGAGGACTGGAGTTACGAAGTGCAGGCGGGCTCGAACGTGACCGGCGCATTGACCGCAGCGGGTTACACCGACACGGCCAACATGTTCGTCTCGCAGGCGACCGGGCCAGTATCGGACATCTATGTTTCAGTGGCCACGAACGGCGGCCCGAACCTACTCGAAGTTTCGTTGCTGACAGACGCCGGCACGATGCCGGGCGAGGTCCTGCAGAGCTGGAGCCTCGAGGACCAGGCCACGCCGTTCGACGGGGCTTGGCATCCGCCGATCCACCTCGCGGTAGACGGCCCCGAGTTGCAGGCCGGCAGCGCGTACTGGATTTTATGCCATGCGGGCGATCCGGAAGCCTTCCTGGTCTGGCACTTCACAAATCCGTGGATTTTCGAAACGGTAGGACAGCGGTTCAGCCCAACCGGGCCTTGGACCATCCTCGAACCGGGCTTCACGTCGGCCTACGCGATCGCGGTCGTGCCCGAACCGGGCACGGTCGGCCTGCTTGTGCTGGCAATCATGACTTGTCTGCGCCGGCGTTGACCCCGCGGGTAACGCGGCTTGAATGAAACCGCTCCGCCGCACGTCCGGATAGTGGCCGGGTCGTGATCATGCTCATGGCCCGTCCGTGTACGGAAAGGCGGTGGACGATGCAGCCCGAACGGGTTCATTGTGTTTGCCCCGCGTGTGGTGCGAGCTACCGGGTACTGGCACGGGCGGTGGGGCACCGTGCCCGGTGCAGCGCGTGCGGACGGACTTTCCGCCTGGCCGTGGGCGTTTCCCGCCCCGCGACCGAGGACGACATCCTCCTCTGGTTGCGGCAAGCCGAAGCGCAGGATGAGGCGGCAATCGAAAGACAGGCGGCGCGGGATGAGTTGACACCGAGTCCGATGCCCGAAGGAGAACACCGGCCCACAGGACGACTGCGCTCCGCATAGCCGTGCGGCGCCCTCCCGCCGCGGCGCGCTCATGGCGCCGGTGTGGACGGTGGCGAGGGTGTGAGCGTGACGCGGCCCGCTGCGCCGTTGCGGGGCCGAAGTATAAGCCGCGGCGCCGCCGCGCCGGGCGGTGCCTCGAAGCTGTACTCCACGTCGTACGTTCCCAGCTGCCGACGGATCGTGAGGTGCAAGCGCGTCGCGCCGAGCCGGGCGTTGCGGATGCGCGCCTCCTCCCACCCCGCCGGGAAGCAGGGCGTCACTTCCAGCACGTTGTCCAGCGCGCTGGGCCGGAGCCCGAAGATGCCGCGCACGACGGGACCGACAGTGGCCATCGCGGAGAACATCTGGTTGGGAACCGCGGCGTCGAGGGACCGCGGACGGGTGCCTGACAGGAGTTCCGGCACGCGCCCGAGGGCCTCGGCGAACGTCAGCTCCGCGACGCTGCTCACCTTGGCGTAGCCGGCGTCGGCGCGCCCGCGCTCGAAATCGGCATACGCCGCCAGGCCCGTCAGGAACGGCCACACCGCGCCTTGGTTGTAGCCCAGCGGATCGAAATGCACGGACGCGCGCGACAACAGGCGGCAACCCCACGGCGTGGTGATCGCATCCGAATCGATGTAATCCAGCGTTCGATCCGCGCGCTCCCCGTCGACAATCGCGAGCATGACCGGAACGGCGGGCCACACGGTCCGCTCGGCCGACAGCGCCCCGTCGGTGCGAATGCAGTGGGCGAGCGTCTGTGCCGGCGGATCCCAGAACCCCTCGGTGATCCGCTGCGCCGCGCGTGCGGCGTGCCGCCGGGCCTCGTCGGCGACGACTGCTTCGTTTCGGCGGGCCGCCAGCTCGGCGACGTCACGGAAGGCGGCCGCAGACACGCCGGCGAGGTGGATATCCGTTCGCACGGCATGCAGCAGGATCCCGAGCTCGGAGGCGCCCATGCCGGCGCGGGTGTTGTCGGGCAGCCCGTCGCCATCCTCATCCTGTGCCAGGATCCAGCGGTAGCCGGCGAGCATGGCGGGCCAGAGTTCATCGAAGAACGCCTGGTCGGCGGTGGCATCGAGATAGGAGCGGCAGGCATGAATCCACAGGCCGGTCGTGTCGCCATGGATATAGGCAAACGGGTAGTGCTCGAACCAGTCGCAGAGGTGCGCTGACAGCACGACCTCGTGAGGGATCTTTCCATCGGCGCGCTGGTGGCGGGCGGCGAAGCGCAGCGCGATGGCCAGCTCGTCGGCGAGTCCGGCGGCCAGGTAGGCCGGGGCGTTGATGCCGACGTCGCCGGTGAAAAACCAGGCGAAGCCGGGCCGCTGCGAGCTCGTGCCTGCCGGTCCGTATCCGGCGACCAGCCCGTCGCCGAGCGCTTCCGAGCGAACCAGGGCCTGCCGGAGGGAAATCGAGTTGCGCAGGAACGCCTGGTCGAGCTGTGCGTCGGGCGTGGCGATGCGTGCCAGCTTCGCGACCCGGTCCTGCCAGGAGCGGTGGTGCCGCGCGACGATGCCGCGTGCGTCGCCCAGCACGCGCTGGTACTCGGCGGCCGCCTGCTGCGGTGCGCCGCCGCCCTCCGCCGCCGTGATGACCAGCGGGATGAGCGTGCGGCGCGCCAGGTCGGGATCCACGTCGAACTCGAGGCGCATCGGCGCATTCGGGAGCAGGTACTGGATGCCCTGGGTGCCCCGGGCGGCGAGCGGGGAACCGACGACCGCGGCACAGCGCGCGGACGGCTCGGAGATGCGAATCGCACGGAGCTCGGGGTCCCAGCGTGCGGCGACCCCGCCCACGGCGGCGGGCCACTGCGGCGCCAGCCGGGGCAGGAAGGAAAAGGCCAGCGTGCCAGGCTGATCAATGTCGACCGCAAGGAGCACGAGGATCGCCGGCGTGCCGTCCGGCGTAACAAACATGGCGTCCACGGCGATTTGTGCCTGCACATAGCGGATCAGCGTGTGATCGGGCGCCGATTCGATGCTGTGGGCGTAGCGCCCGAGCTCGAAGAAATCCAGGCTGTTGGCCGGCCGGAAGGACAGGCTGCCGGCGACCAGCACTTGCAGCGGCCAGATCCACGCCTCGTACGAACCATCCTCCAGCCCGCACAGGTACGACCGGTCGCCCACGGCATCGAAGTACGTCGCGGGCCGGCAGCGACGGGAAAGATGCGCCTCCCCGGGCGGCAACCCGAACCGGGCGAGCTCGTACTCAGCGGAGACCTTTCCCGGGGACGCCGCCGCCACGGACGTCGGCGCCGATTCCGGGAATTGCGCGCGACCGACGGAAGGCGTCACCGCAACGATCAGTCCCGCTGCGACGAGTAAGGGTGCGCCCGTCTTCACAGCCTGCCTCCCTGTGACTGCCGAATCGTACTTGTCGGCCTGGGCGGTCGAAAGGGGCGCCGGGATCGAGCGGCAGGGGGCGAGACGCGCGTCTGGCAGGGCGGGACGTGAGTTGCGGCGGCAGACCGGCGGCGCGAAAGGGGTCGGCCTCTCGCGCCGCCGGTTGAAAACCGGTGCTAGCGTCTGTCAACGACTGTTAGCGCCGCGGCTCGGGCGACTGCCGTACCGTCGCCGGCAGCGGCGGATCCTCGGGAACGTCGCCGCTCAAGAACAGCTCGACATCCTCTAGGGTGATCCAGCCGTCGTGATCGAGGTCTGCCCGTCCGGCACGGCGCACGCCCATCCGGCGCAGCTCTTTCACTGTCACGGCTTCACGCGGCGCACCATCCCGTGCCGTCGAGCAACAGGGGCGGTCGCCCAGGTGCAGGAAATTGCAGATAATCGCGTTCAAGTCAGTCACATCCGGGATGCCGTCGCCGTTCGCGTCGACGTGGTAGCTGTCGACAACGAAGTCGCACGGCGTGTGGCCGTCGCACTCCAGGTCGCCGTCGCTGTCGTAGCAGGCGCCCCATTGGGCAATGAACACGCCGAAGTCGGCAATGTCGATGCGGTTGTCGTCGTAGTAGTCGGCCGTCTGCAATCGATTTGCCCCGGTGAAGTCGGCCACGAACTGTCCGTCCACGATCTCGAGTTCCGCACCGTCGAGCCGCACCCGGAGCGTGTGCAAGTGATCCTCGGCCGTCACGCAGGTATACTCGTCGCACGGCAGGTCAGTGAAGATCGCGGAACCAACGCCGAGCGCGTCGAACGCGATCTCCCGATCGAGGGTCACCGTTTCCGCCGTCGTGCAGTTCACGAACGTGAACGCAATGCAGCGTGTCAGGGGGCGGTCGATGCCCTGGACCTCGACGTTCACGACGAATTCGATCTCGACCGTGACGTCAAAGTCGCAGGTTGAGGTGTTTCCCGCCGCATCCGTGAAGGTGTAGACCACCGTGGTCGTGCCGGCCGGGAAGGAATCGCCCGGACTGTGCGTCGAGGTGGATACCACGTCTTCGCCGCAGTTGTCGTGGCCTGTCGGCGGGATCCAGGTGACGACTGCGGAGCAGGTGGCCGCGTCGCCGGTGATCTCGATGTCGGCCGGGCAGTCGTCGATTACGGGGTCCTGGTCATCAATGACCGTGACCGACTGGGTGCAGGTGTTCGTATTGCCATGCACGTCCGTCACCGTCCACGTCACGGTCGTCGCGCCGAGCGGGAACTGGCCGCCGGCGGGCGCGTCGTTCGTCACGGTGGCCACGGCGCAGTTGTCGTCCGTGTCCGGCGTGCCGAGCGCCGCGATGCTCGCGTAACACGCGCCGTCCTCTGTTGTCTGCTGGATATCCGCGGGACAGACGATGGTCGGATCCTGGTCATCGACAACCGTGACCAGTTGCGTGCAGGTTTCGCTGTTGCCGTGTATGTCGGTCACGGTCCAGGTTACGGTGGTCGTGCCGACGGGGTAGTGGCCCTCCGGGGGGCCGTCGTGCGTCACGGTGGCGACGCCGCAATTGTCGCTTGTCGCCGGTGTGCCCAGGGATGCCAGGGTTGCGTGGCACGCATCAGGATCGACCGCGGCGGTGATGTTGTCCGGACAGGCAATCGTCGGGCCCTGATCGTCGACCACTGTCACCGTTTGCGTACAGGTTGCCGAGTTGCCGCAGCCGTCCACAACCGTCCATGTCACGAGAGTCGTACCCACCGGGTACTGGTTGTTCACCGGCCGGTTATCGCTTACGGCGACCACGCCGCAATTGTCGGCGATGTCGGGCGTGCCGAGGTCGGTAGCCGTCGCGTGGCAGACGCCGCTGTCGGCGACCCGGGTAATGTCCTGTGGACAGGTAATGGTCGGCGGCGTCCAATCCAGCGTGATGGAGGCCAGGTCGTTGAGCCCTTCGGGCGTAAAGACCTCCGAGCCGACGAGGCCGACCCGCCGGCTCAGCTGCGTCTCAAAGACCTGGCCCGTTTCGCGGAACGCGACCAGTGCGCCCTCGTCGCAGGCGGTCGCCTGCGCCTCAAACGTGATCCGGACCATGGTTATCGGCCCGGGACCGGAATAGCCCGGTTCCTCACCCAGCGGCACTCCCACCGCGTAGTCGATGGTCCCCGCCGTGGAGTCGTGGCCTACGTAGATCTGCTGGGTAAAGGGTGGCTCTCCTGTCTGGATGCCCACGTATTCGAGCCGGGTCGTATCGTAGCTGAGGAAAAACTGGCCGCCCAGAATCTCATCGTCGCCCGTTTGTGTGAAGACGATATCAACATAGACCGTCCCCTCGCTGACCGTATAGCAGCTCGCATCGGGAGTGAGGGTCAGCTCCTGCGCTGTCTGTGCGAAGCCGCTGCTTGCGCAGACGAGTGCGGCGAATGTGGTCACCGCTGCAAACCGTAAGCGTACACTCGCATTGACTTGATGGCTTTTCACGCTTCGTCTCTCCTTTCGGATGTGCCAGACTTAACTTCATGGGCGCGCTCGACCGGCTGGCACGAGGGTCTGAGCGTGACGTTCGGCAACAAGTGGGCTGACCAGGTCGGCCTCTGCCGGGCCGAATCGCAATTCTACAGGGGAGCGGCCCGAAAGTAAAGGTCTTGTGGGTATCTTTAGCTCCGGGCCCGACTACATGGCGGCCGGGGCGGGCATACGTTCTCGCATCCGCCCTCACAGAGCGACACGTGTCTCACTTCGGGGGACACCAATGCACATGACGGAGTTCCGACATGCATTGCGGGACACCTGGACGGGTGACAGACCTGGTGGCGACTGTCACCCATTTGGGCGTCGTGCGTGGTGCGAGCAATATGGAATGCGGAGCGCGTGTATTGCACAGTGTGCTCCGCCGGCAGCATGACCGGCTCCGAGCGGCGACGGAGACTTGGGAGTGTGAGTGTCGACTGGGGAGCCCGGAGCGGCTCGCCGGCTCATTGCTTGCACAACAGATGCGAACGTCCGATGGAGCCGCGCCAGGGGACGCGAATGCGGAAGCTCCGGGCGAGGGATCCACGGCGGGCGCCGCTACGGGCGATGCTCGCGGGTCCGGCGCGGCCGATGCGCTGCACGGCGCGGCTGCTGAACGGTGGCTCGCTGGCGAACGCGCGGCTTGGACGCCGCGGGGCGGCTATAATGTCGACGTTCGGGCTGGATTCTTCCTGGGAAACTGACAAAACGGAGGTGGAACATGGCATTGCGACCCGGTGCGGCTGCGCGAACGGCGTGCGGCCTGGTTGTACTGACGGTGTGTGGCCTGGGCCCGGCGGCGATGGGCGAGGTTCGGACGATGTGGACGCGGGTTTACAACGCGCCCACGAATCACGGCGACACGGACCCGGCCATCGTGGCCGATCCGGGCGGCGCGGTGTACGTCGCCGCGAGCTGCTACGACCCGAGCGACACCCTGTACGCGTTGCGGACGATCAAGTACTCGGCCAGTGGTGAACTCGAGTGGGAGCGGGCGGCTGCGGCCTCTGCGCTGTCGTACTCCCCGCCGGAGCTGGTGCTGGATTCCGCGGGAAATGTACTCGTCTCGGGACGCCGCTGGCAGGACGGTGGCTGGGGGGCAGTGCTGCTGAAGTACAGCCCCGCCGGCGAGACGTTGGTGGACATCTACTACCCGCTGCCCGCCACGGAGTGTCTGCCGCCGGTGCTCAACTACCCGGCCCTGGCCACCGACGCGGATGACAACATCCTGCTGGGCTGGGCGAGCGAGTGCGACTTCGTCGTGCTGAAATTCTCCGCGGACGGCACGTTCCTGTGGGACGCCGCCTACGGCCTGCCGGGCACCGCCTCGGACGGCATTACGGACCTGGCAGTGGATGCGGCGGGTCGCGTGTACGCGATCGGAGTGCTCGGATCCGGCGGCCATCCGTTTGGTGTCGCGGCATTCGATAGCGCCGGCAGCTTTCTCTGGTCGGACGTGGAAGGCGGGCCGATCGGCAACGGGTTCGAGAAGGGGTTCATCCGCGTGGGACCGACGGGCGAGGTGTACGCCGGCGCGAGCGTGGAAACGACCTGCGGCCTGTTCCAGTTCCGCGCCTGGAAGTACACGGCCGACGGCACACGCGACTGGACAGGTTGGTACACCGACGAGCCATGTGACACGGCCGAGCCGAACGCGATGGCCGTGGATGTCGCGGGCGACGTCGTGCTGGCAGGGCAGCGCGACGGCGTCGCCGACTTCGCCACCGTGAAATGGAATGCCGCGGGCGAGCGGCTGTGGGTCCGCCTGCTGGATGGGACGATGGAATCGTCCGACGTGGCCCGCGCTGTCGCCGTGGACGACGAGCGCCGCGTGTACACGGCCGGCCAGCGACTCGACGCGGGGTTGAACTACAACTATGGAGTGGCGGCGTACGCGGCCGACGGGACGGAGCTGTGGACGCGCACGTACGATGGTCCCGCGGGCAGCACGGATCTCGCGACCGGCATCGCCGCGAACGCACGCGGCGTGTACGTGACGGGCTACATCTGGAACGGCTCGAGCACGAACTACGACCTGGCGACGATCAAGTACTTCGAGGACCAGCCGGGTGACCTGAACTGCGACGGCGCGGTCAACGCCTTCGACGTCGACCCGTTCGTCCAGGCCCTGACCGCCACGCCGCCGGAGTACGCCGAGTATTACGCGCTGTACCCCCAGTGCAACCATTCCAGTGCGGACATCAACCAGGACGGCGTGGTCAACGTGTTCGACATCGACCCGTTCGTGGACTTGCTGGCGGGCTGAACAGGGTCAGCCCACTTGTCCGGCGCCGGCGCCGCCCGCACACGCCGGCCAGGCGAGCGGTGACGGCGCGATGTCCGCTATGGACGAGGATGCCCTGGTCCGCAAGGCAGTCGCGGGTGATGGCGACGCGCTCGAGGCGCTGCTCTTGCACTCCTACGATCGCCTGGTGGCCGCCGTCACCCGCCGTCTGCCGGACGATGTGCGTACTGCGCTCTCGGCCGAAGATGTCGTGCAGGACACGTGCATCGTCGCTTTCCAGCGGATCGGCAGTTTCGAGCCGCGCGGCGGCGCCGCGTTCTTTGGCTGGCTGGCGCAGATCGCGGAGCACCGGTTGATGGATGCCGTAAAGTCGCTGCGGGCGGCGAAGCGCGGCGGCGGGCGAGTGCGCGCGGTGGACGTGGCCTGCGGCAGCACCGACGACATCCTGACGGTGCTGGAGGCGCTGCCCGGGGGTTCGCGGACACCCAGCCGCTCGGCCGCGGCGCATGACGCCGTCTCGCTGGTGACGGCCGCGCTCGAAGCGCTGGATCCCGACTACCGGGAAGCGCTGCGGCTGCGGTACGTGGAGCAGCAGCCGGTCGCGGCCTGCGCCGCGCAGCTTGGACGCAGCGAGGGGGCTGTCCACATGCTACTGGGCCGCGCGCTGGCGGCGCTGCGGGAGCGCATGGGCGATTCGGCCCGGTATTTCACCTGGAAGGCTTGAGGCGGTAGCCAGGCAGGAATTCAAGTGGATCCGGCCGCGCGGGCCAACTCGGAATCCCAGGCGGAGCGGCTTGCGGACGTGCTCGCCGAGGTTCGGGCACGCCGCGCGGCGGGCGAAGCGCTGAGCGATGAAGCCGTGCTCCAGGCGCATCCCGGGCTCGCGCCGCGGCTGGCGAGCGAGCTGCGCAAGCTCGACGTGATTCAGCGGGCGCGGCGTCTGGCCGGCGCGCCGGGCCCGCCGGGGGAGCGCTCGGCCCGGCTGGCGCCGGATTCGATCGCGGGCTACGAAATCCTGCGCGAGATCCATCGTGGCAGCCAGGGGGTGGTCTACCACGCGCTGCAGAAATCCACCCGCCGCGAGGTCGCGATCAAGGTGATGCGGGAGGGCCCGTTCGCCGACCCGGCGGATCGGGTGCGCTTCGATCGGGAAGTGCGCGTGCTCAGCGCGCTGCGGCATCCGAACATCGTGTCGATCCACGACAGCGGCGTATCCGGTGGCTACTCCTACTTCGTCATGAGCTACATCGAGGGCGAGCCGCTCGACACGTTCGTCTCGCGCGCCCGGTGCAGCATCGACGCCATCCTGCGACTGTTCGTGAAGATCTGCGACGCGGTGAATGCCGCGCAGCTCTGCGGCGTCATCCACCGCGACCTGAAACCCGGGAATATCCGCATCGACGCACGCGGCGAGCCGCATGTGCTCGATTTCGGGCTGGCCCGAATCGATCCGGCGGCGGTCCAGGCGGCCGCGCGCCGCACCGGCGCCGCGCCCGAAATGCTCACGGGGCCGGCGGCAGCGCCCTGCACGCAGATCGGCCAGTTCGTAGGTTCGCTGCCCTGGGCATCGCCTGAGCAGGCGGAGGGCCTGGCGGCCAGCGTCGACGTGCGCACCGATGTGTACTCGCTGGGGGTCGTCCTGTACCAGGCACTGACCGGCCGCTTTCCCTATCCGGTCGCCGGAAGCCTGCGCACCGCGCTCGACAATATTCAGAACATGCGGCCGACTCCGCCGAGCGTCCTGCGCCGCGAGATCAACGACGAAGTCGAGACGATCGTGCTCAAGTGCCTTCAGAAGGAGCGCGACCGGCGGTACCAGAGCGCGGGGGAGCTGTCGCGCGACGTGCAGCGCTACTTGAGCGGCGAGCCGATCGATGCGAAGCGCGATTCGCGCCTCTACGTTCTGCGCAAGCAGTTGCGGCGCTACCGCGCCCCGGTTTCTGCGGCGGTCGCGGTATTCGTTCTGCTGATCGCCGGCATCATCGGCACGACGCAGGCCACCTGGCGGGCCCGGCGGGCCGAGGCCGACGCGCTGGCCCGGGCGCAGGTCGAGGCCCGGCTGCGCGCGAAGGCGGACTGGGAATCGTACAAGGCGTGCCTGGCGGCGGCCGACGCGGCGCTGGCCGCGAACAACACCGCCATGGCGCAGGCGCGCCTGGACGCGGCGCCCCCGGCGCTGCGTGGCTGGGAATGGCGCTACCTGCGCAGCCGGCTGGACCAGTCGCTGGCGAACGTCGAGCTGACCTCGCCGCC
>CAZVRR010000047.1:0-17883 GCA_964629745.1 uncultured Planctomycetales bacterium | reverse complement strand
CTGGCGCTCGCCGCCTGGCTGGCCACGCGCCGCCGGGCCGCACGTCGTGCCGGAGTCGCCAGCCTCACCGCGGTCGTCGCCGCGTTCATCGTGGCCCAACCGGCCATCGCGGCGCTGCTGCCGCCGCCGCTGCGCCACGCCGGACCGCTCCGCACCGGCCCCGTCGAGCACGCGTGCGCCGCCGCCGCTCAGTGGCTGCGCGCGCGGGGCGCCACGCCCCCGGTGATCGTGTCCGCCACTCCGTGGCTCGACGAATTCCTCGGCCGGGTTCGCGCACCGGGCGAGCCATCCGCCGCGCAGCGCGTGTCATACCTGGCGCCCGGCGCTTACCTGGTCTGGGAACCGCGCGTCCTGCCGAACGCCGCTCCGGGGCTGTCGCTGGCCGCGGTCCGGGCCGACCCGACGCTCGCGGAGGTCTTCACCCTCCCGGGCGATGCCTATGATCCGGTATATTGCGCGGTCTTCCAGAAGAATCCCGCCCGCGATGGCGCGGTGCGAAAGGTAGCTCCATGACCACATTCGACTCCTCGACGGGCTCGCCCGCGCGCAGCGTCGCATGCCCGCCGGCCGTGGCGCCGCGTCCGGTGCTGCGCTGGGCGGCAGTGATCCTGGCCCTGCTCGGCTGGCTCCTCTCGTTTCACGCGTTCCGGATTTCGGCGGGCATGGTCGTTCACGACGCGTTGCTCTCGCGCGTCTGCGGGCCCGGCGCGGACGGCACCGACGACTGCACGTCAGTGCTCACCTCGCCACAGGCGTACGTCCCGCTCGGTACTCATCCCGGCAGCCCGCGCCTGCCGACCTCGGCACTCGGCATGGCATACTTCGCCTTCCTGGGCCTGTGGTACTTGTTTGTCGGGCCGACCACGCGCGGCGGGCGGCCATGGCATACTGTCCCGCTGCTGCTGGTCCTGGCCGGCGCCGCCTTTTCCACCTACGCGATCTACGTAATGGCCGCCATCCTGCACCGCTGGTGCGTGAGCTGCCTCGCCGCTCACACGGTGAACGCCCTGCTCATTCTCGTCACGCTGGCGGCCTGGCCCAGCCGGCGGCGCGACGTCGCAGCCTTGCCGCACCCCGGCACGCGGCTCGCGCTGGCCACTCTCACCGCCGGCCTGCTCGCGGTCGTATTGCACGGCGCCGTGATGGCCGTCGGCTTCGCGGTGACCAACTACAACGTCTTCCGCAAGGAAGCCGCGGCGTTTCTCGAAGACCCCGAGTTCATTCGCTGGAACCACGAGCGACAGGCCCCGGTCAACCTGCCGCTCTACCCGGACGAGGTGTTCGGCGGCGACCCCGATGCGCCGCACACCCTGGTCACGTTCAGCGACTTCCAGTGCCGGGCCTGCCGCCTGTCGCACGAGGCGATCGTCGCGGCCGCCGGCCGTCACGGCGGTCAGCTCCGCGTCGCGTTCCGCTATTTCCCGCAGGACCCGGCGTGCAACGAGGAGCCCTCGTTCCGCAGCTCGCCGCATCATTCGGCCTGCCGGGCGGCACTGGCGGCGGAAGCCGCCCGACTCGTCGGCGGGCGCGACGCCTACCTCGCGATGCGCAGCCTGCTCTGGGAACGACAGAACGAATTGCCGCAGGTGCCGCTCGCGCAGCAGACGCCGGCGCAGCGCAACCTGTTCGAGGACTGGGCGGTCGAGCTCGGCTTGTCGCGCGAGGCGTTTCGCGCCGCGCTGGAGGGTCCGGAAGCCGCCGCGCGCCTGCGGGCGGACATCGAGCTGGCCCGGAGCCTGGACATCCGGGCGGTACCGGTGCTGTTCCTCGATGGGAAGAAGGTTCTGAACGCAGCGCGTTCGCAGACCTGGGATGTGCTGCTCGGCACTCCGACGACAGCGGCGCCGGCCACATCGCCTGCGGCCGAGGCCGTGCCCTGAGGGCTGAACGTCAGCCGGCCGAGCCGCGCCGCGTGCGCAGGCCCCACAGCGCCAGCGGCACCACCGTCAGCGGCAGCAGGCTCCCGCCGCAGCCAACCGGCGCCAGGGCGCTGCCCGGAATCTCGTCGGTTCCCGCCGCCTCGTCCTGGCTCCCCACGATTTCGCCCGCGGCCGCCGACGAGACGACAGTCACCGTCCCCGTCGCGGCATCCGACAGTTCGCCGTCCGAGACGATCAGGCGGAAGTAATAGGTGCCCGGCAACAGGGCCTGCCAGTGTGACTCCGCCTCCTCAAGACCGTCCAGCGGCTGAAACGTGTCCGTCAGCGCGTCCAGCGGCAGCGCGCCCCCCACCGCATCCGTCTGGATCCAGCGATACGTCAACTCGTCGCCGTCGGGGTCATTCGACTGCGAGCCACTCAACGTCACGATCGCGCCGGACACAACCGCCTCATCCGGCCCGGTGACCGCGGCGAACGGGGGCCGGTTCTCCGCGATGAACGGCACCACCTCGATCTGTACCGTGTCGGTCGAGGGCGGATTCTCCTCGTCCGACACCGTCACGCGAAACTCGTACGTGCCGATGACGTCGAGCGTGACCTCGGCGGCCCAGGGAGCATTCTCCGGGTCCGAGATGACCGGATCCACGCGCATCGGCCCGGAAAGCCATTCCCAGTCATACGTCAGCACGTCCTTCTCAACCACCGCCGGATCGAGTGGATCGAATCCCATGTTGTATGCGTCGAACGTGTCGCTCGCGTCCAGCGTCGCCGTCGCGCCGGCCTCCACGGTCTGGTCCGCGCCCGCGTCAGCGAACGGCGGCCCGGTCGGCGGACGCAAGGCTGCATCCTCCGTCACCTCCAGCACGAAGAAGAACCCCGGCGCGGGGTCGTCCTCCGTCACGTTCTCCGCGGTCCAGATCCGCACCTGGACGATGTACTGCACGTCGAAGTCAATCAGGCCCAGCAGCCGGGCCTGGTTCGTGCCATTCAGCAGCGGAGCCCGGAAGAATCCCGGCGCAGAATCGGGATCCTGGATCACGACCGTGTATTCCAGCGGCCCGAGGGGGACCAGCTCCACCAGCGGCCGAAACTCGCCGTCGTCCGTATCCGCCTCCACCGGCGGCCCCTCCGGCGAAAGGTAGGAGTCGAACGGAATCCAGGTGCTGTTCTTCTCGTAAAAGAACTCAATTTCGTCCGGCGGCTGCGTCTCGTCCTCCACGATCAGCAGGACATCCACTTCGAGGCGAATAGCATCGCGCTCTTCGACGGCCACGACTTCCGCCTGCCCGAGCGCCTCGCCATTCACGTAGACCCGATAGGCCGTGATCACCGGCGTCGCCGTGGTCTGGCCCGAGGCGCCCGCCGACAAGCCCAGTATGGCGCTCAGGATGAGGGAAACACGCGCGGTTCGCTTCATCGTTACACCTTCCGCTTGCGTTCAGGGCGAGGAAATCTCGACGGTCGCCGCGTTCCCGGCGGCATCGGCGACGGCGAAGAAGTTGAACGTAATCGCATCCCCTTCCACGTACTCGTTCGCCGTCAGCTGGCCACCACCAGTGTGCAGGAACAGCCCAGGCTGGAACGGATCACACTGGTACGCGTCAATCTGCGCCAGCGTCTTCAGGCCGCCCTGCCGGTTGGAGCCGGCCGGGGGGCCCAGCGTACCGGACGGCTCGGTCGGCAGCGGCTCCCCCTGCGCGGTGAAGACAAACGCCACGCTGTCACACGCCACCGGCGGCGCCGAGAACACGAGGATCGCGTCCGGCGTGACCAGCGTGAGCGACCGGGTCGACGGGGTCACCTGGGCATCCTGCTCGGTCCCGCTGGAGGTCGCCTCCGGCAATTCGATCGCCGTCACCGAGGCAGCCCCGTCGCCGTCATACACGTATGTCCCGATCGGCAGCGTATACGCGGTACCGAGCTGGACTTCCTCGCGCAGTTGCACGTACCCGCTGTTCAACAGCGCTTCCTGCTGCGACGCCGTCCGCACGCTGCCGATGTTCACCCACGCCAGGAACGACGTGTCGAGTTCCGCTTCCGCGTGGTAATTGTTGAACGTCACCGTCATAAGCAGGCGAAAGGCCGTCTCGCTCGAGCTGGAACTCGAACCGGAGCCGTCGGTATCGCTGCCGGTGGCGGAAACTCCCAGCGTTTCGGTGAGCGTGAGATAGGGGTTGGTCAGAAAGTCCGAAGCCGGAACGCATCCGCCCAGCATCAGGCCCACCCCGATCGCCGCAAAAATTCGCCGTCGCTTCATCAGTCGATCCTTCCATTCGCCGCACCACCCGCGCGGTGCGGCCCATTCACGGTGCCGGGCGCTGGGCCGCTACTCACCGACTCCATAAACCAGGTAGGCTTCGCCGGCCCGCGCACGATCGCGCGGCGAGGCAGCGACCGAGCCGAAAAGCAGGTCATCGCGCCCGTCGCCGTCCACGTCGCCCGCCGCTGCGATGCCGTAGCTGCGATCGTCATGCTCGCCGAGTGCGGCGCCCAGTTGGTCGCCGCTGTTGCGGCCGATGAACATCGTCCCCGGCAACTGTTCGGAACCGATATCCCCAAGCGAGATCACGCCGCGCAGATCCGGAGAGCCGTAGATCAAGTACACCACGCCGCAGTGCGTGCGATTCACATCGATGGTTCCGTCGAGATCGGTATCGAGCTCCACCGAGCGCTGCGGCGCCGCGATCAGCAGATCCGTGTTGCCGTCACCGTCCACGTCGCCCGCCGACGCGACGCGTGCTCCGACCAGGTCGCCCTCGTCCAGGCCCGTGAACACGACGCCCAGCCCGCGCGCGGCCAGCTCGTCGAACGGAATCTCCTCATGCGTCAGGTTAATGACATCCCGCGACCCGAAGAACACCGCCGCGCCGCCCCGGCGATTGTTCAGCAACGGCGAGCCGATGACGACGTCGGCCAACCCGTCGTTGTTGAAATCGCCCGCGTCATCCTGCGCCTGTCCCAACCGCTCGCCGGCACTGCCCACGATCTGGATGCCGTCGAGGATGCGCTGCTCGTCCGGATCGGAAGAGTCCATTGGCTGCGCCAACTCGGACAGGTTGAGCTGCGCGCCGGCCATCAGATCGCGCAGGCGCCCCAGCACGATGAAGCACGTGCCCGCACCCTCGCGCGCGAACGGCGCCCCGATCAGCAGGTCGTACAACCCGTCCGAATTCAAGTCGCCGATGCCGCGCGCATTGGATAGCCGGGCGCCGGCGACGTCGGACCACAGCGTCAGCGTATTGTCGAAGAATCCACTGGAGTCGATGGTGCAGCCCAGCTCGGTGTCCCGGCTGTCATCCACATCCACCCAGTACCCCGGTGCCGCATCCACGAACGTACCCGCAGAGGTGGGCAACACGCGTGCATCGTCCAGCACGTAATGATACGGCCCGCCGTGCGGCAGCACGTCGACTCCGGCAGGATCGTTCGGAACCCCCGCGTAGTCAAAGCCCTCGGAAGGCGCCGGCGAATTAACGGACGACCAGGGATAGAACGGCGAGTACGTCGCATTGAAGTACACGCTGATCATGCCCGCGCCCGGGATCGACTCCGTCAGACCAACAATCCCCACCGCCGGATCGCGGTCCGGCGCGGAAATCACCAGCGAGTGGAAATCCCAGGCCGACACGGACTCGCCGAAACTGTCGCCGAAATCATTCGAGGTAAACCGGCAGCCCATGGAGAACGTTCCGGCGGACGGGTACCCCGGATCGTCCGCCAGGTGCGCGTGGAACAGCGTCGTGCCCTGCGGGCCGCTGCCGCTGACGGCGGCGTATTTCGGGCTGGCAAATCCCTCGGGACATTCGGGATCGGGCTCCACCCCGACGTGGGGCAGGGTCCCGATCGTCCCGAGATCAAGCACGTCCCGGCCGGGGAAGCCGATGTCCGGCCGCAGGGTGTGGCCTGCGAGCACGACGACGGCGCCCGTCCGGAAGAATCCGCTCGGGTCCAGGGGGGCCGGGACCCCCACCGAATCGGTAAACGGCAGCCCGAAGGCCATCTCCCGCACGCCGTCCAGATCCCAGTCCGTCAAGAGCGTGAAGCTGGTGATGCCGCGGCTGGGCCGGATCGGATCCGGCACCTGCGGCACGCCGAGGAAGATGCTCCCGCGGTACAGCGTGCCGGTCGAGTTCAGGTTGATCAGTCCCGTGAAGCGGTCGCTCCGACCGTAGATCAGGTACGCCTCCCCCACGCCGGTGCCCTGCGCCCCCGACTCGTAGTTCGGCTTGGCGAACTGCGCCAGGACCAGGAAGTCATCGAAGCCGTCCCCATCCACATCGCGCAGCCCGGTCACAAAGCTGCCGGCGTTGTCGCGCGGATTGAAGCCTTCGAAAATGGCGCCGCGCACCTCGCTGGTCGGCAGGTGCATGCTCCGCAAGTCGACCGCGCCCGACAGCCGGGCCCGCAGCAGAATGCTGCCCGGAGCGTAGTAGCTGTTCACGTTCACGCCGTCGCTGACCTGGATCACGATGCGGTACGTGCCCGCCGCGAACGTGGCCGTCGGCAGGTCGAACGTGAAGCTGTCTCCGGTCTGCGACGTGCTCTCGCGCAGCAGGATTTCGTTGCCGTTCACACCCGAGTCGGGATCGAGAAATACGCTCGTGAAGACCGTGCTGTCAGGGTCCGAGACCGTCCAGTCGACTTCGATCGCGGGATTGATCTGCGGCGACCGGTCGAAACGCAGGTTGTCGCGCGGCGAGTTGAAGAAGACCCGCGGGGCCTGGTTGATCGTCACCGTTCCCCCCGCGTATCCCGAGGCAATGAACTCGTCCACTTCCTGGACGCGCACGCCGATCGAATATGTGCCCGCGTCCAGGACCGAGGTGTCGAGCAGCGCCGACGTCTGCGTCAGCGGCAGGTCCTCGAACTGCACGATCTCGTTGCCGTTGTCGGGGTTCGTATCCACGTCGAAGAAGACGTCCACGACGGAGAACGACGTCGGCGCCACGGCACGCCAGCTCACCTCCACCGGCGTGCCGCCCCCGATCGCCAGGTTGCTCACCGGCGAAAAGATCTGCACGGACGGGTCCCCGATCGTGTCCCGCTCGCCCGTTGAACCGCTGATGTACTCGACCGGGTTCGACACGCCCGGACAGCCCACCACGAGCGCGCCGAGGATCCCCAGCACGCCGGCGCACATCCACCGGCTACGCCGGCGCCGCTGAACGTCGAATCTCAGCATGGCTCAGTCTCCAGCCCTTTGGATGAACGCAAAGGTCTGATACCCCGATGCCGTTGCGCCGGAGGCGCGCACCGAGAACGTCACCCCGTCGCCACAGTCGTAGTTCACGCCCTCGCGCAGCACGTAGCCGAACGGCTCCACCGCCACGAACGGATCGGACTGCGTCCCGGCGCCCAGGCGCACGAACGCACCGGACATCTGCAGGTTGGACAGGTCGCCGAGCGTCATTTCCTCGACCGGGCAGATCAGGGCCTGCGCCGTGCTCGATGCCGCCGACAACGTCGTCTGGAACGTCTCGACGTCGCCGTTCGCGTCGCGGTACATCAGTTGGAACGTGACCACGCGATCCGTCGTGTTCTCGAGCGTGACCACGATCGACGGCGCGTCGCCGGGCAGCTCGGCCACGCCGCCTCCGCCCAGCACGGTCGGGAGGAAGTCCGGATTCAACAGCGCTGTCACCGAACAGCCGCCGGTCAGCACCGCGCTGGCCAGCAAGGCGACGACGGCAGCGCTCCTTCGGTACGCTCGCATGCGCGGCAATCTCCTTCGCTGTGCCATCACCCGCGGATGACCTGCACAACCATCAAGTACCCGGTGGCGCCCCCCGCATACAACTGCACGTCAATCAGGTCACCGCATTGAAAATCAGACCCGTTGATCAGCGGCGCCCCCTCGTATGTCACTTCCCCATCGGCGACCACGATCGCCAGGTCATCCGGCGCGAAACTCGCATCCAGCGATCCGAACGAGATCGTCCCGACGGGACAGTCGATCACCTCGTTGCGACTCTCACCGGCATCGGCCTGGATGAAGAAGTTCCGCGCGCCGCGGCTGTACTCTTCCAGAATCGTCGCCCGCGACTCGAAGGCGTAAAGGGTCGCGTCATTGCCCGTGTTGTTCGTGAAGGAGACGATCACCACCCCGGCGGGCGGGAAAATCGTCCCCGGATCAAAGCCCAGGCCGGCAAAAAAGGCCGGGTTCAGCGCGTCCAGGGCCACCCCGCAACCGGTCGGCGCCAGCAGCAGCGCCCCCGCCATCACGGCTATCCACTTCGAACCGCGCCCGGTCCTCATCCGCAGACCTCCAAAACGGCGACGCTACAGTCCGTCCGCCGACAGCCGCTCTGTCGTACCCGGGCTCCGGACTACGACAGGCCTGATCGTAACCATTTTCAGGACGGGGCAAAATCCCTCAGTGTCCGGCGGCCAGGCACGCCGGCCGCACCCGGACACCTCCGATAAGCGTCAGCCCCGTCGCATCTTGCGCTGCTCCGTTCTCAAAACTTCAGCACGCTGAACACGGGACAGCCCGCCAGTCGCTCGCGCCCGTGCAGGGCCGCCAGCTCGATGAGCACCACCACCGCCGCGACCGTGCCGCCAAGGTCGCGCACCAGTTCGCAGCAGGCGGCCAGCGTGCCGCCGGTCGCGAGGACGTCGTCCACCACAAGCACCCGCTGCCCCGGACTGATGGAATCGTTGTGGATCTCCAACGCGTCCGTGCCGTACTCCAGCGCGTACTCGAAGCGGCGCGTCTGCGCCGGCAGCTTCCCGACCTTGCGAATCGGTACGAACCCCGCGGAGAGCTCCCGCGCCACCGCGGTGCCGAAGATGAACCCACGCGATTCCGCCCCGGTGACCAGGTCGACGTGCTTGCCCCGGAACGGCTGAACCATGAGTTCCACCGACCAGGCCAGCCCCGCCGGGTCCGCCAACAGCGGCGTAATGTCATAGAAGTTGATGCCCGGTCTGGGGAAATCGGGCACGCTTCGGATCAGCCGTCGCAAATCCCCGACTTCGGAGATCCGCAGCCAGTTCGTGTCCAGCTCCATTGCGATCGCCTGCGGTCCCGCCGACCCGGCCGTCCGCCCCCCCGGAGCACCACGCCCGGCGCCGGGGAGCCTGCCGCCTATCGGTCGGATCGCACCCTGATCGGGCACCCGCCGACCGCGGTGGCATGGTAGTCGCGCCTCGCACCGCCCGCAACGGGCGACCGACCCGCGGCGACGGGCGAGACCGGACGGCCCGGGGCGGTGGCGCCGCCGCACGAAACTTCCCCGGCGGCCCCAGCGTGGCGCCCGGCCGCCGGAGCACCACCCCGCATGGCCGTTCGGTCATTGGTCGGTATACTCCTTCGGTGTCGCTCGCAGGCTTCCATCCCACCATCCAGCAATGGTTCGCACGGCGTTTCGGCGAGCCGACCGAGCCCCAGCGCGCCGGCTGGCCGTCCATCCGCCAAGGCCAGCACACTCTGATCGCGGCCCCGACCGGCACGGGCAAAACGCTCGCGGCCTTCCTGTGGGCCATCGACAGCCTCGCCCGCCAGCGCTTCCTGCTCCCCGACGAGACCCACGTTCTCTACGTATCCCCGCTGCGCGCCTTGTCCAACGACGTGCAGAAGAACCTCCAGGCGCCCCTGCGCGAGCTGATGGACCTCGACCCTGAGCTTCCGGAAATTCGCGTGCTGGTCCGTACCGGCGACACGCCGCAGCGCGACCGCGCCGCGATGCTCCGCAAGCCGCCGCACATCCTGGTCACAACGCCCGAGTCGCTCTACCTGCTGCTGACGAGCGCCGGCGGCCAGCGCCTGCTCCGCACGGTCAAGACCGTTATCGTGGACGAGATTCACGCACTGGCCCGCGACAAGCGCGGCGCACACCTGGCGCTCTCCCTGGAACGACTCGCGGCGCTGGCCGGGCCGGTCCAACGCATCGGCCTGTCGGCCACGCAGAAACCCCTGGCCGACGTGGCGCGATTCCTCGTCGGGCCGGGGCGCTCCTGTGCACTCGTCGATGTCGGGCATCACCGCGCGATGGACGTGGCGGTCGAGGTGCCGCCCGCGCCGCTGACCGCCGTCTGCTCGAGCGAGCAGTGGGCCGAAATCTACGCCCGGATCGCCGAGCTGATTCGCGCGCACCGCACGACGCTGGTCTTCGTCAATACGCGCAAGCTCGCGGAACGGATCGCGGCGCGCCTGACCGAGCTGCTGGGCGCGGAGCAGGTCACCTGCCATCACAGCAGCCTGTCGCGCGAACGCCGCCTCGACGCCGAGCAGCGCCTGAAGAACGGTTGCCTCCGCGCCCTGGTCGCCACCGCGTCGCTCGAACTGGGCATCGACATCGGCGACGTCGACCTGGTGATCCAGGTCGGCGCCACGCGCTCCATCGCCACGTTCCTGCAACGCATCGGCCGCGCCGGCCACGCCGTGCGCCGCGTTCCGAAGGGCCGCCTCTTCCCGCTCACCATCGACGAGCTGGTCGAGGCCGCGGCCCTCTTGCGCTGCGCCGCCCGGGGCGAACTGGACCGCACGCCCCAGCCGGCGGCCCCGCTCGACATCCTCGCCCAGCAGATCGTGGCGGCGTGCGTCGCACAGGCGCCGGACGGCTGGCCCGAGGACGACCTGTTCGAGCTCGCGCGCCGAGCTGGCCCTTATGCCGGCCTCACGCGCGCCGATTTCGACGCGGTGGTGGCCCTGCACACCGGCGGCCGCCGCGCGCTCCTGCATCGCGACGGCGTCGGACGCCGGCTGCTCGCCCGTCCGCGCGCCCGGATTACCGCGCTCACCGGCGGCGGCGCGATTCCCGACGTCTCCGACTTCCAGGTGCTGCAGGAGCCCAGCGCCACGTTCATCGGCACGGTGAACGAGGACTTCGCCGTCGAGGCCAACGTCGGCGACATCTTCCAGCTTGGCAATACGTCGTGGCGCATCCTCAAGGTCGAGCGCGGCGCCGTGCGCGTCGCCGATGCCGCGGGCCAGCCGCCCAGCATCCCGTTCTGGCTCGGTGAGGGCGCCGCACGCACGGCGGAACTGTCCCGGGCGATCGGCCAGGTCCGCACCGATGCCGGGGACCCCGCCGTGCTCCAGCGCGAAATCGGCCTTTCCACCGAGGCGGCCACCCAGATCTCCGAGTATCTCCGGGAAGGAGCGCAGGTCCTGGGGACCGTGCCGACAGAGGAACGCGTCGTCGTGGAGCGCTTCTTCGACGAAAGCGGCGGAATGCAGCTCGTCCTGCACGCGCCCTTCGGCGGCCGCATCAACCGCGCCTGGGGCCTGGCGCTGCGCAAGCGATTCTGCCGCGGCTTCGGCTTCGAGCTCCAGGCCGCGGCAAACGAGGAAGCCATCGTCATCTCGCTTGGCCTGCAACACAGCTTTCCGCTGGACGAGGTGTTCGACTTCCTGAATCCCAGCAGCGTGGAGCACGTGCTGACCCAGGCCGTGCTCGACCAGCCCATGTTCGAATCGCGCTGGCGGTGGAACGCCACGCGGGCCCTGGTTCTTGAGCGCTTCCAGAACGGCAAGCCTGTGCCGCCGGCGATTCTCCGCATGCGCGCCGCCGACCTGCTCGCCGCCACGTTCCCGGCGGCGGTCGCTTGCCCCGAGAATCTGCCGGCCGGGGACCTGCCGATCCCGCGCGAGCATCCGCTGGTGCGGCAGACGCTGCACGACTGCCTCACCGAGTCCACGGACCTGGCGGGCCTGGTCGAAGTGCTCCGGGCTCTGCGGGACGGCCGGATCGAGCGTGTCGCCGTCGACACGCCCGCCCCGTCCGTCTTCGCGCGGGGCATTCTCTCGGCCCAGCCGTACTCGTTCCTGGACGACGCACCGCTGGAGGAACGTCGCACGCAGGCGGTGCTGGCGCGGCGCGTCCTGGATGCCCGCAGCCTGGACGACATCGGCGCCCTCGATCCCGCCGCCGTGGAGCGCGTGCGTGAAGAAGCCTGGCCGCAGCCCGAGTCGGCGGAGGACGTGCACGCCACCCTGACCTGGATGGGCTACGTGACCGACGAGGAGGCCGAGGCCTGGCTGCCATGGCTGCGCGAACTCGCCGCCAGTCAGCGCGTGCGGCACGACGCGGGCCGCTGGCAAGCGGTCGACGGCCCGACCCAGCCCGGGCAGATCGCGCTCGGGCGGCTCGAGGCGCTCGGGCCGGTGTATGAAAATGATCCGCGCCTTGCAGAGGAGCTGCGGCCCAGCGTTCTCGAGCTGGAGCGCGCGGGGGCGGTCCTCCGCACGCGCCTTGACGGCCGCGCCGCCTGGTGCGAGCGCCGGCTCCTCGCACGCATCCAACGCTACACCCTCGAGCGCCTGCGGCGTGCGATCGAGCCCGTCAGCGCCGGCGAATTCCTGCAATTCCTGGCCTGCTGGCAACACGTGGACCCGGAGTACCGGCTCGAAGGGCCGCGCGGCGTCGCCGACGTCCTGCGACAACTCGCCGGTTTCGAGACGCCGGCCTGGGCCTGGGAGGCCAGCATTCTGCCGCGGCGCGTGCGCGAGTACCGGCGCGAGTGGCTGGAAGACCTGACGCTCTCGGGGGAATTCGCGTGGGGGCGCTTGTGGGGCGGGGGCGCCAGCGCGATTCGCGTGACGCCGGTCGGTTTCCTCCCGCGCGAAGAATGGGACGCCTGGCTTTCGCTGGCCGAGCCGGCCTCGCTCGAGGGCCTGCGCGGCCCCGCCCGCGAGCTGCTCGACACGCTGACCGCGCGCGGCGCGATGTTCCCGCAGGAGCTGACGAAGGCGGCGCACCTGCTGCCGGCCTACGTCGAGATGGGGCTGGCCGACCTGGTCGCGCAGGGCCTGGCCACTTGCGATTCGTTCGCGGGGCTGCGGCAACTGATCACGCCGCCCTCTCGACGCCGCCACCCTGTTCGTTCCGTCGGCCGTTGGAGCCGTTTCCGCCCGACCGAAGCGCCGGCGGGCCCGGCCGACGCGGCCGACGAGCTGGTCGCGCGCCAGCTTATGCATCGCACGGGCATCGTCTTCCGCCGCACATTGTTGCGCGAGCGACTGCCGGTGACCTGGTCGGCCCTGGCGCGCGTGTACCGGCGCCTGGAGTTGCGTGGCGAAATCCGGGGCGGCCGCTTCGTCGCCGGCTTCGCGGGCGAGCAGTTCGCCTTGCCCGAAGCGGTCGAGCTGCTGCGGCGTGTGAAGCGCGACGGAGCGCGCGAACCGATCACGGTCGTTTCCGCCGACCCGCTGAATTTCCGCGGCATTCTGACGCCCGACGAGCGCGTGGCACCGAACACGCGCCGGCAGGTGCGTGTCAGCTAAAGAAAGATCTGGTTACGAGTCGGCCAGCGATGGCGAGTAGCCTGCCGGGCGTCGGGGGTGCGTACTCGCTATTGGCGGCACCCCGAACCTCCAGCGAACCACGCGGACGCTCAACCATCCTGATCCAAGAAGAGTCGACGGAACCAACCAACGAATTCGTGTGCGAGCGGAGTGTCGGCGTCCAGAATCCTGCAGGTAATCGCTTGCCCGAAGGGCGTTCCGGGCTCGTCTTGCCAGGCCAGCCAAGTATGTATGACGGCTTTGGACCGATGACTTTCGCGATACGGCGCACCGAGGGATCTGGCGTGGTCCGCCGACTGTCCTGCATACTGCCAGCAAGAATCTTGTGGCGGTACGAGCCTTGCGAGCAGGTCCTCCAGCATCCCTGGAATCTTGTTGTCCGGCATCAGCCAAACGCCGCAACGGCATTGGTAATCTGTGCTTGCACCTAGCCAGCCCCCCTCGGCAGGTCCATCCGGCAGTTGTATACCGACGCTGGTCAACTGAGCACGTAGGCTACTCCACCTGGTTTCGACGTTTTCATCAGCATCAACTACGACGCCAACGACGTCACACGACTTAAACAGCGTGGAATTCAAGCTGGCCCGGAGCTTATCGTATCCGCCTTGACAATCAATATGGGGCAATCGCCAATCCGGCGTGTCCCAATCTGCACCATGCCTGCGGAGCAGGTGAATGATGGCGTGACAATCATCGGGCCCCTCCACGAGGAGTCGACGCTTCGAAGTAATCCCAACCATCAACGAACCTCGAGATGTCTCCGTGCGGCTTCGGCAAGCTCTTTGGCAGAGTATGCTACCGACTGCTTGGCACCGATTTCCACCCTCTGGAGCGAGAGCTCGCACGAGTAGTCCGGCACTTGTTCGCACACCCAGCCTAGGGCATTAACGCAGTCTTGGCTGTGAGTCGTCGCGAAGACTTGGACCGAGCTCTCCTGCGCAATATTCAGGAGCATTTTCCACATATCCGGCATGACGCTGTAGTGCAAACCGGTATCAATCTCGTCGACGATGAGCACAGAATTAGCGGCCTGCAGCGCTGCGAGCGACAAGGCCAAGATGCGTCTCATCCCGTCGCCCATGCTTCCCAGCGGAAAGCGAAAGTCAGAACCGGTCAGCTTGAGGACAATTCCGGCTCTTGCCGCAAAATAGGGCGATGGTGCATATCCGATGAATGTCATTCGTTCCACACGCGGTTCAAGGATTCGCAGCGCGCCAAGAATGCGCTCTTCAGCTGGCGTTAAAGCGATCGCGTCCCATAGGCGGGACATCGTGTACGCTCGTAGAGACTCGCTAGTGATGAAGTTGCTGGATTCCCTGAGTTCAAATGGCCGATGTCGCGCTAGACGGTCGTAGTCGACCCCTCCGTCTCGAGACAGTGGAACATAGAGCTCCCTAGTCGCTCGCGGACTGGCGATCTTCAGCGCAACCTGCGTCGTTGCTTGTCGACCCTCCGGATACGGCAACTGTGGATCTTCCTGCATTTCGCAAATTCCGCAGCTAAACTCGCCGGGAGTACCGTCATTGTCACCCTTCACCAAGAACTTAGATCCCAGTTTCAGATCGTGCTTATGGAAAAGGAACCCCGGATCTAACAAGAACTTTCGTTCGCGATCGTCTTCTGCTCCCGGCAGACTTTCACTTCTCCTCACCATCGTTTCCATGAGAGCTTCAAGGGGATTATTGGATGCGAGGAGGTGAACGGCCTCCAGGAGCGAGGTCTTCCCGCTGTTGTTCTTGCCGACAAGCAAGTTTACGCGAGATAACCCGCGCAGCCTGTAATTTCGGAAACCGCGGTAGTTTTCAACGGCGAGTTCCGTGATCATGACTCGCTCCGCTAGAAGATGTCGGCAAGTAGTCAGCCACTACCTCGGCACGTGCGCCTCCGCCGGCTCGTCGACGGCGAAGCCCGGGCACGTGCAGAACAGGTGCCGGTCGCCGTATACGTTATCGATCCGGCCCACCGGCGGCCAGAACTTGTGCGCCCGGACCCAGGGCGCGGGAAACGCCGCCTGCTCGCGCGTGTACGGGTGGTTCCACTCCGTCGCGGTGACGGCGCGGGCGGTGTGCGGCGCGTTCTTGAGCGGGTTGTCGTCCGGGCTCATCCGGCCCTGCTCGATGGCGCGGATTTCGCCGCGGATGGCGATCAAGGCGTCGCACAAGCGGTCGAGCTCCTGCTTCGATTCGCTCTCGGTCGGCTCGATCATCAACGTGCCCGGCACGGGCCAGCTCATGGTCGGGGCATGGAATCCGAAATCCATCAGCCGTTTCGCCACGTCTTCCACCTCGACGTGTGAGGTGCGTTTCAACTCGCGCAGGTCGAGAATGAACTCGTGCGCCACGCGGCCGGACCGACCGCTGTACAGCACCGGGTAGTGGTCCTTCAGCCGGTGCGCCATGTAGTTCGCATTCAAGATCGCCACCTGCGACGCCTGCCGCAGCCCGGGCTCGCCCATCAGCGCGATGTACATCCACGAGATGGGCAGGATCGAGGGACTGCCGTACGGCGCGGCCGCCACCGCCCCCACGCGCTGCGCGGCGGCCTTGCCCTTTCCCGCCTTTCCCCCTTCGCGCTGCCCCACGGTCGGCTCGACCACCGGATGGCCCGGCAGCAGCGCGGCCAGATGCTCCGCCACGGCGATCGGCCCCATCCCCGGCCCGCCGCCGCCGTGCGGTATGCAGAACGTCTTGTGCAGGTTCAGGTGGCACACGTCCGCGCCGATATCGGCCGGCCGGCACAGGCCGACCTGCGCGTTCATGTTCGCGCCGTCCATGTAGACCTGCCCGCCGTTCTCGTGCACGATCCGGCAGATCTCGCTGACGGCTTCCTCGAACACGCCGTGCGTCGAGGGATACGTGATCATCAGCGCCGCCAGCTCGCTGCGGTGGAGCTGCGCCTTCCGCTTCAGGTCCTCGACGTCGATGTTGCCGTGCGTGTCACATTCGACGACCTCGACCTTGTACCCGGCCATCACGGAGCTGGCGGGATTCGTGCCGTGCGCGGAAACGGGGATCAGGCACACGTTGCGATGACCCGCGCCGCGCGCCGCGTGGTAGGCCCGGATCACCATCAGCCCCGCATACTCGCCGGCCGCGCCCGAGTTCGGCTGCAGCGATACCGCGCGGAAGCCGGTGATCTCCTGGAGCCAGCCGGCCAACTCCGCGAACAGCTCGGCGTAACCGGCCGCCTGCTCGGGCGGAACAAACGGATGCAGCGCCGCGAACTCCGGCCAGGTGATCGGCAGCATCTCGCTCGTGCCGTTGAGCTTCATCGTGCACGATCCGAGCGGGATCATCGACTGGCACAGCGACAGGTCGCGCGCTTCGAGCCGCTTGATGTACCGCAGCATCTCGTGCTCGGCATGGAAGCTGTTGAACACGGGATGCGTCAGGTACGTGCTGGTCCGCGCCAGGCCCGGCGCAAACTCGATGTGCGCCGTCGCCGCGAGCTGCGCCGCCGTAAAGCCGGCCGGCTTGCCGGCGAAGACCTCCCACAGCTTCTCGACCTCGGCGGGCGTCGAAAGCTCATCGAGCGACACGCCCAGCGTTCCGTCGCCGAACTCGCGCAGGTTGATCCGCTGCTGTCGCGCCCGGGTGAGGATGCCGGGGGCCGCCGCGGCGGCGCGCACGTGCAACGTGTCGAAATACGGCGCCGGCCCGACTTCGAGGCCGAGCCGGTGCAGGCCGTCCGCGAGAATGACCGCCAGCGCATGCACCCGCTGCCCGATCCGCCGCAGGCCCTCCGGCCCGTGGTAGACCGCGTACATCCCCGCCATGATCGCCAGCAGCACCTGCGCCGTGCAGATGTTGCTCGTGGCCTTCTCACGCCGGATGTGCTGCTCGCGCGTCTGCACCGCCAGGCGGTAGCCGACGTGCCCCTGCGCATCCTTCGACACGCCGATCAGTCGGCCCGGCATCTGGCGGGCAAACTCGTCGCGCGTCGCCATGAACGCGGCATGCGGCCCGCCGTAGCCCATCGGGACGCCGAAGCGCTGCGACGAGCCGATCACGATGTCGGCCCCCCACTCGCCCGGCGGCTTCAGCAGCGTCAGCGCCAGCAGGTCGGTCGCGACGGCCACCAGGGCGCCGGCGGCGTGGAACTTCTCCACCAGCGCCGTGAGGTCCTCCGCGCGGCCGAACGTGTTCGGCGTCTGCACCAGCAGCCCGCAGAGGTCCTGGGCCGCGACGTCCGCCTGCCGCGCCGGACCGACGTGCAGCACAATGCCCAGCGCCTGGGCCCGCGTCTTCATGACGGCCAGCGTCTGCGGATGACAATCGTCCGCCGCGTAAAACCCGTTGCGCTTGCCGCGCGCCAGCCGGTGGCACATCGTCATCGCCTCGGCGGCGGCGGTCGCCTCGTCGAGCAGGGATGCGTTCGCCAGCGGCATGCCGGTCAGGTCGCAGATCATTGTCTGGAAGTTGACCAGCGCCTCGAGCCGTCCCTGCGAGATCTCCGCCTGGTACGGCGTGTACTGCGTGTACCAGCCGGGATTGCACAGGATGTTGCGCAGGATCACCGGGGGGGTGATGGTGTCGTAGTAGCCCATCCCGATCAGGCTGCGGAACACCTGGTTCTTGGCGGCGATCTGCGTGAGGCGCTCCAGCGTTTCGTGCTCGCCGCGCGCGGGTCCCAGGTTCAGCGGCTTCTTCAGCCGGATGCCGGCGGGCACCGTGTCCGCGGTCAGCTCGTCGAGCGAGCGATAGCCCAGCTCGGCCAGCATGCCGCGCAGCTCATGGGCCCGCGGGCCCAGGTGGC
>CAZVRR010000046.1:10779-18186 GCA_964629745.1 uncultured Planctomycetales bacterium | reverse complement strand
GCAGCCAACCCGCGCGGCGCAAACGAGGAATTATCGGCTGCTGGGCGCGTTCCTGAACTCGGGGCCGACTCGGCCCGATTCGAAAGCGTGACCTCTTCATGGACCGCCTTGCTTCAGGGACCGGACGTACTGCGCTCGCACTTGCGCGGAATGGAACGCGACGTGGCGCAGCGGCTGGCCCAGCGCGGCGGGCAAGCGGCCGGCGCGCCGACCGCGTCACGTGGGCACCTGTACGGCACGGATGCCGCGGCCTGCGCGGAGCTGGCGGCCCGCTATGCCGCCCTGCGCCGCGAGTTGCTCGCGTACCGCCGGCGCCTGCTGAAAAGCGGTCCGCCCGACCCGCGGCTGCCTGCGACCGGGGACGGAGCCGCACGGGCTGGCGGGCTGTGGCAGGCCGAATTGCGCCGCCTGACGGCCGGGCTGCGGCCCGTGCTGCAGGAATTGCGCGGCCAGGTGCAGCGTCTGGCCGCATTCGGAGAGGTTGGGACGGAAAGCGGCGCCGGATGAACGGAGCGCGCATCGAGGGGCGGGAACGCGGGACGAGGCCGTGAGACATCGAATTCCTGATACCGCGCTGAAGTCTCCGCACCATTCGCTCGTGCTGGTTCCGTTGGACTCGGCGTTGCAGTTCTACGTCCGGGAGGACGAGTTCACGTTCGCCACCTACCCCCAGCACTGCCCCGTGGAGTTCTCCCTGCCGGTCTGGGACGAAGGGGGCGTCGTCGTGGTTTCCCTGCTGATCCGGCTGGCCGGACGGCATGCCGCGTCGTTCGACCGCTGGCTGAACCCGGGCGACCCGCCCGGGCTGCGCCTGCTGCAACTGCTCTCGACGCAGCGCTGGCTGGACCTGTGGCTGGTATCCGACCGCGTGCAGCGCTCGTTCCGTCGTCCCAACCGCCTGGCCGGCAAGGCCGCCGGACTGGTGGCGATGCTCCGCACGCGGCGTTCCTGGACGACGGAAGAGTTCGAGGTGCGTCGGAAGCGCCTCGACACCCTGTATCCCACCGCGCCGGACTTGTGGCGCGCCGCGCGTCACCTCGAGCGATAGGCGCCGCATGCGCCCGGCCTCGCGCAATTCACACGAGAATTTCCCCGCCGGTGCTGGACCGGGCCGAGCCCGGGTTATAATAGCCACGCGTTGTGGCGGCCGATTCGCACGAGCCGCCGCAAGCGCTCGGCCGCCGCATGCGGCCGATGTCGGGTCTCGCGTGTGCGCGGCCGCGCCATCGAGGAACACGCGAACCTGAGTAGGTTGAACGCGCGGTCATGGAAGGTGGGCTCGGCACACCGCACTTCCCGCTTCCGGCAGATCGGCAGGAACCCGGACGCCCGGGTGTGCACAAGGCCGTGGTGAGATCCCCGAGTGGCGTTTCGCTGGAGCGCCAGACGAGCCGCCCGCCGCGCGTGAAGGAACATCCGTGGTTCCGCTGGTCGTAGTCGACAATCCCAAAACGTGGCCGCTGCATATCCCCGGTGCCTCTGTGATCTCGGCACGCGCCTACCTGACGGACGCGGTGTACTCCGAGGTGCGCCACGGCCGGGTGTTCAACCTGTGCCGCTCGTACCGCTACCAGAGCACGGGCTACTACGTCTCGCTCCTGGCCATGGCGCGCGGGCACAAGCCGTTGCCGAGCATCACGACGATCCAGGACATGAAGTCCCTCGCGATCATCCGGCTGGCGTCGGACGAGCTCGAGGAGCTGATGCAGTGGTGCCTGCGGCCGATCCAGTCGCACACCTTCACGCTCAGCATTTACTTCGGCCGCAACCTGGCGAAGCGTTACGACGCCCTGGCCGCGCACCTGTTCCGCCAGTTCCAGGCCCCGTTCCTCCGGGCGGACTTCGCGCACGACGACGAGGACGGCTGGCGGCTGCGCAACATCAGTCCGCTGGCGGCGAACGAGATCCCGACGCCCCACAAGGAATTCGCGATCGACGCGGCCCGCCAGTTCTTCGGCCAGAAGCGCTACCCGACGGCCCGCAAGAGCGACACGCTCTACGACCTGGCCATCCTGTGGAACCCCGACAACAACAAGCCGCCCTCGAATCGCCGCGCGCTGAAGCGGCTGGTCGACGCGGCCAAGCGCGCCCGGCTCAGCGCCGAGTTCATCGAGAAGGACGATTTCGGCCGGCTGGGCGAGTTCGACGCGCTGCTGATCCGCGAAACGACCGCGGTGAACCACTTCACCTACCGCTTCGCGCGCCGCGCGGTGGCCGAGGGGCTGGTGGTGATCGACGATCCCGATTCGATCACGAAGTGCACGAACAAGGTGTACCTGGCCGAGCTGCTGGACCGGCACAACATCCCGCGCCCCAAGACGCTGATCATCCATCGCGACAACCGCGAGGCGATCATCCCCTACATCGGGCTGCCCTGCGTGCTGAAGCAGCCCGACAGCTCGTTCTCGTTCGGCGTCACCAAGGTGGACACCGAGGCCGAGCTGCAGGACCAGGTCGAGAAGCTGCTGACCCAGTCGGACCTGATCATCGCGCAGCAGTTCGTGCCGACGCCCTTCGACTGGCGCATCGCCGTGCTCGACAACGAGTTCCTCTTCGCCTGCAAGTACCACATGGCCCCCGCGCACTGGCAGATCATCAGGCCGCACGCGGACGGCGACTACGACGCGGGCGAAGTGGAGGCGGTGCCGAGCGACATGGTTCCGCCCGCGGTCGTCAACACGGCCTTGCGGGCGACGAAGCTGATCGGCGACGGGCTGTACGGCGTGGACCTGAAGCAGGTCGGCAACCAGGTGTACGTGATCGAGATCAACGACAACCCGAGCATCGACGCCGGGTACGAGGACAAGCTGCTCAAGGACGACCTGTACGACCGCATCATGCAGGTGTTCCTGAAGCGCATCCAGCAGCGCAAGAACAGCTCGACGAATGGCAAGGCCTAGCCGGCGGGCGGCCGCCGCGCCCGCCGCCGCTGAGTCTGCATCCCTCCATGCGGAAGTCCACGAAGGAGCATCATGAGCAGCCCGCTGCATCTGTTTGAGGGATTCGGCATCGAGCTCGAGTACATGATCGTGGCGCGCGAGGATCTGCGCGTGCGGCCGATCACGGACGAGCTGATCCGCCAGGTAAGCGGCCGCTACGAATCGGACGTCGAGCGCGGGCCGCTGACCTGGTCGAACGAGCTGGTCCTCCACGTGGTCGAGCTGAAGACGACTGCGCCGGCCACTTCGCTGACGGGGTGGGCGTCGCGCTTCCAGGCCGGCGTGCGCGAGGTGAACGCGGTCCTGGCGGGACTGGGCGCGCAACTGCTGCCGTCGGCCATGCACCCCTGGATGGATCCCGACACCGAGACCCGCCTCTGGCCGCACGACTACAACGCGGTCTACGAGGCATTCGACCGCGTATTCAACTGCCGCGGACACGGTTGGGCCAACTTGCAAAGCGTGCACCTGAACCTGCCGTTTGCCGGCGACGACGAGTTCGGCCGACTGCACGCGGCGATCCGGCTCGTGCTGCCGATCCTGCCGGCCCTGGCGGCCAGCTCGCCGATCGCCGACGGGCGGCCCACCGGGCTGCTGGACACGCGCCTGGAGTACTACCGGCACAACTCGCGGCGTGTGCCGAGTGTCGCGGGCCGGATTATCCCCGAGCCGGTCTTCACGAAGCGCGATTACCGCGAGCAGATTCTGGCGCGGATGTACCGCGACATCGCGCCGCATGATCCCGCGGGCACGCTCCAGGACGAGTGGCTCAATGCACGCGGCACGATCGCCCGCTTTGCGCGCGATACGTTCGAGATTCGCGTGCTCGACGTGCAGGAGTGCCCGGCGGCCGACCTGGCGATCGCCGCGCTGCTGACGGCGGTACTGCGCGGCCTGGTGCAGGAACGCTGGTGCAGCCGCGAGGAACAGCAGCGCTGGGACGTGCCGCCGCTGGAAGACATCCTGCTGCGCACGATCCGGGCGGCGGACCAGGCGCCCATCGAGGATGCCGCGTACCTGCGCCTGTTCGGGGTGCCGCGCGCCCCGTGCAGCGCGGGTGAGCTGTGGCGTCACCTGTCCGAGCTGGCCTGGCCCGACGGGCCGCCCGCGGAATTCCAGCCGGCGCTACAGACCCTCCTCGACCGGGGGCCGCTGGCCCGTCGCATCCTGCAGGCGCTGCCGGCCGAGCCTGACCGCGCCGCTCTGGCGCAGGTGTATCGCGAGCTGGGTCGCTGCCTGGCGGACGGGCGCATGTTCCTGCCGCCGCCGGCCTGAACCTGCGCCGGGTCGCGGCGCTGGACTGCCGGCCCCGCGGCGCGATATCGTCCGCGCCTCGGGCTCGGCGCGGTTGTGGCCGTGCGGGCCTGCGTCGCTGAATCGATCGGGAGCACGGCGGAGATGAGCATTTTTCTCTGGGTCGGCTTTCTCGCGCTGATCCTGGCGCTGCTCGCGCTGGACCTGGGCGTGCTGAACCGCAAGGCCCACGTGATCAAGGCGCGCGAGGCCCTGTTGTGGACGGCCTTCTGGGTCGGCCTGGCGCTGTGCTTCAACGTCGCGGTTTATTTCATCTACCAGCACCACTGGCTCGGGATCGGGCTGTCGCATGGGCAGGAGCCGTCCGGGCGCGAGGCAGCGCTGAAGTTCCTCGCCGGTTACCTGCTGGAGGAATCGCTCAGCCTCGACAACATCTTCGTCATCGCCCTGATTCTCGCGTACTTCCGCGTGCCGGGCATGTATCAGCATCGCGTGCTGTTCTGGGGCATTCTCGGCGCGCTCGTGCTGCGCGGCGCGTTCATCCTGGCCGGGGCGGCCCTGGTCGAGAGCTTCGCCTGGGTGCTGAAGGTTTTCGGCGTGCTCCTGATCCTGACCGCCGTGAAGATGTTCATGGCGGGTGAGCAGGAGGTGGCCCCCGAGCGGAATCCGCTCGTCCGCCTGGCGCGGCGCGTGTACCCCGTCAGCACGCAGTTCGAGGGGCAGAAGTTCTTCGTGCGCCTGGCGGACGGGCGGCGCGCGATCACGCCGCTGATGCTGGCGCTGCTGATGGTCGAGAGCTCCGATGTGCTGTTCGCGATCGACTCGGTGCCGGCGATCTTCGGCATCACGCACGACCCGTTTATCGTGTTCACGTCGAACGTGTTCGCGATCCTGGGCCTGCGCTCGCTGTTCTTCGCGCTGGCCGCGATGATGGACAAGTTCCGGTATCTCAAGTACAGCTTGGTGTTCCTGCTGGCTTTCATCGGCGTGAAGATGCTGCTGCCGCACAAGTACCACATTCCGATCGAGGTCTCGCTGGCGATCATCGTCGGAATCCTGGCCGTGGGCATCGTCGCATCGATTCTCGTCACGCGGCGCGAGCCGCACCAGGCGGCGGCCGCTCCGCTGCCCGAGCGTGACGCGCCCTGATCCGCTGCGCCCGGTGAGGGCTGCCCGGTGCAACCGCCCGCCATGACCGCGGTGCCGCGCCGCACGCTGAAGACCGATCTGCGCGCCTGCACCGTCGACGGCAGCTTCTTCAGCCTGATGGTCGGCTGCGGCGAGTCCTACATTCCCGCGTTCGTGCTGGCGGTCGGGCTGGGGGAAGTCGTCGCCGGACTCTCGGCCACCGTTCCGCTGTTGGCCGGTGCGCTTGTGCAGCTGTTCACGCCGGCCGGGGTGCGCCGCAGCCGCTCGCACCGGCGCTGGTGCGTCGCGTGGGCGGGCGTGCAGGGGCTGGCCTTCGTGCCGCTGGCGCTGGCGGCCCTGCACGGCCGGATCAGCGCGGCCGGCGTGCTGCTGCTGGCAACGTGGTACTGGGGCGCAGGCATGCTCGGCGGCCCGGCCTGGAACGTCTGGATGACCCGGCTCGTGCCGCGCGCCGTCCGCACGCCCTACTTTGCCCGGCGGACGCGGATTATGCAGGTCGCCACGCTGCTCGCGCTGGTCGGCGCGGGGACCGTGCTCGAGGCGGCCCAGGCCCGCGGCCTGGAGAACTGGGGGTTCGCGCTGATCTTTGCGGCGGCCGGCGCGTTCCGTTTCGTCTCGACGGCCTACCTGGCGCGGCAGCGCGAGATGCCCGGACCGCCGCTGGTGCAGCGCGACCTGCAGGCCGGCGAGCTGTTGTCCTGGACGCGCAGCGCGGGGGGCCGGCTGATCGTGTACATGTTCGGCGTGCAGCTCGTGACACAGGTCGCCGCCCCGTACTTCACGCCCTACGTGCTGAAACAGCTGCACTTCGGCTACGGCGCTTACGTCGTGCTGCTGGCGACGATGTACCTGGCGAAGGTCGCCGGGCTGCCGGTGTGCGGGGCCATCGCCCAGCGCCGGGGGGCGCGCTGGTTGCTCGGGCTCGCGGGCCTGGCCATCGTGCCCGTGCCGTTGCTGTGGGCGGCCTCGGCGTCGCTGGCCTGGCTGGTCGTCGCACAGGTGGTCGCCGGCCTCGGGCTGGCGGCCTACGAACTCGCGACGTTGCTGCTGATGTTCGAGACGATTCCCGAGCAGGAGCGGACCAGCGCGCTGACGGTGTACAACCTGACGAACGCCGTCGCCAACGTGGCCGGCTCGGTGCTGGCGGCGCTGCTCCTGGCCGGCTGGGGCGAGCAGGTGGCCACGTACATGGTGATCTTCGCGCTGTCGGCCGCCGGCCGGGTGGCCACGCTGCCGCTGCTGCGCGGAATCACCGAGGTGCCACGCGTGCCGGCGGAAGTGGCGGCCGGGACCCTGGCGGCGCGCCCCGGCGCCGCGGGCGTCGACAATCCCTACCTGCCGGGCATTCCGACCCCCGAGGAACTGCGCGACAAGTGCTGAGGACTCGGGTACGCTGCACGCAGGAGCGGCACAAACGTGACAGCGGCAAGCCTGATTTGTCGAGCGACGGGCGAACGGCTGGCCGCCGACACGCGGCGCTGGTGCAGCTCGACCGGCGGGATGCTCGACCTCGAGATGACGCCGCGTTTCGACCAGCAGCAGATTGGCACACGCCCGCCGACGATGTGGCGCCACCGCGAAGCGCTGCCGCTCGCGGACGGCGCAACGCCCGTCAGCTTCGACGAGGGCTTCACGCCGCTGTTGCCGGCGCGAGTGGGGGAGCGCGACGTGTGGCTCAAGTGCGAACACCTGTTCCCGAGCGGGTCGTACAAGGATCGCGGCGCCAGCGTGCTGATCAGCCATGTCAAGGCACTGGGGCTGAAGCGCGTCGTGGAGGACTCATCCGGGAACGCCGGTGCGGCGATCGCGGCGTACTGCGCGCGGGCCGGCGTGGCCTGCGAGATCTACGTGCCGGCGTCCACGTCGCCGGCGAAGCTCGAACAGATCGAGGCGTACGGCGCGGTGCTGCGCCGCGTGCCCGGCGGTATGCGGGGTCTGCCCGGCCTCCTGCGGCGACGGCACCTGCTCATTCGCCGAGAGCTGCGCGTCCTGCGCCGCGGACTGCGGCCAGTGCCCGGACCTCTGCGGCGACGACGCCTGCGGTCCCACCGAGAGCTGCGCCACC
>CAZVRR010000046.1:0-10769 GCA_964629745.1 uncultured Planctomycetales bacterium | reverse complement strand
CCGCGTGCCGGGATCGCGTGAGGACACGGCGGCGGCGGCGTGGCAGGCGGCGCAGCAAACGTATTACGCGTCGCACGTCTGGAATCCGTTCTTCCTGCACGGCACGAAGACGTTCGCATACGAGGTGTGCGAGCAATTCGAGTGGCAGGCGCCCGACGCGGTCGTGCTTCCCACCGGCAACGGCACGCTGCTGCTCGGCGCGTACATCGGGTTCCAGGAGTTGCGCGCCGCCGGCGTGATCGAGCGGCTGCCGCGGCTCGTGGCGGTCCAGGCTGCCGCGTGTGCGCCGCTGCTGGCCCACTGGCAGCCGGGCATGCCTGCGGGGCAGGGCGGCGGAGCGACCATCGCGGAGGGAATCGCGATCGCCCGTCCGGCGCGCGGTGCGCAATGTCTGGAGGCCGTCCGGGCGACCGGCGGCGCCGTCGTGTGCGTCGGGGAGGCCGAGATCCGGGCGGCCTGGCTCGAGCTGGCGCGCCAGGGATTCTTCGTGGAGCCCACGTCAGCGGCGGCAGTCGCCGCGCTGCCGCAGGTTCCGCCCGCCGATCGGCTGGTGGTTCCGCTCACGGGGCATGGTCTGAAAGCGGCGGGCAAGTAGCGGCCATGCAGGGATGCGTTCTTATTGGAAATCGCGGGAGCGGTGCGCCAGGCGGGCCATGCGCTGCGACAGGTCATGCACGCGCCGCACGATCACGTTCACGACCTCGCCTTGCCGTTCGACGTGGCCTTCCACGAGCAGGGCGGTCTTCGCGCGGGCGATGCGGGCATCGCGCTCCCAGATCTGTGGATGCACCACCAGGTTCGCATTGCCGGTTTCGTCCTCCAGCGTCATGAACACGATGCCGCGCGCCGTCGCCGGCCGTTGCCGGACGGTGACCAGGCCGGCGACACGTACCGGCCGGCCGTGCGGCGTGTCCCGCAGCCGGCCGTTGGGCAGCACGCGGAGCCGGTTCAATTCCGGGCGGACGAGTTCCACCGGGTGCGCGTTGAGCGACAGGCCCAGCATGTCGTAGTCCTGCACGACCGTCTCATCGAGTGCCGGTTGCGGCAGCGGCACCGGCGCGTCCGGCGGCTCGATTTCCGCGAACAGCGGGGCGTCCGCATCGTCGAGGGCGAGGAGCTGCCACAGTGCGGCCCGGCGGCTGAGCCCCAGCGAACGGAACGCGTCGGCCGCCGCCAGTCGCAGCAGGGTATCGCGGGCGATGTCCGGCCGGCGGGCCAGGCCGTGCAGCGAGCGGATCGGCCCCGCGCGCTGGGCCGCCTCGATCCCGCGTACCTTCGTCGCGCTGAGCCCGCGCACCATCCGCATCCCCAGCCGCAGCGCCGGCCCGCGCTGTGTCCCTGCGTCCCTATGTCCCTCCGTCCCTGCGTCCCTGTGTCCCTACGTCACTTCTTCCGCCCCCTTGATCCCTTGCTCCCTTGATCCCTCGATCCCTGTTTTTTCCAGCCGACAGTCCCACCCGCTGAAGTTCACGTCCACCGGTCGCACGGGCACGCCGTGGGCGAGCGCGTCGCGGACGAGTTGTCCCGGGGTATAGAACCCCAGCGGCTGCGCGTTCAGCAGCGCCGCGCAGAAGGCGGCCGGGTGGTAGCGTTTCAGCCACGCGGAGGCATAGACCAGCAGAGCGAACGAGGCGGAGTGGCTCTCGGGGAAGCCGTACTCGCCGAAGCCGTGGATCTGCGTGTAGATCTGCTGCGCGAACGCCGGCGTGTAGCCGTTGGCCAGCATGCCGGTGACGAGCCGGTGTGTGAAGGCATCCAGCGCGCCATTGCGGCGCCAGGCCGCCATCGCCCGGCGCAGGCGGTCGGCTTCGCCGGCGCTGAACCCGGCGGCGACCATGGCCACCCGCATCACCTGTTCCTGGAACAGCGGCACGCCGAGGGTTTTCGCGAGCACGTCGCGCACGGCCGTGCTGGGATAGTCCACGGTTTCTTCGCCGTTGCGGCGTCGGAGGTAGGGGTGCACCATTCCGCCCTGGATCGGACCGGGGCGCACGATGGCGACCTCGATGACCAGGTCATAGAAGCACCGTGGCCGCAGGCGGGGCAGCATGCTCATCTGGGCCCGGCTCTCGATCTGGAAGACGCCGACCGTATCGGCGGCGCAGATCAGGTCGTAGACGAGGGGGTCTTCGGGGGGGATGGAGGAGAGGGACGTAGGGACACAGGGACGCAGGGACGCAGGGGCAGAGGGGGTGTTCAGCTCGGCGCCGGTTTCAGGCTTCGAATCAGGCCTTGCAGGATGCGGTCGGTCTCCTGGATCTGATCCATTATCGTCGTGGGAGGGTGGAACATCGCGAGTTCCTGCGCGATGATCACCTGTGTCTCGAGTTCGCTCAACGAGCCGCGGGCGATTATCAGGAAACGCAAGTAGTCGGAGCGCCCCTGGCGTGCATTGCCCTCGGCGATGTTGCTGGCAATCGACACCGCCGCGCGGCGCATTTGAGCGGTCAGACCGTAACGCTCCTCGGGCGGCATCGTACACGTGACGGTGTAGATCTGTTTGGCCAGGTCGATCGCCTTCCGCCACACGATCAGATCTCGAAAAGTCTTTTTCATCAGAATTCTCCTCTCCGTTCCACCCCTGTGTCCCTGCGTCCCTATGTCCCTCCGTCCCTGTGTCCCTGTGTCCCTGTGTCCCTGCGTCCCTCCGTCCCTCCTCCCCCCGCAGCAGTTTGAAGCACTTATTCAGCGCCGTCAGCATCCCCAGCGCCAGGCAATCCACCTTCAGCAGGCCGACCGCGTCGATGTCGTCCTTGTCCCACTCGATGAAAGTGCGGTTGGGCATGGCGCCGTTTTCGAGGGGGACGATTTCACACAGGGGCGTTTCGGTGATCACGAAGCCGCCGACGTGCTGCGAAAGATGGCGCGGGAAGCCCAGGAGCTGCTGCACGAGCCGCGTGAGCATCTGCACCGTGCGGTCGCGCGGGTCCAGGCCGGCGCCCTGGAAGGCCTCCGCGGGGATCGCATCGACATGCCACCAGTCCAGCGCCTTGGCCAGCGCATCGATCCGGTCGAGCGACAACCCGAGCGCCTTGCCCACGTCGCGCACCGCCGAGCGCGGACGATAGGTGATGACCTCCGCCGTGATGCCGGCCCGCTCGCGGCTGTACTTGTCGTAGATGTATTGGAACACCTCCTCGCGCCGCTCGTGCTCGAAGTCGATGTCGATGTCGGGCGGCTCGTTGCGTTCGCGGCTGATGAACCGTTCGAAGAGCACCTCGATGCGGGCCGGATCGACGGCGGTGACGCCCAGGCAGTAGCACACCGCCGAGTTTGCCGCCGAGCCGCGGCCCTGGCACAGGATGTCGCGGCCGCGCGCGAAGCGCACGATGTCCCAGACGGTCAGGAAGTAGTGCTCGTAGTGCAGCTCGGTGATGATCGCCAGCTCCTTCTCCACCTCGCCGCGGACCGCCGCCGGCACGCCGGCGGGATAGCGCTCCCGGGCCCCGGCCCAGGTCAGGTCGGACAGGTACTGCATGGCGCTTTGCCCGGGCGGGCACAGCTCGTGCGGATACTCGTAACGCAGCTCGTCGAGCGTGAACGTGCAGCGCTGCGCGATTTCGACCGTCCGCGCCAGCGCGCTCTCGTAGCCGGCGTAGCGGCGGGCCAGCTCGTCCCGCGGGCGCAGGTGCCGCTCGGCGTTGGCAAACAGCCGGCGACCGGCCTGCACCAGCGTGCACTGCGCGCGAATACACGTGAGCACGTCCTGCAGGTACCGGCGCTGCGGCACGTGGTAGTGCACGTCGCCGGCGGCCACGAGCGGAATGGCCGTCGCCTGCGCCAGGGCCGCCAGCCGGGCCAGTTGCACGGCGTCGGGCAGCTCGCAGGTCAGCTCGGCGGCGAGATAGAGCCGGCGCGGAAAGATCTCGGCGTAGCGGAAGCAGGGATCGAGGGAGCGCGGGAGCGCGGGATCCAGGGTGGGCGGCGGCAGGGCCAGCGCGATCAGGCCCGCGCTGAACTCGGCGACGTCGGCCAGGCGAATCTCGCAATCGCCCTTGGGCCGGCGCAAACGCCCGCGCGTGATCAGCCGCGCGAGCCGGCCGTAGGCTGCACGATCGGGCGCCAACAGCACGAGCGGCGGAGCGTCGGTTGGCGTGATTCGGGAACCGATGATCAGCGGCAGATTGTGCTCGCGGGCGGCCAGGTGCGCCCGCACGACGCCCGCGAGCGAGTTGCAGTCGGTGATCGCGAGTGCGGAGTACCCCAGCGCCGCGGCCTGCTCCACCAGCTCTTCCGGGTGCGACGCGCCGCGCAGGAACGAGAAGTTGGAAAGGCAGTGCAACTCGGCATAGGCCGGTTCGGTGTCACTCGGTTGGGTGGCCGCGGCCGCAGACGCGGCGGGCCCCGGGGCAAAGCTGAACATACGCCGATCCATCCGGCGGCCGTCGCACGGCTGGACCAGCCCAGGTGCCGACACCCGCCCGGCTGGCTGAGCCGTGGATCGGCCGCCGATAAATTTTATCCTAACAAACAACGAACATGTGAATCAAGGATTTTGTCGTAACTATCACTCAAGTGCCACGTTACGGCACTGTTCACAGAGATGGTGGCACGGCTGTTTCAGCCGTGTCTTCGGTTGGGGGATCCAAGAGCACTGCTCACAGAGCAGTGGCACGGGGCACGGGATCTTGTGGCACGGCTGTTTCAGCCGTGTCTTCGGGGGGATCCAAGAGCACTGCTCACAGAGCAGTGGCACGGGCACGGGGTCTTGTGGCACGGCTGTTTCAGCCGTGTCTTCGATGGGGTGGCAACAAGAGCACTGCTCACAGAGCAGTGGCACGGGGCACGGGATCTTGTGACACGGCTGTGTCAGCCGTGTCTTCGGTTGGGGGATCCAAGAGCACTGCTCACAGAGCAGTGGCACGGGGCACGGGATCTTGTGGCACGGCTGTTTCAGCCGTGTCTTCGGGGGGATCCAAGAGCACTGCTCACAGAGCAGTGGCACGGGCTTCATGGAACGGCGGTTTGCGCGGACTGGGCGCGGAGCTTCTCGAATCCTTCCTTCAGCTTCGGTTCGAGCACGCGGATATTGGCCTGGTTGAACAACTTCACCACCAGCTCATCCATCTTCTGCCGCACGACGCGCTGGCGGAGTTGTTGTTCGACCTGCTCGCGCACTTCCTCGAACGTGACGTCTTCGGGCGGAATGCGCCGCTCCAGCTTGAGGATATGGATGTACTTGCCCGCGAGCGTCGGCGCCGAGACCTCGCCGGGCGCCAGCGAAAACGCGACCTCGCGCAGCTCGGACGGCACGCGCTCGTCCGCGAACGTGAACGGCTCCATCAACCCGCCGCGGGGGCCGGTCTGGGCGTTGGCGCTGAGCCGCTGTGCCACCGCGCCGAACTCGGTCGCGCGTCCAAGCAGGTCGAGGGCCTCGTGCAACGGGCGCGTGTCGCCCGCGGCGAGCTGGATGTGCCGCACTTCCACCTTTTCGCCATGGCGACGGGCAAATTCCTCGCGCAGCGTCGCTTCATCGATGCGCAAATCGACCTCAATCAGCTTGCGCAGATGCGCGTTGCGCTCCATTGCGAGCATGAATTCCGGCATCGTGACGCAGCGCTGCTGGAGGACCGTGTTCAGGGCCTCCTGCTTGCCGGCGGCATCCAGCGTGATGCCGGCGGCATCGCGCTCCGGGACGATTTCGTCCACGGCGCGCTGGTACTGCTGCTGGATTTCCTCGGGCGTGACGCTGATTCCGCGGCGACGCGTCTCCTGGCGCGCCAACTCGAGCACGATCATCTGCTGCAGCATCTGGAGCCCGTGCGCATCGATCAGCTGGTTCACGAGCGTCTCCCGCGAGAGCGGGTGCCCATTCACGATGGCGATCGCGTCGCCGTCCACGGCCTGCGCGGTCCGCGGCGCGACGAGCGCGATGCCGCCGGCAAAGATCCCCAGCAGCGCCGGCCAGAGCCACGTCTTTTCACTGTTCCTCATGGGGCGGTGTTCCTTTCGCCCGGCGCCGCCGAAGGCTGCGGCAGCCGGGATCGGCGGGATTATCCCCGCGCCCACGGTCGGCGACCACTGCCGCGCCGCGCAGTCACGCCTCAGACCGCCAGATTCGCGCCGGGCCTGGCTCCGCTACAATTCGGCCGATGCCTGCGCACGGCGTAAACCCTGCTGCCCCGGCGGCCCACGGCCGCTTCGGTCCGTTCGGCGGCCAATATGTGCCCGAGGTGCTGATGGGCGCGCTGTTGCAGCTCGAGCGGGAGTACGCGGCGGCGCAGGCGGACCCGGCGTTCTGGGACGAACTGAACGGGCTGCTGACCCATTATGCGGGCCGGCCCAGCGCGCTGTATTTCGCGCGGCGGCTGACGGAACACGCCGGCGGGGCCCGGATCTATCTCAAGCGCGAAGATCTGAACCACACCGGCGCACACAAGATCAACAATACCCTCGGCCAGGCCCTGCTCACCCGGCGCATGGGCAAGCACCGCATCATCGCCGAGACGGGCGCCGGCCAGCACGGCGTGGCGACGGCGACCGCGTGCGCCGTGCTGGGGCTCGAAGGCGTCGTTTACATGGGGGCGGAGGACGTGCGCCGGCAGGCGCTGAACGTCTATCGCATGCGGCTGCTGGGCGCGTCGTGCGTGCCGGTGGAGAGCGGGCAGTGCACGTTGAAGGACGCCATCAACGAGGCGCTGCGCGACTGGATGGGCAGCGTGGACCAGACGCACTACTGCATCGGCAGCGTGATGGGACCGCACCCGTTCCCGACCATCGTCCGCGATTTCCAGTCGGTCATCGGCCGCGAGACGCGCGAACAGATGATGGCCCGGGAGGGGCGGCTGCCCGACGCGATCGTGGCCTGCGTCGGCGGTGGCAGCAACGCCGCCGGCATGTTCCACCCATTCCTCGATGCGGCGGGCGTACAGCTCATCGGGGTCGAGGCCGCCGGCAAGGGCCTCGACTCGGCGCAGCATGCCGCCACGCTGGCCCGGGGTCGTCCGGGCGTGCTGCACGGCATGTACACCTATGTGCTGCAGGACGATGACGGGCAGACCCTGCCCGTGCACTCGGTGTCCGCCGGCCTGGATTACCCCGGCGTGGGCCCCGAGCACGCGGCGTGGCATGCCAGCGGACGCGTCGAATACGTCGCGGCGACCGACGAGGAAGCCCTGGAAGCATTTGCGCTGCTGGCGCGACTGGAGGGCATCCTGCCGGCCCTGGAATCCGCTCATGCGGTCGCCGAGGCCGTCAAACGGGCGCGCGGGATGCCGCGTACCCAGATCCTGGTCATCAATCTCAGTGGGCGCGGCGACAAGGACTGCGTTGAGGTGGCGCGCGTGACAGGTCAGAAGATCGGTTGACACCCCTCGCCAGTGGCGGCCGACCGCGGTACAATCCTGCCGTCATGTTCGGCCGCCCGAATCGAATGGTGCTGATGCAACTGGTGCGGCGCGCCTTCTGGGCGATCATGCTCGCGGCGCACACGCCGGCCTGGCTGGCGGCACTCGGACTCCGCGCGGGGGGCAACGAAGAGTTCGATGCGCTGCGCACCGCGGGCCTGACGCTGAGCCAGGTGCTCTTCGTTCTCGCCCTGATCGAGGTGCGGTGGCTGCGCTTGAAGCCGGGCCGGCGGACGTGGCTGGTCCTGCTGCTGTCGATTGCGCTGCTGCACGCGGGGGTGGTCGAGCGGACACTTCGCGACGCCCCGCATGCCGAGCTGGCGATTCCGGCCGAGGTGGGGTTCCTGGCCTGCATTGCGGCCGTGGTGGCGGTGGCATACGTCTTCCGCATCGGCCGTTCGTCGGGGGACGGCGTTCGTCCGCGGCTGAGCCGGCTCACGCTTCAGTCGCTGCAAGCGTATCTCCCGCCGCGCTTCCTGCTCCTGGTGAGCGCCGTTTCCGTCAATCGCGCCCCGCCCGCTTAAGCACATTCCCGATCGGCGCATCGCGCCCTCCGCGGCGCCCGCCGATGATCTCTGACTTCGTGGAACAGCCAGTCCGGCGGCTCACGTTCTCCACGTTGAACGCGAGCAGCGGCCGGACGTCGTGACGGGCGGCCAGCCGCCCGGATTCACACGCGAAGACACCGCGACCTTCACAGGAGAGAAAGATGAGTTTGCGCGTTGTGGGCCTCGGCCTCGTGGGGCTGCTGGTCTGCCCGGCCGTGGTGGCCGATCCGTACGTGCTGTTGAACGGCGTCGATGCGCTTCATTACCCGGGCACCGAGCGCCTGGTCGTGCCGCAACCCGGGCCGGGCATCCCGGGGGCCGTCTACGACGGCGACCGGCTCGCAGGTACGAGCGACACGAGTGCCGAGACGGTGCCGTTCTACGGCGTCGGCACGCCGATGTTTGAACCGAACGAGTTCGGGTCGTTGAGCTTTCTGTTTCGACGCGGCAGCGTGCCGGCGGGACCAGCGGGTCGCCTGCCGCTGCAGGGAATCGAGTTCCTGGGCGGGCCGCTGCTCGACCTGGACGGCGACCCCGACGATGCCACGCGCAGCCTTGTGCCCGTGGCGGGCGCGTCCGCCGTGGTGATCCCGGACACGCAGAGCGTGATCGAACTGGAATTCGACCTCGAGGCCGGCACGGTCCAGTTGCTGCGCGTGGACGTCACCGGCAACAACGAGGGCGGCCCCGACATCCAGGCGGAGATCGCGACGATCCTGGTCACGCTGGCGGGGACCGAAAACGACGGTACCCCGGGCGCGGCGATCAACCCGCTGGTTGACACGCGCAGCGGCACGCTGACCGCCTGGACGGGCACCAGCGGCACGCTGACCGGCGTGTATCGCATCGCGGGGCTCGGCTATGAACTGTGGGAGGACACGATCGACCCGGCCAGCGCGACGGCGGATGTGCTGGGCACGATGCAGTTCCTCGGGTCGTTCGACGGCTGGCTCGTGCTGCGCGACGCGACGGGGCAATTCCCGGCGCTCTCCGGAGAGGGACTGGGCTCCACGAGCTGGCCGCTGGTCGATACCGAGTTCCTGGGCGATTCGTTCCTGACCGCGCACGAGCTGTTCGGGGGTTCGGCGACCATCACGGCCGGTCCGGGCGGCGACCAGTTCACCGCGCCGGGCAACGGCGGCCTGGCGCTGACGGATTTCGGCGGCGACCTGGGCGGGTATTTCGACGCCGTGGTCGTGCCGAACGTGCCGGCCGAGTATGACCGGTTCGTGTACTTGGAGGCCGCGGGAGCCGGAATCAACAACAGCTCCGACCCGATCTACATGGACTCCGTGTCGTACGACGCCGTGTTCATTGCGGCGGGCCGGGGCTGCGCGAACCCGCCGGCCGATGCGAACTGTGACGGCGTGGTGAACGTGTTTGACATCGATCCCTTCGTGATCGCGCTGTCGCAGGGACAGGAGGCCTGGGAGGCGCTGCCGGGGAGCACGTGCGACTTCCTGTGCGTGAACGACGTGGACGGCAGCGGGGCGGTGGATGCATTTGACATCGATCCGTTTGTCGAGCGATTGACCCGTTAGGCGGAGCCTGCCATACCCGGGCCGGCCGCGTGGCCGGCCCGGGGGCTCCCCAAGGTGCAGCCATGAAACGACCGGCGTTCACATTGATCGAGCTGCTCGTCGTGGTGGCCATTGTCGCGCTGTTGTGTTCGATCCTGCTGCCGTCCCTGCACCGCGCGCGGGCCCAGGCGCGGCAGACGCTGTGTGCCACGAACCTGAACTCGATCGGCGTGGCCCTGTACAATTATTGGACCGAGTGGAACGGTGCGCTGCCCTATGTCTGGTCGCCGATGACCAATAATTGCTTCGGCCGCGCGGAAAAGAGCGATGCGGAGACGGATCCTTTCGACCGCACACTGTGGCCCGACTCGCTGCCCAATGTACTGATGCCGATGCACATGGCCGAAATGCCGCAGGTGTTTGTCTGCCCGGAGGCCGTCAACGGCTGGCCGCGGCAGAGCGGGACGTGGCGCTATACGTATCGCGAGGCGAGCGTAAACCAGCCGAACGGCGTGGCGCTGCCGACCGGCACGTACACGCGCGAGAGCTTCGGCTTTCTGGACGGCCGGATCCACTGGGAATTCCGGATGGATCTGCACGAAAAGGCCGATTCCCCCGGCGAGATCGTGCATGACCTCATGGAGTACGCCAAGTCGCGCACCTCGTTCGTCCGCGACCTGCTTCAGCAGCGGCACGCCGACAGCGACCCGGTGGTCGGCCCGCACCGCGGCGGCATTCTCATGCTGAACCGGCGGCTGCAGGTGGAGTTCCGCGACCAGAAAACGACACAAGAGGACCTCGCGCCGAATTTCGCAGGTTCCCGGTTCTAGTCTGCCAACACCACAAGCGCATCTTTTCTCGGACCGCCGGCCGCGCGCGGCGCACATTTGCACGGATTTCCATATTCCGCGCGGAAATTTCGTATCCTCGACATACCATGATGCTGGGAAGCGGGAGAGCGCCGCCTGGTAGCGCGGCGGACGCGGAGGAGAGAAGCCCATGCGCATCGTGTCGTTGGGAATCGTGCTGGCGTGTGCCTGCGGGTCGGCCGCGCGCGCGGAGTATATCGTTGACTACTCTTTGGACCTGGGGGGTTCCAGCGCCGGGCCGCTGAACGGACTCGCGGCGCGGGCCACGTTCGCCACCGCGGGGAACGCGCTGAGCGTACTGCTGGAGAATACCAGCACCGGCGTGCCGGCCGATTTCAACAGCGCTGCCTCGCTCGTGGTGTCGATCGGGTTCAATCTGCCCGACATGGAGATCGTCAGCGGCCAGTCCGCGACGATCGCCATTGACTCCATCGGGCTGGGCAGCTGGGCGGACCGCATCGCGGGCGACAGTGTCGGCGAACAGTG
>CAZVRR010000045.1:8861-18517 GCA_964629745.1 uncultured Planctomycetales bacterium | reverse complement strand
GGGCGGCGGCGTCAATACCCTGGCGACCGCGGGCCTGGCGGCGTTGGGGCTGGCGCTCGCCGCGTGGCCGCTGGGACGCGGCACCATGACCGACTGGCTGCTGCTCGCGGCCCCGGGCGGCGTTGTCGCCGGCCCACACGGCGGCGCGTACTGGCCGCTGGCGGCGGAGTACCTGCTCCTGCTGCTGCTGATGACGGGCGCCGCGGTTCTGGCGGGGCTGCTCGGCATGCCGGCCAGCCCGGGCCTGCCGGGGCGAACTCTGGGCGTGCGCATGTACGATGCGCTGGGCTTGCCGCGCAGCCGGACCGACCTGTCCGCGGGCGTCGCGACGCTGCTCACCACCACGCTGACCATCGGCGTGCTGATGCTGATCTTCACCGGTCCGGTGGTCGGCGGCGAGACGCGCCGCGGCCAGGTCTACTTCGCGGTCGCGGCGTCCACGCTGATCGGCGTGTACGCGGGCTCCCACCTGTTCCACGCCCGGGAGTTCATCTGGTATTGGCCCGCGCCGATCCTGGCGGGGCTCGCGGGCATGCTGGTCGCCGCACTGCGCCCGGCCCTGCTGTTGCCGGAGGCGTACAATCATCTGAACTCGATTCCTGCGTGGGGCCTTGCGCGGGCCCTCCCGGTCGAGATGGTCGGCGTCGGCGTCGTGGCGGTCTGCTGGATGCTCCGCCAGCGCGCCCGAATGCCGGAGGTGCGAGCCGCAGCCGCGGAGCCCGCATGATCACGTGGCGACGCAAGCGTCGGTTTGAGACGTTCGACGAATTCCGGGCGCGCATGATCGCCGAGACCTCGGCCTACGTCACGGAGTGCCTGCGGCATCCCGAGTTCGCCGTGCGGATCCCGGTGATCCGGGCGGGGGCGGGCCGGTTTCCGCCTTCCCTGAGCGTCGCGTTCTGGTCGCCCGTGCTGGCCGATTGAGCCGACCGGGCCGCGCGTTCTGCCGGCGGCCGAGCGGGTTGTACCGGCGCGCAGGTTCCTCGTATGCGGATTCTCGTCATTCAGTTCGTGCCCGGCACGCGTGGCCGTCCCGTGCCGCGCTTCGAGCCGCAGCTCGGCACGCTGCTCGCGCTGTTGCGCAAGCGCGGGCACGACCTGTCCCTGCTCGGCCTGGCGAGCGCGGAGATCGAGCGGGCGAAGGCCGCGCTGGCCCGTGCCCTGCCCCAGTTGATCTACGCCGACATCGCCGGCGTCTGCGCGGGGGCCGCCCGCCGCACCTTCGAGTACATCCAGCAGCACGAGTTCCTGCCCATCGTCGTGGGCGGCGTGTGGCCGACCGTCGACTCGGCGACGGCGCTGAGCCTGCCCGGCGTGCAGGCCGCCGCCCTGGGCGAGCCCGACGCCTCGCTTGTGACCTACCTGGAACGCATCAAGGACCCGGCCGCCGGCCACGTCGTCTCGGGCGTCTGGCTGCGCGACGAAAAGGGCCTGGCCCGACCGGACCTGCCGCACCTGGTGGAAGACCTCAACTCGCTGCCGTTCCCCGAGCGCGAGCTGTTCGACTACGCCGCCCACGTGCAGCGCAGCGGCGAGATCGAGATCGCCGTCGGGCGCGGCTGCCCGCAGCAGTGTGCCTACTGCATCAACGACTGGCTCGAGGAGATCTACCAGGACCGCGGCGTGTGGGTCCGGCGCCGCTCGCCCGAGAACGTGCTGGCGGAGATCGCCCTGCTGCGCCAGCGCTACGCCGGCGTGCGGTCCGTCCGCTTCCTGGATCACGCCTTCGCGCTCGACCGCGCGTGGCTGACGCGCTTCGGCACGGCCTACGCCGCGCGCGTGGGGTTGCCCTTCACCTGCCACGTGCGACTGAATGCCGTGGACGCGGAGCTCGTCGCGCAACTGGTCGCGGCGGGTTGCACGTCGGTCGACGTCGAGCTGATCAGCGGCAGCGACTTCCTGCGGAACGAGATCTTCGAGATGAACCTCGACGCCGGGCAGATCGAGGCGGGATTCGCCCTGCTGGCGCAGGCCGGGCTCGCGACGCGCGCGATCGTGTACCTCGGCGCACCGTACGAGTCCGAGGCGTCGTTGGCCGACACCCGCCAGTTGCTGCTGCGCGTGAAGCCCGCGTCCGTGGATCTGCGGCTGTACTACCCGTTCCCCGGCACGCGCGCCCGCGAGACCGCGCGCGACAACGGCTGGCTGCACGTCGGCGGCGAGGAGCGCTACCACCAGGAGCGCCCCGGAATCGACATGCCAGCCTGCCGCCCCGCGCAGATCGAGGCCTTCCTCCGCCGGTTGCGGAGCGAGCTGCCGACCCGGGAAGGCGATCCCTGGTGGCGCCGGTGGTCCCAGGCCGGGCGCGCCGCCCTCATCCAGATCCTGCCGCGCCGGCGCTAGGCCCGGCTTGCGAGCGGCACCACTTCGTGGTAACCATGTAACATGGGTCCCCGAGAACGCATCGCCATCCTTGATTTCGGCAGCCAGTACTCCCAGCTCATCGCGCGGCGCGTGCGCGAGAACCACGTGTACAGCGAGCTGCTCAGTCCCCAGACACCCGCGGCACGGCTGCGCGAGCTGGGACTGCGCGGCATCATCCTGACCGGCGGACCGGCGAGCGTCTACGAGCCCGGCGCACCCGCCTGCGATCCCGCCCTGTTCGAACTGGGCATCCCCGTCCTGGGGATCTGCTACGGCATGCAGGTCGCCTGCCAGATCCTGGGCGGCGCCGTGGGACCCTCCGAGGCCCGCGAATACGGCCGCGTCCGCCTGACCGTGGCCCAGCCGCAGGGCATCCTGGCACACCTGCCGGCGGAAACCTTCGTCTGGATGAGTCACGGCGACGTGGTCACCACGGTCGCCGACTGCTTCGAGAGCCTGGCCCGGACCCAGACCTGTCCGATCGCGGCCGTCCGGCACCGCGGCCGGCCCGTGTACGGCGTGCAGTTCCATCCCGAGGTCACCCACACGCCCGAGGGCGGGCAGATCCTGCGCAATTTCCTGTACGACGTCTGCGGCTGCCAGGGCGACTGGCGCGTCGCAGACGTGATCGAGACGGCTGTCGCCGGCGTGCGGGGCCAGGTCGGTCCCAATGACCGCGTCATCTGCGGGCTCTCGGGCGGCGTCGACAGCAGCGTCACCGCGGCGCTCGTGCAGCGCGCCATCGGCGAGCGGCTGGTCTGCATCTTCGTCGACAACGGGCTGTTGCGGCGGCGCGAGGCCGAGCTGGTGGAGGCGACCTTCCGCGGGCATTTCGGCATGCAGTTGCGCGTGGCCGATGCGCGCGAGCGGTTCCTGACTCGCCTGGCCGGCGTGCTGGACCCGCAGGAAAAACGCCGCATCATCGGCCACGAGTTCATCGCCGTCTTCAAGGACGAGGCGGCGCGAATCCCGGGTGCGCGGCTCCTGGCGCAGGGGACGATCTATCCCGACGTGATCGAGTCCGGCCACGGCCCGGCCGGCCTGAGCGCGATCATCAAGTCGCATCACAACGTCGGCGCCCTGCCGAAGGAGCTGGGCTTCGAGCTGGTCGAGCCACTGCGCCTGCTCTTCAAGGACGAGGTGCGCCAGGTCGGACTGGCGCTGGGCCTGCCGGAAGAGCTGGTGGGGCGACATCCTTTCCCCGGCCCGGGATTGGCCGTGCGGATCGCGGGCGAGATCACTCCGGCGCGGCTCGAGCTGCTGCGTTCGGCCGACGAGATCCTGCTCGAGGAGATCCGCGCCGGCGGCTGGTACGACAAGATCGCCCAGGCATTCGCCGTCCTCGTTCCCGTGGCGAGCGTGGGCGTGATGGGCGACGGCCGCTCCTATGAAGGCCAGCACCTGATCGTCCTGCGCCTGGTCGAGACGAGCGATTTCATGACCGCCGACTGGGTGCACCTCGATTACGAGATCCTGGCGCGCATCAGTAACCGCATCATCAACCAGGTGCCGGGTGTGAATCGCGTGGCCTACGACGTGTCGAGCAAACCGCCGGCGACGATCGAATGGCAATAGCCGCCGGCGCGGGCATGCTGCCCGAACCAGTCCCTGCTGCGCGGGAGTGAGCCGGTGTTATGCGTCGGAATCGCCGGTCTGGGCTTCATGGGGCGGACATACTTCGGCTGTCTGCATGAGCATCCCCGGGCGCGCGTGGCGGCGGTGTGCGATCGCGACGCCGACCTGCGCGCCGGGCACTGGCGCGCCGCCGGCAACATCGCGACGGCCCAGCCGGAGGCGGTCGACCTGGGCGGCGTGGCGCGCTACGCCGGCGTGGACGAGCTCGTGCGGGATCCGGGCGTGGACGTGGTCGCCGTCACGTTGCCGACGCCCCGCCATGCCGACGCGGCGATCGCGGCGCTCGAGGCCGGCAAGCACGTGCTGTGCGAGAAGCCCATGGCGCTCACGCTGGCGGACTGCGATGCGATGCTTGTGGCAGCACGGCGCTCCGGCCGGCTGCTCATGATCGCCCAGTGCATCCGCTTCTGGCCGCAGTACGAGCGGGCCGCCGCGGAAATCCGGGCCGGACGGCTCGGGCCGCTGCACGTTGCGCGTTTCACCCGCCTGGGCTGCCTCCCGACGTGGTCCAGCGACAACTGGGCCCTCGACGGCCGGGCCAGCGGGGGCGCCCTGATCGACATGCACGTTCACGACATCGATTTCGTGCAGCACACGTTCGGCGTGCCGCAGGCGATCATGGCCCACGGAGCCGGCCCGGTCGCCGGGCGCATCGATCACGTGCATGCCGCGTACACGTACGCCGACGGCCTGCGCGTGTTTCTCGAAGGCAGTTGGCTATACCAGCCGCCCTGGCCCTTCGAGATGGGCTTTACGCTGGCCGGCAGTCGCGGAACTCTGGTGTGGACTTCGCGCACCCCGGAGCTGCGCCTTTACGCCGGCCAGGCCGAGCCCGAGCTGCTGAGCTGTCCTGCGGAGTCGGCCTACCGGCGCGAAATCGATTATTTTCTGGAGTGCGTGGAACGCGGCACGCCGCCGGACCGCTGCCGGCCGGAGTCCTCGCGCACCAGCGTCGCGCTCGCGCTGCTCGAAGCGCGGTCGATTCAGACGGGGCTGCCGCAGTCGGTGCCGGCCGAACTATCGGGCGGGCCGGGCTGAACCTTCTTTGTGTGCGGCGCGCCGATAATTCTTGCTTCGATTTCACGCAGTTCATATTATGTGTGTCTTGACCCGCGTCGTTCACGCTCACGTAGAATGGTCATGCGACGTGCTCTCTTCCTGGTTGCGATTCTGCTGTGGCCGGGCTGTGCCGCGGCGCCCAAGCCCGGCGCATGCGTCGCGCCGGCCGGGCATGCCGCCAACCTGGCCCTCGGGTCTTCCGCAGACAACCTCGAACTCGCACTCCTGCTGACCGACCGTTCACCGGGGCCGGCGATCGAGACCGGTTATCGGTTCGATGATCTCACCTACTACTCCGACTGGTTCCTGGACCAGCAGCAGACCTACGACGAAAACGGCGGATTCTTCCGCTCCGCCGAGACGTTCCGCACCGCCACCCTCGCCCGCTGACAAACCCCTGACAATCTCCTGAGCCAGTCTTTATCCGCCCGCGGCCGCGCCGCGCGGAATATCCCTGCCGGACGTTGCCTTACGCCGCACATGCAGGCCTAGGATGAAGTAGCGATGCGCCGCACTGGTTTTCCCACGGCGCAGGAGGCAGTCCGGTTCTCGCCGACCGGCGGTACCCACAACGGAGGAGACCATGAAACTTCGATCTGCACCCATCCTCGGATGTCTCACGTTCGTCATGACGCTGGCCATGGACGTGCGCTGTGACATGAAGGATGTGCTGGGTGGCGGAATCCTCGACGGCCTGTGGTTTGCCGCCGCGGTATCGGCCGCCAACCAGAGTGACGACCAGCTGCAGGACCAGATCGACGACCTGCAGGACCAGGTGGATGACATTTCCGGCCGCCCGCAGCCCGACGGCGCCACGTGCTGGGACCTCGACGGCGACGACGTCGCGGACCCGGAGGAGGACGTGAACAACGACGGCGTCTGGGATGCCAATGACTGCCAGGGCGGAAACTGCTGGGATACGATCGGCGACTATAACAATGACGCCGTGATCAATGCCCAGGACTGCCTCGATTGGATCGCCGACGAGTCCGACGGCGGCACCGACGGTGCCAACTGCTATGACACCATCGGCGACTACAACGGCGACAGCACGACCGACGGCGACGACTGCCTCGACTGGATCCTCGACCAGGTGCCGGACGGGCAGGACGGCGGCAATTGCTGGGACGAGATCGGCGACTACAACAACGACGGCACCGCCGACTCGCAGGACTGCCTCGACTGGGTCGTCGATAACGTCGAGGTCGAGGACGGCGAGGACGGGCAGGACGGCGGAAACTGCTGGGACGGGATCGGCGACGTGAATGAGGACGGTGTCGCGGACGCCGACGACTGCCTGGCCTATATCCTGTTGCAGGTGGAAGACGAGGGCGACGTGATTGCCCGCGGCTTCATCAACAGCTTCGGCGAGGTGGAGCGCGGCAGCCGGATCCTGGACACGACCTACATCGACGTCGGCGAGTATGACGTGCTGATTGACCTGAGCGCGTCCCGCACGGATCTGACCGAGCCCGATCTGACGGCCGACCAGTTCCCGGTGCTGCTGACCGTCTACGCGACCACCGCTGACCCCCTGCCGTGGAGCGACAACATCGGCGCCCTGGTCGCCCACTACAAGTACGACGCGGAGACCTCGCTGGACGTCGAGAACGCCCGCCTGCGGCTGCGGGTCTACATCCTGCAAGCCCTGACCGGCGACCCGGTCAGCGCCGGCTTCAGCGTCGTGATCATGGAACCCTGATTCTCTGCACCGTTGGCGAAAGGTGCTTGTGCCGGACGGCGCCGTACCCACGGGGGCGGCGCCGTCCCCTTTTGCGCTCGGCGCGGCATGGCCCGCCGGCCGCCGCGTCAGCGGAGCCGGTAGATGAAGACCGGCTTGTTCGCCCACGCAATCCGGCTCGGACGCAGGGCCGGCCCCGGAAACTCCGCCACCCGCTCGTAGAACGGCTGCCACCACGCCCCTGCCTGTGCGTCCGCGTCATCCGCCGTGAACACCAGCCAGCGCGGCAAGGCGCCCCCGCCCACCGGCGCCGTCGGCGGCAGCCAGTCCACACTCCGCCGCGTGAAATCCAGCGGCGGAACGGCGTAGGGCGCCGGCTCCTGCAAGACACCGATGTGCTCTCCGGCCGCGGCATGCGCTTCCAGGTACAGCCCCGCCTGCCGCCGCGTGTCCTCGAGCGGATTGCCGTCCAGCGCGAATGAGCGAAGGTACGCGGGCGTAGCCATCGACAGCAGCAGCACGGCCCCGAGCAGGGCAATCGGGCCGCGCCGCTGGGTGAGCAAGCGCCCCATGCCCGCGGCGGCGGCGATGCACAGCAACACGACCGGAAGCAATAGGAAACGTGCGAACTCCGCCGGCTTGCCCGCCGCCAGGAAGACGGATAGCGCCAGCATGGCCGCCCCGGGCGCGGCGAAGACCAGCGTCTGATGCAGGCGCCGTCGGGCCAGGATCACCACTCCGACCAGGCCGGCGAGCGGTATGAGCACGCCGCAGCTTTCGAACAGCAACTGCCCGACGCGGATCAGCCCCTCCCCCGCGCGCGCAACCTGCTCTGCGTACATGGCGGTCGAGTTGGACAGGTTTCCCCGCAGCGCGCCGCGGTCAAACAGCAGGTGATGGCAGAGGTACGGGTTGGTGCCGGCATACACGCCCACGAAGACGAGCGCCGCCAGCGCGAGCCACTTCAACGCCGGCCGGCGCGCGCGCATGCGAACCAGCGCCGCCGGAGGCCACAACGCCGCCGCCGCCAGGCCGGTCAACACCAGTCCGGCGGCATATCCGCCGGCTCGGCCCAGGCGCAGCGCATGGCCCCAGCCGCCGCGGCGGGCATAGCCCAGCGCCCACCAGGTCGCCCACAGCACCAGGCAGACCGACGGCACGTGTGGCTTGGCTTCGAGCACGCCCGTAATAAACACCGGGGTGCACGCCACGAGGACCAGCGCGAGCCACGCGCCGGTCCGGCCGGCGGCCCAGCGGCCCAATCGCCACACCGCCCCGAGCAGCAGCGCGCCAAACACGAGTGTCAGCAACCGACCCGCCAGGTAGAACCGTGCGAACTGCTCGGGCTCCCGCAGGTACGGTTCGCTCCCGCTGTGCAGCGGCACCAGGCCCAGTACGCTTCCCGCCGCCAGCGTGTAACCGACGAGGTAAATGTAACCACCGCCGTACTGGTACAGGCGCGGATCAAAGTCCCCCTCGCGCGGGCGCATCCGTTGCAGCGCCATGAAGGTGATCATCTCGTCCGGCTGACGCGAAAAGAGCCGGTAGCGCCGCAGGATTTCCGCGCGCTCGAACTCGGTGCTGGTGAGCGAAACGATGCGCGTCCGGTCGGCCAGCGGGTTCAGATCGGTGTCCGCGCCGCCCGCACGTGCACGCCGCGCGTCGAGCGCGTCCGCGACCTGGTAGCGAGCCGCGTCCCATGCCGGCTTCCCGCCGAACAGCAGGTCATCGTCAGCGCGGCTCGGCAGGCCCCAGCGTGCCAGCGGCGCCATCATGGCCGCCCAGATGACCAGCACGGGCCAGACGCGCACGCGGGCGCGCCGGCTTGGACGGACCGCCTGCGGGCTGCCGGCCGTGTCGCTCACGCCACGAGAATATCGAGAATTCCCAGCCCGCCAAGTACGAGCCCCACAATCCCGTTGACAGTGAAGAAAGCCAGATTGATGCGGCTCAGGTCATCCGCCCTGACCAGCGCATGTTCGACGATGAGCAGCAGCGCCACGAGCGCCAGCCCGATTCCATACAGCCAGCCCAGGCCTGCTGACAGGCCGACGCCCACCAGGCAGGCTACCGTCAGGCCATGCAGGCCTCGTGCGATGCGCAGCGCCGGCGCGATTCCCAGGCGCGCCGGCAGGCTGTGCAGCCCCGCCCGGCGGTCGAATTCGATGTCCTGGCACGCGTACAGGATGTCAAACCCCGCGATCCAGCACAGCACCGCGCCCATCAGCAGCGCCGCCGCGGCGCCGAGCGTCTCGGGGCGGATCGCGATCCAGGCCGCCGGCGGTGCCAGGGCGATGCTGACGCCGAGCACCAGGTGCGACCACCGCGTGAACCGCTTCGTGTACGAATAGCCGCACAGGACCAGCAGCACCGGACCGCACAGCCACAGCGGCCAGGGATTGCCGTAGCCGAGCCAGAAGCCGGCGGCGACCAGCACGAACCCGGCGCTCGCGGCGACGAGGAATCCCAGCGCCGCCGTCCGGCTGATCAGACCGCGCGGCAGGGCCCGGCCCGCGGTGCGCGGATTCGCGGCGTCGAACGCGGCATCCACGAGCCGGTTGAAGGTCATCGCCGCACTGCGCGCCATGACCATCGCCGCCACGATCAGCAGCAGTTGCCCCAACTGCGGCCGCTGCGGGCGCGCGGCCAGGAACGTCGCGAGCAGCGCGAATGGCAGCGCGAAGACGGAATGGCTGAACTTGATCATCTCCCCCCACGTGCGGACATCCTGGAGCAGGCGCGGCATCGCTAGTCGGTTTCGCCGCGCTGGGCTGCCTGGCCTGCCGCCGGGTCCCAGCGCGTCTGCAGCGCGTGCGGAATGCCGAGCAGGTCGAGCACGCGCCCCACGACGAAATTCACCAGGTCGTCGATGGTGCGCGGCAGCAGGTAGAAGCCGGGACACGCCGGACACAGGATT
>CAZVRR010000045.1:0-8851 GCA_964629745.1 uncultured Planctomycetales bacterium | reverse complement strand
CCTGCGAGATGCGCAGCATGTTGGCGATCTCGATCTGGCTGAGCGGCATCTCGCGCGGGACGAGCACGAGCCGGCGCGCCTCCTTCAGCGCGACCAGCGCGGCCCGCGAAATCAGGTTGTCGCCGAGCCCGCCCGCGACGGCCCCGAGCGTCTGGCTGCTGCACGGGCAGATCACCATGCCATGCGTGAGAAACGAGCCGCTCGCGATCCGCGCGCCGACGTCGCGATGCGGGTAGAGCGTCACGTTCGCGGCCGGCCGGCCGAGCAGGTGCTCCACGGTCAGCGTGCGAATCCCGAGTTCGTCCGCCAGGATGCGCCGCCCCATCGGCGACACGACCAGGTGCAGATGCACCTCCGCCGCGGTCAGCTCCCGGGCCAGGCGCTGCGCGTATACCGCCCCGCTCGCGCCCGTCACCGCCATGACGATCTGTTTCACGGCGCCACCGTGTCACCGGTCGGGAGATCGGAGCGCAGGGCGATTCCGCGCAGACGTTCCGCGGCCTCGCGCCCCCAGTAGCTCTCGCCACAGCGCGCCGCCGCCTCGCGCCAGCGGGCCAGGCCCTCGTTGCGCCGCGCGTCGGGGCTGTCGCCGCGCCCCTGCACTTCCAGCTCGCCCAGGCGAAACAGGGCCTCGCACGCCGCATCGCCATCGGCGTAGTCCGCGAGGCACTGGGTCAGGCGCGCCAGGCGCTGCTCCCGGTCCGGCAGGCTCACGGCCCACGCCACCATCAGGTTGTCATGGAGCAGCGCATCGGGATAGCGCGCCGCCAGCTCGGCCAGCCGCTCAGCATACTGCGGCCGGCGCGGATCGAGCCGGGCGAGTTCCTGGAGCGGCGCCGCGCCGTAGCGCGCATCGTGGCTGTTGGCCGACACGAGCTCGTGCAGGCGATGTGCCTCGCGAATGTACGGGTCCGGGTCGAAACCCAGGCTGGCTTCCGGCGCCGTCACACGACCCAGGAGCGTACCGCGCCCACCGCGCGGCGCAGACGCCGGCGCCCGCGCCGAGGCCCGTTCCAGGAGCTCGGTCAGCAGTTGCCGCGCCGGCTCGATCTCGCCGCGCCGCAAGTGCAGTTGCGCCAGCCGCAGCCGGGCAGCCAGCGCGAGCGGCGAGTCGGAATAGTTCTTCAGCAGCGCGGCCCAGGGCGCCTCGGATTGCACGTGCGGGTAATCCGTGTAGAGCTCGCGGCGCAGGGCGGCTGGATGCGGCGCATTCCGCTCGTCCAGCCGCGTGTCCAGCGCCCAGGCCTGGATGTACAACGCGCACGGCACGTAGCGGCTCGAGGGGTGGTCGGCGATGAAGCGGCGTACGGCGTCATACGCCGCCCGGCGATCGGCCATCAGCCGCCGCAGCACGCGCGTCGCGACGCGGCGCTGCAACTCGAGCAGCGGCTCGGTCTCGCCCGCGAAAATGCCCAGCAGCTGGTTGCGCGTCGATTCATCCAGGTCGTTGCCGAGCAGGTTGAGCACATCGCTGCGCAGGTCGCGCGCCCCGAAGCGCGCCGCCCGCGGTCCGTATTCCGATTCCAGCACCCGGTAGCTGACTTCGTCGAAGCCCACGTGCCGGGCAAAGATCACCGCCGGCGTGGCGAACATGACGGCGATCACCGGCGCGACGGCGCCGGGCCGGTATTTCACCACCCGCGCAATGATCAGGATCGCGCCCAGCATCACCGCCGCCGCCAGCACCGCCAGGACCCACGGCGCCGCGAGCAGCAGCTTCTGGTCGGGCGAGGAATACGTTCCAATCTGCTGCGGCGTGCCGCGCGTCGCCAGGATCAGGTACACAATCACCGGCAGCATGCCGGCCAGCCCGGCCCCGAAGCGGAACGACAGCCGGAACGGCGGCAAGGCGGCGATGATGCAACTGCCCAGGAGCGTCACGGCCATCCACGGCATGTGCGCAAACACCAGCACCGCCGCGACGAACGGCAGGGCGTAGGGAAAGCCGTAGAGCAGGGCGACTGAGATCGGCACCGCCACGATCGAAGCGACCAGCAGGCCCAGGACGACCCCGTGCATGGGCGTCTGCTCCACGCTGATCGGATACAGGACGAAGTCGTTGAGGTTCTGCGTCTGCTCGCCCAGGAACTTCAACGGCGCGAGATAGCTGTCAGCGGAAAAGTCAAAGGGCCGTGCGACGTGCAGCCAGTGCATGAAGACGCATAACCCACTGAACAGCAAAAGGTTAAGCAGAAGGAGCAGAATCGCCCGCACGCGGTAGCGCCGTTCGCGCCGCGACCACACGTCCACGGGCGGCGCCGCTTCGGCGCGCGCTTCGCCCGCCGGCGGTCCGGGCAGCCCGGCGACTTCCGCGGACGACCGCTCGGCCGGAGTGGTCGAGGCCTCCGGTGCGGCCCCGTTGGAGCCCGGCCGGCGGCCCGGTCCTTCGGGCGGCGATCCGTTCGCCGACGAATCGGGCAGGAGGACATCGGCCATGTTTGCATGCTAATCGGCCGGCCCCGGAATGCAATGACGCCCCTGCACACCCAGCCCGGTCTCCGGCAGGCCCACCCCCGCGCCGTTTCCCCTTAAACGCAGGCGGACCTGGTCATGACAAACAGGTCCGCCCTTCCTCCTCCTCTACTCGTCAGTCAGCGGCGCGAAGCGCTCACGGCGCGATCATGCCGACAAACACGTCAATGTCAAAGGCGTTGACGACGCCATCCTGGTTCACGTCGGCGGCCGCGTATGACTGCGCAAAATCGCCGCCGCAATATTCCCAGTTCTCCGGCGGCACGGGGCCGCTCCAGGTGAGCACGAGCACGAACGGGTCGATGTCGAATGCATTCAGCACGCCATCGCAGTTCACGTCGCCCGGCACGCCGCCCATCGTGCACCACACGTCAAAGATGCGGACCGCGTCGATCGCGGCGTCGGTCTGCGAGTTGTTCGGCAGGTCGATCGCCTTGAAGCGCACCTGCATTTCGGCCGAGGCGGGCACGAAGTCGGTCAGGTGCAGTGAGCTGCCGACCCACTCGTCCGCGGTATCCACGTGGCGCTGCATGCGGACCCACGTCACGCCGCCGTCGTTGCTGACCTCGACGTCGAGGTAGTCTTCGGCCGGCGGGGTGCCCGCATCATCGCAGAAGAACCACACGGAATAATCGATCACCGGGTCGGTGGCAGTTGCGAAGTCGTAGACTGGCGAGAGCAGCAGCGTCGGGCCACCGTCCACATCGAAGTTGCCACTGCGGTTATCGGTCAGGTAGCACAAGCCGGAGCCGTCGAAGTCTTCGGCCGGCTTGACGCCCGCGGGTACCACGCGTTCCCACGCGCCGCTGACCAGCGAGGGATCGTTCCACACGGTCCAGCCCAGATCCTGCTCGAAGTCGTCATCCAGGTAGGTCGTCACGGTCGCGACGATCGCGGTGTGCGTGCCGCCTTCGTCCGCTTCCGGGCACTGCCAGGTCGTGCCGAGGCTGCCCAGGGCGGTGAAGTAGTACTCGGGGCTGTCGCCGCAGGCCGGCGCCGGCAGCGTGCCTTCAAACAGGTTTTCGCCGACCTCGACCAGCGGGCTCTCCAGGAAGGCGCCGTCGTCATACCGGTAGTGCAGCAGGCCGGTGCCGGGCACCAGGGTCTCCGTGCCTTCCTCGATCCGGATTTGCAGGACCGTCGGCTGCTGCTGCGGGATGTAGACCGGGGGCGGGGTCACCATCGTCATCCGCAGCGGCGGCACGTACGCCACGCCGATCACGCGCAGGGACGGGTCGCCGAAAATCGTCCAGTAATCGAACTCGCTTTCGCCGTCCACGCCGTAATCATCCATCATCGAGCAGGACCCCGCGAAGCACAGCGTGCCGTAGCACACGTACGGCGGTTCGGGGTTCGTGTAGAGCAGGTTGAACTCGTCCTGGGCCTCCATCGGCGGCGCCCATGACTGGCTGATCGTGGAGCCGTAGAAGCCGACCGCGCCGGCGGGTTCGCCGGTGGCCTCGTTGATGGCCCGCAGCCAGGCCTCGCCGAAGCAGGTGCCCGACTGGAATTCGCCGGTGTTGCAGGCGACCGAGGTGATGAACGGCAGCATGTTGTCGTTCACCAGCGCGTTGACGTGGTCGTTGCTGAAGCCGGTGGAGCCCCAGCCCTGCATCCAGCCGTGGCCGCAATAGTTGATGATGCCGCGGCCCTCGTTGAGGGCTGCGGTCACCTGGCCGGCGGTGCCGCTGGGATCGTAGATCTCGTCAACGAAGGTATAGCCGTGTTCGAGCAGCCACGTGCGGATGAGGCCCATGTGCACGTTGTCGGCTTCGCCCTCGTCGCCGAGCCCGGCGCCCTGGTTCGACGCGATGCCGATGCCCTTCCAGAACCACTCGGTCGTGGTGGCCTCGTTCACCTCGTATTCGACGGAACGCAGCACCTGCGTATCCACCTGCTCGGCGCTTTCGGCCGAGAAGCGGCCGATCATGATTTCGGGATAGCTGTCGCTGCCGGCCAGCTTGCTGTACGACGGGTCGGAGGCCGAGTAGCCGACGGTCATGCTGGGGATCTGGGCGACGTCGCCGACCAGCAGCACGAACGCCAGGTCGGACGAGTCGTAGACGTCCTGGATGTAGTCCTTGATGTCGCTGGAAGTCGCGCCGATCGTGGACACCCCCACTGCCGTCGTCGTGATCTGGATATCGTTTTTGTGCGCGACGAATGGCTCGATGTTGGGCAGCCATGCGTCGTGGCAGATCACGAGCATGTCGCCGACCTCGTCGAGCGGCTCATAGCGCTGGTCGTACTCGTAGTTCAGGAAGTGGTGCTTGTAGAGCTGGTGAAAGGCCCGGCTCAGGCCGCGGCTGCTCGGCGCCAGGACGTTCACCTGGCTCACGCCGGTGCGGACGACCTCGACGACCGCGTGCGTGGTGACGGTGACGGCCTGCTGCGCGGGGTCGTAGTGGAACGGGTACCACTCGACCACGAGCCCGCGGTGATCGCGCAGGATGTACGGCTCGCGCACGCCCACCTGCTGGGCCGGGAACGGCGCGTTGGACGTGTACACGGCGCCGAGCTCGTAGGGCACGCTGGCCGGGTCGACGCTGCGCAGCAAGTTGCCCTTGGACGGGGCGACCGCCACGTGCTCGAGCACATATGACTCGGCGCTGACCAGCCGGGCCGCCATCGCCGCATCGGGACCGATGATCACGCTGCGGCAGACGACCGGCAGCTCCGGCGCGCCCTTCTGCAGGAGGTGGCCTTCGCTGGCCAATTCGATGCTGATATACGATTTTCCGTCAATCACAACCGGCGTCTGGGTGAATTCCCCGAGTTGGTAATCGATCACGATCCGGTCCGGAGTGTTTTCCACCACCTTGATCGTGACCCCCTCGGCCGCAGCGCCCGCCACAAGCAGCGCGGCGCAGCCGAGCGCCATCCAGCAGCGGATGGCCGTGACGCGGGACAGACATGCACTCCTCATGAGACTCCACTCCTTTGCTGAAGACGGGTGTGTCACGAAAAAGACCGTCGCTCTTTCGCCCATCACGAGCAGCGGACCGGGTATGTCCCTGGCTTGGGCCCAGCGCATTTTCGCAGCCCGTGAACATGGTTATCGTAACCGCCGGCCGGGCTCTGCTGCAAGCCATTCTTGACGAATCGCCTCCGCATTTCGCTGTCAGCGCGACAAGCGCCGGTCGCCCGCACATGTGCGCGAGGAACCAGGCTCGCTATTCCGACAAGTTCGCGCCCCCGTCCATAGCGCGATAATTCCCTCGCTGCTGACGGCTGTGCGCCCGCCGGGGACCGCGCCACGGCGCATCAGGTGCGCTCCGGGCCCTCCGTTCGACCCGCACCGCGGGACCGGGCTGCCAAAGCGTGCCGCGCTCCGGCGACACGCGCCCACTGTTTGTCTGACTCGTCGCTCATTTGCACTCTCCCCGTCTGTCTGGGACGGCCCGGCGGCACTCTGCGAGCGCGGAAAGATGTTGACAGCGATTACTGATGATGTTACACTATAGGTATGGCGGACCGGTTCGAGGCATTTCGCGACGTCGAGCTGTCGCTCCCGGAGCTGATCAGCGCGGCGCAGCGCCTGACCCGCCAGGCGAAGGTCCGGGCTGGGGATGGTCGCGTGGCCGCCGCGCTCGACGAACGGGTCGTTCGCTACTACCAGACGCTGAACCTGCTGCGCAAGCCGCACGGCTACGCCGGTCGACGCGCCGTCTACGGATTCCACCACTTGCTTCAACTGGTCTGCATCCGTGCCCTGCAGGCCGACGGCCGGCCGCTCGCGCTGATCCAGGAAACGTTGACCGGGCAGACGACAGGGCAGCTCGAGGACAGCGTCCGCCGGCTGCTGGAGCTGCCGCCGGGGCCTGCGCCGGCCCACCCCCGCGAACTCGTCGCGGCCGAGCTGGCCCCGGGCATCTCGGTTCTGATCGACCCGGAACAGGTGGCCGACCCGCAGCAGGCGCTGGGCCGTCTCCGGGCGGCCCTTCTGGCATCGACCGCGGAGTGACACATGGCAAGCACCGTGCACGAAATCCTGCCGACACCCCCCGCCCATGATCTCGCGCGCGACCTCGGCGGCCTCCTCGGCCTCACCGACCTGGGCGAGCAGCCGTTTCCGTTGCGCTGCGTCAAGGTCCGCGCTCACATCGCCGGCGATTGCTGTCGAACGGTCGTCGAGCAGTGCTTTGCCAATCCCTACGCAGCGGCGCTGGAGGCCGTCCACATCTTCCCCCTGCCGGAAGAGGCCGCGGTGATCGAATTCGAGCTGCATGCCGGCCCGATCGTGGTGCGCGGCGAATGCCGGCAGCGGCAGCAGGCGGAAGAGGAATTCGCCAAGGCCTGCGCCGCGGGCCGGCGTGCCGCCCTGCTCACGGCGGAACGGGCGGACGTGCACACCGTGCATATCGCGAACATTCCCCCGCGCACAGAAGTGCGCGTCCGGCTGGTGCTGGTTCAGCAGTTGGAAACTCTCGACGGACGCCGCTCGTGGCGTTTTCCGACGGTCATTGCCCCGCGCTATACGCCGGGCGAGCCGATCGGGCATGCCGGTGACGGCATCCAGCCGGATACCGATCGCGTCCCGGATGCTTCGCGGCTCCAGCCGCCCCTGCGGTTGAAGGGCGGAACGCTGCTGGACCTGGAAGTCACGCTGGCTGGGCCGCTGCGCACACTGCAGTCATCCCAGCACGCGCTGCGCATCGACTGCGGCGATGTCATACGCGTTGCACCCGCCGCCCGGGCCACGCTGGACCGCGACTTCGTCCTGTGGTTCGCCGCCGGGCTCCCGGATCGGCCTTCGGCTTGCGCGTTTACCGATGGCCAGTACACGCTGGTCACGGTCGAAGCGCCGGGGCGCGTGGTCGCCCCGGGATTCCCGCGTGACGTCGTGCTGGTCATCGACGTCTCGGGCTCGATGGAGGGGGCGAAGCTCGAAGCGGCCCGGCGCGCCGTTTCGACCGCACTGCACGGGCTGCAGCTCGGCGACCGGTTCCGGATCATCGCGTTCAACGACCGGCTCGCCTCATTCCGGGGCAAGTTCGTGAAGTACGGAAATGAAACGCTGCTCGCCGCTGACACGTGGCTCGCCCAGCTCGACGCGCAGGGCGGCACGGAGATGTTGCCCGCGCTGCGGGCGGCGCTCGCGGGCCACACTCCGCGGGGCCGCATTCGCACGGTGCTCTTCATCACCGACGGCCAGGCCAGCAACGACGTGGAACTGATCCGGGCCGTGCGCCGGCACGACGCGGGGGCCCGCCTGTTCACCGTGGGAATCGACACCGCGGTCAACGCGGCGCTGCTCAAGCGACTTGCCCGCGCGGGCGGCGGAACCTGCGAGCTGCTGACGCCGTTCGAGGACATTGAGGCCGCGATTGCCAGGCTGGAAGCGCGTTTCGGCGCGCCCGTCTTGAGCGACCTGCGCGTCGAAGGCCTCAAGGCGGAAATCGCTTGTCCCGCCGGCCTCGTGGTGTTCTCCGGTCGCCCGGCGTCATTCCTGCTGGTCGGCACATTTCAGCGGCTGCGCATCGCCGGCACGTCGCCCCAGGGGCCGGCGGAGTTTACGGCGGAGCCGCTGCCGATCGATTTCCCGCTCGGGGCACTGTGGGCGCGGCAGCGCGTGGCGTGGCTGGAGGACGAGCTGGCGGCCGAACCACGGCGCGAAGGGGAGCTGCGCCCGGAGATCCTCCGCATCGCCCTGCAGCACGGTATCGCTTCGCGCTTCACCGCGTTTGTCGCCGTGGAAACCGAGCAGACGTCGGACGGTTGCGAGCGCGTGGTCGTCATCCAGCCGGTGGAATTGCCGGACGCCTGGAGTGAGGGTTTTCGAGCCGCGCCGGCGCTCGACGCTCTGTTCATGCTGGATTCTCGCCCTGCTGCCCTCGGCAGTGCCGCCCTGTGCGCGCCAACGCTCAAACGCCAGGTCCGTGTGCGTGCTCTTGGGATGCCGACGCGGGCTGGGTCGGCCGAGGGTCGAGACCGGCGCTGCGCCGCCGCTTCCGAACCGACGGAAGCCGTGAGTGGGCTGGGCGCCGAGCAGCTTGGGGGCGTCCTGGCACGCCGCCAAAGCGCCGACGGCAGTTTCGGCGGCCATGTCGGTCGCACTGCCGCTGCGCTGGTCGCCCTGGTCGCGCTCGGGAACACGCTGCTGGCCGGGATTCGGCGGCTCGTCGTGGTCAAGGCGGCCGCATGGCTGAAACCCCATGCGGGCGAGCCGACAGCACGCCTGGCACTCGAGGTGCTCGAGAAAGCGCAGGAAGCGGGCGCCTTCCCCCGCGATATCGACGTTGCATCGCTGTTCCCCTGCGGCCAGGAGGGCGGCCTGCTCAAACGCGCGCTGGCCCTGGAAGGTCGCGGTCGGCAATAGAGTGGGAATGTGGGAATGTGGGAAGGTGGGAAAGTGAGACGACAACTAGCGCCCCCCTCC
>CAZVRR010000044.1:4705-18827 GCA_964629745.1 uncultured Planctomycetales bacterium | reverse complement strand
GCTCCAGATGGCGCCGCAACTGGCCGCTGCGAGCATGGCCACGACCGTCTCGGGCACGTTGGGCATGAAGCCGGCCACGCGCTGGCCCGCCGTGACCCCGGCCCGGCGCAGGGCCGCGGCACACCGGGCGACTTCCTGGCGCAGGGCGCGGTGCGACAGCGCCGCACGCGTGCCGCGCTCGTCCTCGAACAGGAGCGCATCCTCCTCGTCGTCGAAGCGGAGCATGTGGCGGGCATAGTTCAGGGTCATGCCCTCGAACCAGCGCGTCTGGAGCATATCCGTGCCGCTGGCCACGCGCGCCGCGGGCTGCGACGGCTTGATCTCGGCGAACTCGAGCAGCTCCGCCCAGAAGCTCTCGCGCCCGCTGATCGACCAGCGCCGCAGCGCCTCCCACTCGGGCGGGAAGCCGTGCTTCGACGCCATCCGGAGCAGGAACTCGTACATCTGGGCCCGGCGGGCCCGCTCGGGCGAGGGTTTCCAGAGAAGGGCACGGCTCATGGGTTCTCCTGCGATGGGTGAACGCCTTCATTCTTGTGAATCGCGGCGGCCGGGTCAACGCGGCCGGCCGGCGCGCGGGCCTATCCCGGGCCGACCCGGCGTGTCTGATCCGGCGGCAGGGTATACTGACTGCCATCTTGTTCTGCACAGGAGCTGCAAGGTGAGAATCCCGCTGTGCGGCCGGCAGGCCGTCCCCGTGCTGGCGCTGCTGGCGGCCCTCGTGTCGCTGGCCGGCTGCGAACGGAAGTTCACGCGCGAGCGGTTTGACCGGATCGAGCGCGGCGTCGACGATCGGGAGGACGTCCGCCAGCTCCTCGGCCGGCCCACGGCCGCCATGGAGGACGCCTGGATCTACGAGGATCTCGACCACCATGACACCGCGCAGATCTTCTTTGCCGACGACGGACGCGTCCTGAGCAAGGAATGGATGGACGCCCGCACCGGCGCGTGGGAGGGACGCAGCCCGTATACCGACGAGCCGCGGACGGGCGAAGTCCGGGAGCGCCGCACGCGCACCCGACGGATCGACGACGACTGAGCGGCCGCCGTCCGCGCCCGGCCTTGCGGCGAACGCGGCCCGTACTTCCTATGATCCGGTGGCGTGAAGCCGCCGGGGCCTGGGAGGTGCGGGCGATGCTGGAGGAGGGGCTCTACTTCGACACGCGACTGGGGGCCGTGCTCGCGGCGCTGGAGGGCGCGCTGGGCGTCGATTTCGATGCGCAGCAGAAGGAGCGGCTCCTGCGCGACGCGCGCTACCCGCGCGGCCCGAAGCGTTATGCCCTGTACTGCTCGCGCCGGCTGCGCGTGCTGGGGCGGGTGGAGCGGCACGCGCCGCAGACGTTCTGGCTGCAGTTGGAGGGCCGACAGACGCTCGAGCGCACCTGCGTCGAGGTCCTGCAGCGCATGGATGCGGTGGCGGAGCAGGCGGACGATCCGCGCGAGCCCGCCGCGCATCGGCAGCCGGCGCTGCGCCGGCGCGAGCTGGGCCGCAGCGGCCTGGCCGTGTCCGCGCTCGGGCTGGGCTGCCAGCGACTGACGGAGTTCCACGCGGCGACCGACGAGCGCGCCGCGCTGGCGGTAATCCGCCACGCGCTCGATGCCGGCATCGATTTCCTCGACACGGCCGACGTGTACGGTCGCGGCGCCAACGAGGAGCTGGTCGGCCGCGCGATCCGCGGCCGGCGCGACGAGGTCGTGCTGGCCACGAAATTCGGCGTGCCGCGGACGGACGATTCGCGCACTCGCCCGGCCAGCGGTCGCCCGGAGTACGTCCGCAGCGCCTGCGACGCGAGCCTGCGCCGCCTCGGCGTCGAGCACATCGACCTGTATTCCCCGCACCGCGTCGACCCCGCCGTACCGATCGAGGAGACCGTGGGCGCCATGGCGGAACTGGTGGCCGCCGGCAAGGTGCGCTACCTGGGCCTGTGCGAGGCGGCGCCCGGCATCATCCGGCGCGCGGCGCGGATTCACCCGCTCGCGGCGGTGCAGGCCGAGTACTCGTTCTGGATGCGTGATCCCGAGCGCGAGGTGCTGCCGACCTGCCGCGCGCTGGGGATCGGGTTCGTGGCCCGCAGTCCCCTGGGCCGGGGATTCCTGGCCGCGCCGCCGCGGCAGGTCGCGGACCCGGCGTCCGACGAGGGGCGTCGCGAGCAGCCGCAGTTCCAGCCGCCTGGCGGGGAGCGCAATCTGGAGCTGGTCCGGCAGCTCGAGGTCGTGGCCGCGCGCCGAGACGCGACCGCGGCGCAGCTCGCCCTGGCCTGGCTGTTCTCCCGCGGCGACGACATTGTGCCGATTCCCGGGACGCGCCGCACCGCGCGCATCGACGAAAACACCCGGGCGATCTGGATCGATCTGAGCGCGGCGGAGCGGGCCGAGCTGGAGCAGCCCGCCGCCGGTGCGGGTGTGACCGGCGAGCGCCTTTCCGAGGCGTGAAACACGCCCCGGACCGCAAAACCGTACTGGAAATGCACGTTTCGCCGGTTTCTTCCCATTCAGCAGCCGGCGGGCGCGAGGTAGAATGCCGTGCGGACTTCTGACGGCCACGTCCTGCCGAACAGGGCACGCGATGCTGAAAAAGACGCCTGCACATAGCGACCCCGCGGAGCTGGAAATTCTGCGCCAGCGCATTGCCGAGTTGGAAGCGCGGGCCGCGCGCGCCGAGGAAGCTGAGCGCTGCCTGCTGGACAGCCGCGAACGCTATCGCTCGCTCATGGAACACGCCGGCGACGCGATCTTCCTCGCGGACGAAGCCGGGGGGCGGATCCTCGACTGCAATCGGCGCGCGGAGCAGCTGATCGGCCGCCACCGTGACGAAATCATCGGACGCACGCAACGCGAACTGGGCCTGCCGCCGCTGCTGACGCGCGCGGCGCAGCCGACGGAAGGACAGGTTACGCGTGCCGATGGCGCGACGGCCCGCGTGGAGATTACCGTCAGCGTGCATGCCTTGCCGGGTCAGCGGCTGATCCAGGCCATCGTGCGCGATGTCACGGAAAAGCACCAGTTGGCCCTGGAGATGCGCCGGAACGAAGCGACGATCGACAGCATTTTCCGGGCGGCGCCGGTGGGGATCGGCCTGGTTCGCGAGCGCATCTTTCTCCGTGTGAACGAGCGCATCTGCCAGATGACGGGGTACTCCGAGGCGGAACTGGTCGGACATGGGGCGCGCCTCGTCTACCCGACCGATGAGGAGTTCGAGTGGGTCGGGCGCGAGAAGTACCGCCAGATCGCCGTCAGCGGCATGGGCGCAGTCGAGACGCGCTGGCGCCGCAAGGACGGGACGATCCTCCAGGTGTTGTTGAGTTCCACGCCGCTGGATCCCGCCGACCTGGCGGCCGGTGTGACGTTCACCGTGCTCGACATCACCGAGCGCAAGCAGGCGGAACGCGACCGCGAGCAGGCCTGGGCGCTCCTGGAGGCCGCCGTGCTCGAGTCGCCGTCGGGCATCATCGTGGCGGACGCCCCGGATGTGACCGTTCGCCTGGCGAACCCCGCGGCCATCGCGATTGGTGTCCGCCCGGGCGATGCGTTGGGGAACCCGGTCGCCCCGGAGTCGCGGGGTGGCTGGCGCCTGCTGCGGCCGGACGGGACGCTGTACCAGGCCGAGGAGCTGCCGCTGGCGCGCGCCGTGCTTCAGGGGACCACCATCCGCAACGAAGAGCTGGTCATCCGCAACGCCGACGGCGTGCAGCGCTGGTTGTCGGTGAATGCCGCCCCGGTGCGCACCCGGAACAACGAGATCTCCGCGGGCATCGTCGTGTTCCACGACATTACCGAGCGCAAGTGCATGGAGGTCGCGCTGCGCGAGAGCGAGCAGCGCTTCCGGGTGATTGCGGAGCAGACCGGCCACATGTTCTACGACTGGGATTTCACCTCCCCCAGCATCCACTGGGCGGGCGCCATCACCGCGCTGACGGGTTTCACGCCCGCCGAATACCAGCACGTCGGCATCGGGGAGTGGGAGCAGATGATCCACCCCGACGACCGCGCGCGGGCGGTGTCGCTGCTCAAGGAGGCGGAGCACGGCGACGGGGCCTACCGTGCCGAATACCGGCTACGGCGCAACGACGGTTCGTACCTGTACGTGGAGGACCACGGGGCGTTCCTGCGTGACGGGCGCGGGCGCACCATCCGCATGCTCGGCACGATGGAGGACATCACCCAGCGCAAGCAGGCCGAAGCGCAGCTGCGCGAGAAGCAGCGGACGCTCGAGGTGCTGATGAGCAACCTGCCCGGCATGGCGTATCGCTGCCGGAACGACGCGCGGTGGACGATGGACTTCGTCAGCGATGGCTGCCGGGACCTGACCGGCTACGCCCCCGAGGACCTGCGCGCCAACCGGCGCGTCAGCTACGCGTCGCTGATCCGCCCGGACTATGCCGAGCTCGTCTGGAACGCCGTCAACGGCGCCCTGCTCTGCCGGCAGTCGTTCGAAATCACGTACCCGATCCGCACCGCCGGCGGCGAGGAAAAGTGGGTCTGGGAGAAGGGCCGCGGCGTGTTCGACGCGGACGCGCGACTGCTCTTTCTGGAGGGGATCATCTGCGACGTGACGGCCCAACATCGGGCCGAGCAGGAACGCGAGAAGCTCGAGGCGCTCCTGCGGCAGTCGCAGAAGATGGAGGCGGTGGGGCAGCTCGCCGGCGGCGTCGCGCACGACTTCAACAACCTCCTGACGGCGATCTTCGGCAACGTGGAGACGGCGCTGCGCGAGGCCAACGCGCGCGCACCGGCCAATGCGGCGCTGCTCGAGGCCGTCCAGCAGATCGAGTGCAGCGCGCAGCGGGCCGCGCGGCTCACGCGCCAGCTGCTGGCTTTCAGCCGGCGCCAGGTGATGCGCCCGCATTTGCTCGACCTGTATGAGAGCCTGCGCGACTGCGAGAAGCTGCTGCGGCGCCTGATTACCGAGGACATCACGCTCGACCTGGTGCTGGCCCCCGCGCTGCCGACGATCGAGGTCGATCCCGGTCAGCTCGAGCAGATCGTGATGAACCTCGTGATCAATGCGCGGGATGCGCTGCCGCTCGGCGGCCGGCTCGTGCTCGAGACCAACGCACAGGCGCTCGATGAGGCCTATCTCGCCGTCCATCCGGAGGCCCGCCCGGGACCGCACGTCATGCTGGCCGTGAGCGACACCGGCTGCGGAATGGACGGGGCCACCCTGGAGCGGATCTTCGAGCCGTTCTTCACGACCAAGCCCATGGGCCAGGGCAGCGGCCTGGGACTCGCGACCGTCTACGGCATCGTGAAGCAGGCCGGCGGCCATATTTGCGTCTACAGCGAGCCCGGGCGCGGCTCGTGCTTCAAGGTCTACGTCCCCGCCGTCGCCGGTGTCCCCGCATCCGCAGCGGCGCCCGCGAGCGCCGAACAGGCAAACTGCCCCGGCGGCAGCGAGACCATCCTGCTGTGCGAGGATGACGCCACCGTCCGCGACCTCACCGCCCAACTGCTCCGGGACGCGGGCTACACCGTGCTCGCGGCCCGCGACGCCGGCCAGGCGCAGCAGCTTTCGCGCGAGCGCCCGCAGGCGGTGCACCTGCTGCTCACCGACGTGGTGATGCCCGATCTGAACGGCAAACAGCTCTCCGACGCGCTGCGGGCCGGCCGCCCCGCACTGCGCACGCTCTTCGTGTCGGGCTACACCTCCAACGTGATCGCCCACCACGGCGTGGTCGACAGCGAGATCGACTTCCTGGAGAAACCCTACAGCCGCCGGCAACTGCTGCGGAAGGTCCGCGAGGTCCTCGACCGGACCCCGGCGGCCCCCTCGGCCGGCGCGTGACGTGCGTCTCAGCGCGGCAGAGTCGGCAACGCCACGCCGCGCCCGTCGCGCGGCAGCGGGGCGGGCGGCTTCACGTCGACGTGGGAACCGAGCAGCCGGGCGGCGCCCGCGCGAACGCGCTGCTCCAGCGCGCGGCACTCGTCCAGCAGCGCGTCGAGCATGTGCGGCTCGCCCACGGTCTGCTTCTGCTCGCTCTGCACGTAGATGATGCCCTTGCCCTTGCCCGCGAACACGGCCACGTCGGCGCCCTCGCATTCGCCGGGGCCGTTCACCACGCAGCCCATCACCGCGACCTTCATCGGCAACGAGATCTCCGCCGCCAGCCGGGCGCGCACCTGCTGGACCAGCGTGAACAGGTCGACCTCGATGCGGCCGCAGGTCGGACAGGCGATCAGTTCCGGCTCGGTGCGCGGCCGCAGACCCAGGCTGCACAGCAGTTCGCGCCCATCCTCGACCTCGTACACGGGGTCCGCGGCGTAGCTGATGCGAATCGTGTCGCCGATGCCGTTGGCCAGCAGCGTTGACAGCGCGGCGATGGAACGGATCCGCCCGGTCTCGGGCGGCCCGGCATGCGTGACGCCCAGGTGCAGCGGATAGTCGTAGCGCTCACTGATCGCGGTGTAGGCGTCGATCACGATCCGCGAGTCCGGGCTCTTCGCGGAGATCACGACGTCATGGAAGTCTTCGGCGGCGAAGATCGCGAGGTATTCGTCGAGCTTGTCGCGCATGATGCGGATCAGCCCGGCCGCGTAGTCCTGGTCCAGCTCCGCCTTCTCCGCGGCGCGCTGCCCGCGGTCGCGCCGCTCCACGATCCCGCCCTCGTTGGCGCCGACGCGGATGGGCACCCCGCGCTCGCGGCAGGCTGCGATGACCCGTTTCACCTTCGCGCGGTCCTGGATGTTCCCCGGATTCAGCCGGATCTTGTGCACGCCGGCCGCGAGCGCTTCCAGGGCGCGCTCGAAGTGAAAATGCACATCGGCCACGATCGGGACGGGGGAGGCGGGAATGATCTCCTTGAGGGCCTCCGTGTCGGCGCGGTCCGGGACGGCGACGCGCACCAGGTCCGCCCCAGCGCGGGCCAGCCGGTGAATCTGCGCGAGGGTGGCATCGATATCATGCGTGTACGTGCTGGTCATCGACTGCAGCGCAACCGGGGCGTCGCCGCCGATCTTCACGCCGCCGACGTTCACCTGCCGCGTCTTCCTGCGAGGCGACATTCCTGCTCCTGCCCGCGGATCGGGGATAAATCGCGTGGCACACCCCCACGGCCAGGACTTATTCTATGCCCGCCCGGCGCGGCTCGCGAGCCGCCCGCATCTTTCCCGGCGAACTCCGGCTGAATCAACGCGCCGGACCGCCGTCGGCCGTGTGGACAGACGGGCCGTGACGCAGGAGCGGGCGGCCGGTTCGCGGGCCGGCCCCGTTCGCGCGATTCACGCCGGCGCACCGGCCGCGCTGAAGCCTGGGAGCCGCATGCCCGAATTGCCCGACGTCGCCGCCTACCTGCACGCGCTGCACCCGCGCGTCGTCGGCCAGCCGCTGCAACGTCTGCGGCTCCTGAGCCCGTTCCTCCTGCGCAGCGTGGAGCCGCCCGCCGCAGCGGCCGAAGGACGGACGGTGCTCGGCACGCGCCGCATCGGCAAGCGACTCGTCCTGTGCCTGGAGCGCGAACTGTGCCTCGTCCTGCACCTGATGATCGCGGGGCGCCTGCGCTGGCTCGAGCGCGGCCGGCGCCCCCCGGCCCGGATCACGCTGGCGGCGCTGGAATTCCCCGCCGGCGTGCTGGCGATCACGGAGGCGGGAACGAAGAAGCGCGCCGCGCTCTACGTCGTGCAGGGCGAAACGGGCCTGGCGGCGCTGGATCCGGGTGGGCTGGAAGTGCTCACGTGCAGCGCCGACGAATTCGTCGCGCGCTTGCGCAGCGCGAACCACACGCTGAAGCGCGCCTTGACCGACCCGCGCCTGCTGGCCGGCATCGGCAACGCGTACTCCGACGAGATCCTGCATGCCGCACGCCTGTCGCCCTTGGCGCGCACGCAGGATCTCGACGCGAACGAGCTGCGACGCCTGCACGAAGCGACGGGGCAGGTGCTGGGTCATTGGACCGCCGCGCTGAGCGAACAGTTCGCGCGGCGCTTCCCCGGCCCGGGCGAGGTGACGGCCTTTCGACCGGAATTCGCGGTGCACGGCAAGTTCGGCCGGCCCTGCCCGGCGTGCGGCGCCCCCGTGCAGCGGATCCGCTACGCCGACAACGAGACGAACTACTGCCCCGGTTGCCAGACGCAGGGGCGCATCCTGTCCGATCGCTCGCTGGCGCGGCTGCTGCGGTCGGACTGGCCGCGCACGCTGGAGGAGCTCGAGAAGCTTCCGCACCCGGGGCGCGCCGACTCGGCGCCGCTATGATGCCGCGCATGGCGTCCGAGCGCAGTGTCGTTTCCTCCGCCAAGCTCATCGCGATCTGCACGCTGCTGTCCCGCATCACCGGCCTGGCCCGGGAGATGCTGCTCGCCCAGAGTTTCGGCCTGCGCTGGGTGCTCGACGCCTTCAACTACGGCTTCCAGGTGCCGAACCTGTTTCGGCGGCTGTTCGGCGAAGGCGCGATGGCCGCCGTGTTCGTTCCCACCTTTACCCAGCTCCTGGAGCGGGAAAGCCGGGCCGCGGCCTGGCGGCTGCTGGCCCGCACGCTCGCATTGATGTGCGTCGTGCTGGCGGCGATCACGATCCTGATCGAACTGGTCATCCTGGGCATCTGGCAGTTCGCACCGGCGGGCGTGCCCGAGGTCGCCGGCCCGCGCAACCTGATCCTGGCGCTCACGGCCATCATGCTCCCCTTCATGCTGTCGATTTGCGTGGTGGCGCTCTTCTCGGCCATCCTGAATTGCGTGGGAAGCTTCGTGCCGGCCGCCCTGGCGCCGATCGTCCTGAACGTGGCGATGATCGTGGGCATCGCCTGGCTCGGGCCGACGCTGGCGCCAACCGACAAGAGCGGGCAGGCGACAGTCGTCGCCTGGACCGTGCTGGCCGCCGGCGTGATCCAGGTACTGACCCTGCTGCCGGTGCTGCGCCGCAACGGCGTGCCGCTGGAGTGGCGCTGGGAGCCGCGCGATCCCGCCGTGCGGCGCATGCTGCAACTGCTCGTCCCGGTAGCGCTGGGACAGGGCGTCCTGGCGATCGGGGTGTATCTCGATGCCCAGATTGCCGTGCTCCTGACCCACAAGGCGGGCGCGCCAGAGGTCATCCGCTGGCTGGGCGGCGTGGCCTACCCGCTCGAGGAGGGCGCGTGGTCCGCCGTCACGTGCGCCCAGCGGCTCTACCAGTTTCCGCTCGGCGTGCTGGTGATCTCGCTGGCGACCGCCGCCATGCCGGCCTTCTCGCGCATGGCCGCGCGCGAGGACTGGGGCGCCTGGGCCGTGGAGGTCCGCGGCTCCCTGCGCCTGGCCCTGTTCGAGGGGATCCTGACGGGCACGATGATGGTCGTGCTGGCACGGCCGATCGTGCGGCTGCTCTTCGAGTACAACCGCTTCGGACCCGCCGACACGGCCCGCGCCGGGTACGTCCTGACGTTTTATGGTTTCGCGATGTGGGCGTTCTGTGCCCAGCACATCGTGCTGCGCGCCTTCTACAGCCTGCATGACGTGAAGACGCCGCTGGCGATCAGCGCGACGGTGCTGCCGCTCAACCTGCTCCTCACGCTGGTGCTGATCTGGGTGAGCGGGATTCGCGAGGCGGCGTTCGCGATCAGCTCACTCGTCACCTCGGGGCTCTCCGTTATCGTCGGCCTCGCGTTCTTTCGGCGCACAGCGCGCGTAGCGGTGGTGGATCGGCAAACGGGGGTGGCGGCGGCGAAGATGCTCGTCGCGGCGGGAGTGGCGGGGCTGGCCGCCTGGGCGTGCTCGCCGCACGTGGGCGACGAATCGGCCGGCCGGCTCCTGGCCCGGGCCGTCAACGCGCTGGTCCCGCTCGCGGCGGGGACGGCCGCGTTCCTGCTGAGCGCCTGGTTGCTGCGGGTGCCGGAGGTGGGAGTGTTGCTCAGTCTGCGGCGGCGCCGGGTGGCAGTCGGCGCATAAAACAGCCCGCGCCGGTTCGCGCGGGCCGTGGTGCGACTCAACGTCGCGAGTTACCGCAGAGCTTCCGCGACCAATTCGCGCTCGGCCTGTACCCAGTCGTTGAACGGGTCGCCGGGCGCGCCGTTGCGCGCGAGGAAGATGTGGTAGGCGCGGTTGCGAATCTGGTCATCCGAGATTCCCAACTGCTGGCGATCGCCGGCGGGCTCCATGACGCGTGCCGCCCGGCTGCGCGCATCGCTGGCCCCCACCGAGACCTTCTTGGTACTTCGACTCCGTGTGGTACTGGTGATACGTTCCGCCATTGAGAAGACTCCCTACGCTTCGTGAATACGGAAACCAGACGACCCCGTCCGCGGCACGGACAAGTTCGTCACGTTTTTTACGACCTAAGTACGTTCCTGGTACGTGCTTGCCTGAGACACCTTCAGCAGTCCAGCTCACGGCGCCTGCCCGGCGCAGCGGCTGGCCGGCATCGTCTTCGGCTTACGTGGCCATCCATTGCGTCCGACAGACCGGCTCGCCCGGGGGGCCTGAAAGCGAGTCGCGCTCAGCCAACTCGGTCCTCCATGACTCCGTCGGCGGCCAGATTCAAACACCGGTCTACTACTCTACTATCGGACCGGCCCATGGGCAACGATTCAGCGGATTTCACTCAGAGCAGGGCACGGAAGGCGTTGACCACTTGGTCGACGTCCGCCTCGCTGATGCGGTTGTGAAACGGCAGCGCAATCGTCCTGGCCGAGAGCGCTTCCGTGACAGGTAGATCGCCGGGGCGGTAGCCGAATTTCTCGCGGTAGAACGGCTGCAAGTGTATTGGCGTGAAGTAGTTGTTGCACCCGATCCCGCGTTGGGCCAGCTTGGTCATGATCTCGTCGCGCTGGGTCTGGCTGTACTCATCCGACAGCCGGACGACCAGGACGAACCAGTTGACGGAGACCTCGGGCGGCACGACCTGGAGCGTGATGCGGGTATCACCCGTGAGCCGTTCGCGGTACCAGCGCGCAACCTGGGCGCGGCGCGTCTTGATATCGTCGAGACGCTTGACCTGCTCGATGCCGATCGCACATAAGATGTCAGGAAGTCGGAAGTTATAGCCAAGGCGCGCGTGCGCGAGCCAGCCGGCCTCCGGGTCGCGGCCCTGGTTCCGAACCGAACGGGCCACTCGGGCGATGTCCGGATCGTTCGTGATGAGCATCCCGCCTTCGCCGGTCGTCACCTGCTTGTTGGGATAAAAGCCGAACGCACCGGCCTCACCGAACGTGCCGGCCGGCCGCCCACTCCGCAGCGTCCCCAGCGCCTCGCACGAGTCTTCAAGCACGCGCAGACCCCGGCGACGCGCCAGGGCGAGCAGCGGCTCCCAGTCCGGCGTTGAACCGAACACGTCTACCGGCAGCAGGGCACGCGTGCGCGGCGTGATCGCGGCCTCCACGCACTTCGGATCGACCTGCCACGTCTCGGGATCCACGTCGACGAGCACAGGCCGGCCGCCTTCGAACACGATGCTGTTGCTCGAGGCGATAAACGAGAACGATGGCGTGATCACTTCATCGCCGGGCTGGAGTCCGATGCCGCGCCAGGCCAGGTGCAGCGCCGACGTGCCGCTGTTGCACGCCACCGCGTACCGCACTCCCAGCCGCTGGGTGAACATGCTCTCGAATTCAGGAACCTTCGGCCCCAGGCTCAACTGCGGCGTGCGAAGTACCGCGACGACCGCGTCAATCTCGGCCTGCGTGATGTCGGGCCCGGAGAGACTGATTGCATGCACGGGTTACTCCCAAAAACCGCGGACGAGCCGCGCCTCACTTATCATCGGCCTGGATCCTGGCCTGCCCGCGTGCGCGGAAGGGCGATATCATAACGCCCCATGGCGGACGTCAGACACGACCGGTCCATACTGCCGCAGTTTCGCCGCAGTCTTTCCTTCCTGCGCCCGCATCGCACGGTTCTGCTTATCGGACTGGTGAGCGCCGTCGGCGTCAGCCTGTCCTACACCGCGAGCATCTCCGCCATCGTTCCGGTGCTGAAGATCATCTTTGCCGAGCACGAGACCATCGGCGACTGGCTATGTCGCACGGAAGCCCAGCGCCGCCTGGGAGTCGCCTTGCCGGCCGACCTGCCGAACGATCCCGCGGGTCTGCTGATCGGGCGCATCCCGCCGCAGTCTTCCCGCGCGGGCGAGCTGCGCGAAGGTGACCGCATTCTGGCCGTCAACGGAAGCCCGGACAGCGGCTACGGCATCGCGCGAGCGCTGGCTCATGCTTCGTACGGCCCCGTGGAGCTGCTGGTTCGGAGCAGCGACGGCCGGCAGCGGACGGCGCAGGTGTCACTTGCGCCGCCGCGGACGTGGTGGCGCGAGCTCGAAGGCCTCTCCGGCCGGCTGCCGATCGGGCGCAGCGCGCGGGACCGCCTGCTGACGCTGGCGCTCGTGATGGTTGCGATGGTGATCGTCGCGGTGTTCGGCGGGATCTGCCGGTTCGTCAACGAGGGCCTGATTCAAACCGCGGTGCAGCGCGCGATGCACGACCTGCGCACGCGTCTGGGTGACCACGTGCTGCGTCTGCCGCTGGCATGGCACACGGCGCAGCAGCCGGGTGATACGCTGGCGCGGCTGGCGACGGACATCGGCAAGGTGGAGGTGGGGCAGACCACGCTGTTCGGCAAGGTGGTGCGCGAGCCGCTGAAGGCGGTCGGCGTGCTGACGCTGGCGGTCCTGATCGAGTGGCGTCTGCTGGTGCTGGCGCTGCTCGGGCTCCCGCTGGGCCTGCTGCTCCTGCGGCTGTTCGGTCGCATGGTCAAGCGCGCGCAGCGTCGTGCGTCGGAGTCGTGGGGCCGGCTGCTGGATCACCTGGGCGAGCGGCTGGCCGGCATCCGCGTCGTGAAGGCCTGCAACATGGAGCAGGCAGAAGGGCACCGCTTTGAGCGCGAGGGGCGCGAGCTGACGCGGGCCCAGACGCACATCGAGCTCGTCGACGCCGGGACGAACCCGGCGCTCGAGGTGCTCGCGACGATCGCCGTGGCGGGTTTCATTCTCTACGGCGGGCACCGCGTGTTTGCCCAGGAGCTCGAGCCGGCGTTGTTCTTCGCCGCGGTCATCTGCCTGGGCGGCGTGTTCGATCCCGTGCGCAAGATGGGCAACGTGAACAACCGGCTGCAAGCCGCGGATGCGTCGGCCCGGCGGCTGTTTGAGTTGCTCGACGTTCCGACCGAGCAGGCGGCCGCGGAGCGAACGAACCCGCCCGTCCTGCGTCATGCCCTGGAGTTCCGGGGCGTTTCGTTCACCTACGCCGGCAGTCCGCAGCCCGTGCTGCGCGACGTCGCGTTCGTCGTCCCGCGCGGCCAGACCGTGGCGCTGGTCGGGCCGAACGGGTCGGGAAAGACCACGCTGGTTTCGCTGCTGCTGCGGTTCTTCGAACCGTCGCGCGGGCAGATCCTGCTCGACGGACGTGACATCCGGGAGTTCTCGCTGCGCGGCCTGCGCGAGCAGATCGGGCTGGTCACGCAGGACGCGGTCGTGTTCACCGGCACGTTGCGCGAGAACATCGCGTATGGAGCGGACGGGGTCGCAGAGGAGCAGGTGCTCGCCGCGGCGCGGCTGGCGCACGTCGACGAGTTTGCGCGCGAACTGCGCGTCGAGCACGACGGCCGCGTCACCTGCGGCTACGACGCGTGGATCTCGGCGCGCACGCTTTCGGGCGGGCAGCGGCAACGCATCGCGCTGGCCCGGGCGGTCCTGCGCAACCCGCCGATTCTCGTGCTGGACGAGGCGACCAGCCAGGTGGACAGCGAGTCGGAACGGAAGATCCAGGACGCGCTGGACAATCTCACGCGCGACCGGACCACGATCATCATCGCGCACCGCTTCAGCACGATCGCGCGGGCCGACCGCATCGTGGTGCTCGACGAGGGGCGCGTGGCGGGCTGCGGCACGCACGAGGAACTGCTGCGCTCGTGCGCCGTGTACGCGTCGTTGTGCGAGACACAGTTCGCCCCGGCCGTCTGAGCGCCGGGGCGGAAAATAGAGCGACCCGCGCCGGCTGCGCGGGTCGCCATCCCCCCACAGGTCGCTCAGCCGTCCGAAGCGTTACGGCTGGCGCTCACGGTCCTGGGGGTCGCCCCAGCGCTGTGGCCCGGACGTCGAGCCGTGCTCGGTCTGCCCGACGCCCCAGAACGAATGCACGCGCTGGGACCACTGCGGGTCGTTCGTCTGCGGCCAGTTGTTGTTGTCGAAGCTCGGGGCCTGCTCGAGGCGCTCGCGGTCAATATTCACGAGCGGCGG
>CAZVRR010000044.1:0-4695 GCA_964629745.1 uncultured Planctomycetales bacterium | reverse complement strand
TCGCCCCGGATCGTCAGGGCCTGCCACGGCACCGCGAACAGCTTGTCGCCCACCCCGAGAATGCCGCCGAACGAGATCACGGCATACTTCACGCGGCCCGAGGCCTCGTCGACCAGCAGGTCACGGACGCTGCCGACGCTCTCGTCCTGGTGGTTCTTGACAGGTTCGCCGATCAGGTCCGATCCCTTGCGGATCTCGCTGGCCCGGACGTCCTGCCCCGAACGCTCCTCGTGGCCGGCCTCGCGGTACTGGCCCTCATCTTCCCAGTAGCCGCGCTGGCCGTAGTAGTGGTGAATGTCGGACGCAAACTGCTGGTTGGCCATGTTGGGCCAGTCATTCTTGTCGAAGCCCGGCGCGTTCTGCAGGCGCTGCTTGTCGACGGAGAGCACGATCCGGTCGCCCTCGCCGGTGGTCTGGATGGAACGCCAGGGAATCGCGAACAGCTTGTCGCCCATGCCGAGGAAACCGCCGAACGACAGCACCGCGTACGCGATCCGGCCGCGCTGCGGATCGATCGCCAGGTCCTCGATGCGCCCCAGGTCCTCGTCCTGCGGATTCTTCACGCTCGCGCCGATCAGCTTCGAGCCGCGTTCGAGCGGCTGGGACGTCCCGCGCATGCTGGACTCGCGGCCGCGGTAGCGCATGTCATCGGAGTACGTCCGCGTACCGGAGGAGCGCTGGTCATCCCAGGTGCGACCCTGGTCGGAGTAGCGCGGCTGCTCCGTGTACCTGGACTGGTCGGAATAGCCGCGATCCTGCCAGCGGCTGTCATCCGAGTACCGCATGTCGCCCGAGTAGCGTGCGTCGGAATAGCGCTCGTCGCCGTACTCCGCACGCAGCCGCTCCTGCCGATCGCGCCAGTCGCCGGGGCCGGCGCCTTCCCCGCGGTAGGCGGGCTGATCGTACCGGCGATCGTCGCTGTATCGGTACGAGCGGTCATCGCTCGTGCGCCACTGGTCGTCGTAGCGCCGATCATCCGATGCGACGTCGCGCCAGCGGTCGGCGCGCGATCCGCGCTCGGTGCTGGAGTACCCTTCGCGGTCGTAGCGCTCCTGGTCGGACCAGTAGCGCGGCTCGCTCCGCTCATCGGATCCCGCCGCCCGGTATCGCTCGTCGTACTCGGTCTGGGTGCGGTACTCGCCCGTCGGTTCGCCGTAGGCATAGTGATCCGAGCGCCCGCTGTAATAGTAATCATGCTGCCGATCCGTGTCGCGCGACCAGTCGGAGCGCCGGTCCCAGTCGTCGCGGTCGCTGCGTGCCCAGTCGCTTTCGCCGCGGCCATAGCTGCTGCTGCGCGAATCCCACGCCGAGGTGCTTTCCCCGCGGCCGTAGCTGCTGCCCTGCTGCCAGTCCGACGTGGTGTGGGAGGCGTATTGCTTGTGCTCGACCTGCCCGGTGCGGGCATTCACCATCAGGGTCTTGGTCTCGCTGTCGCCGACGACGCAGGTGACCTCGAATTTCAGTCCTTCGCCGCCGTGCGTGCCGCCTTCCTGCGCGGACATGCCCGACGTGACGCATTTCGCGTCCACCGCCTTGCCGCCGCACTCCTGTTCGGCTTTCTGGATCGCCTGGGCCAGGGTCATCCCGGTCTGCTGCATCATTCGCGCCGCCTCGCGCGGCTGCGCCCGCTGGCTCCCGTCGGCCAGCGCTGCGCTGCCCAGGCTGCCGCACAGTGTCAGCGCGATTGCCGCCACCCATCTCGATTGCCTCATGCTTGTTCCTCACTGCTGGTTGATGAATCTCGCCTACGACCTGCGGAGGTCGTGCCCATTCACGCTGTTGCGCGTGCGCGGCCTGCGCACGTGCGGCTGTCCGGTTCGGGCGCAGCCACCGCGCCACCTGGTGACCGTGACGGTAACGCCGCATCGAGAAGGGTACGCGTCGCCACTGAAACTCCCGTGAATTCGGCCTGAGACGGGTGTAAGTTGGCGGGAGAATTTTCTTAATTCGGCGAGGAAAGTCCTTTGCGTGCCGTTACAATGCCGCCCGTCCGGGCCGTGCGTGCGAGTGGGCGCGATCCGGGCGCGCCGTCGGACTTCCCGCCGCGGAGAACAAGCACGTGCGTATAGCGCTGGTGAATCCGATTACCCGCCGGACACAGGGGTACCACACGATCGGCACCTACATTCCGCAGTTGGGGCTGCAGGTGCTCGCGAACCTCGTGCCGGCCGGTCACAGCGTGGACATCATCGACGAGGTGTTCGGCCCGCAGGCGACGGATTCGCTGCTGACGCGCGAGCGCTACGACCTGGTCGGCCTGACGTCGTACACGAGCGGTGCGACCCGCGCCTACGAAATCGCGGCGGCGTGTCGCCGACAGGGCATCGCCACCATCATGGGCGGCCCCCACGCGTGGGCGTGCCCCGCGGAGGCGGCGCAACATGTCGACTCCGTCGCGCTGGGTGAATGCGATGAGATCTGGCCCGACATCGTGCGCGATGCTGCCGCGGGCCGGCTTCAGCCGCGCTACGACGGGCGGCTGCCGGACCTGGAGAGCACGGGGCTCGGCCGCGCCGCCCAGCACATCCAGCCGGTCAACGGCCGCTACGACGTGTCCGCGTTGCAGACCTCCCGCGGCTGCCCGGTTGGCTGCGAATACTGTTCCGTCACCCGCTTTAACGGGCCGAACATCCGGCGCCGCCGCATCGGCGACATCGTCGACGAGTGGAACCGGACGCCGCAGCGCTTCATCTTCGTGGTGGATGACAATTTCTTCGGCGTCGGCGCCAAGCACGCGGAATGGGCCAAGGAGCTGCTGCGCGCGCTGATCAAGCACGGCAAGAAGCGCATGTGGTTCAGCCAGACCACGATCAACATGGGGGAGGACGTCGAGGGCCTGCGGCTGGCCTACCAGGCGGGCTGCCGCGGAATGCTCGTCGGCTTCGAGACCTTCAACGAGCGTGCGCTGAAGCAATATCACAAGGGAATCAACCGGAAGAACCTGTCGCGCTACCAGGAACTGGTTGACGGGTTCCACCGCGCGGGCATCGCCGTGTTCGGCGGGTTCATCATCGGTTCGGACGAGGACACGATGGACACGGTGGCCGACACGGCCCTGCTGGCCGTGCGGATGGGCATCGACATCATCCAGATCACGAACCTCACGCCGCTGCCCGGCACGAAGATGTTCGACCGCTACCACGCGGCCGGCCGGCTGCTGGCGAGGGACTACCCGGCGGACTGGGAGCGCTACACGTTCACGGAGACGGTGTACGCGCCGCAGCGGATGACCGCGCGCGAGCTCGACGAATCGATCTACGAGCTGCGGTACCTGGCGGCGAAAAAGGCCTGGGTCGTGAAACGGGCATTGCGCACGCTGGTGCGCACACGATCGCTGACGACGGCGCTGTTCGTCCTGGGGATGAACCGCGGCTGGAAGCGAATGGGCCGGATCCAGGCGCCCCACGATGCGCGGCGCTTCGGCTTCCAGCCCAAGCCGTCGCCGCGCTTCGCGCGCCTGGCGCGTTCGTTCCAGATGCACCTGCGTGGTCGGGTGGAACTGCCGCACGCGGCGCCGGCGCCCGAGGAATCGACGGCGCCGCTGGCGCTGCCGGTGGTGCCGCTGCCCGAGCCCAGCGTGAAGTAAAACTCGCGCGCGGGAATCGCGTGGTCCGCCGCACTCGACTGCGCGCCCGCGCGTCTTTCAGCTCTGCAGGCGGGATTCGATCCATTGCCGGCCGGCGGCCAGCGCCTCCGGCAGCCGGGCAGGGTCCTTGCCGCCGGCCTGGGCCATGGTCGGCGGGCCGCCGCCGCCGCCGTCCACGAGCGGGGCAATCGCCTTGACCAGGTCGCCCGCCTTCAGGCCCTTCTTGATCAGATCGTTGCTGAGCGCCGCCAGCAGCGTGGCCCGCGCGCCGGCCCGGACGCCGAACAGGATGGCGGCAGAGCCCGCCTTCTGCTTGACCTGGTCCGCGCCGGCCTTGAGCTGCTCGACCGGGACGTCCGGCATCTCGGCCACGAGCACCGTCGTGGCGCCGTGCCGGGGGGCCTGCGTCAGCAGCTCCGCGATGCGCTCGTTCACCACGCCCGCCGCGTCCGCCGCCGCGGCCTTCTGCTGCCGGCGCACCACTTCCTGAAGCTCAGTAAATACACTTTGCAGGGCGTGGCGGTGGCGGATGGCGAACGTGGCATCGCTCGCGGTGCGCTGGAGCTCCGCAAGCTGCGCGGCCAGGTCCGCCGGCGGCGCCTGCTTCAGTGCCTCGGCCTGGGCCACCAGGGCCGCGCCTATCTCCTCCAGCAACTGGGCCGTCGGGCCGGACATGCCCACGACGCGCCGGATGCCCTTGGCCACGGCCTCCTCGCTCGTCAGCACGAAGTGCTCGATGTCGGCCGTGTTCTTCACGTGCGTCCCGCCGCAGAACTCGACGGACACGTCGCGCCAGGCGGGGTTGCGCGGATTCGCGAGCAGTTCCTCGACGGGCGTGCCGATGGAGAGCACGCGCACCTGGGGCGGGTACTTCTCGCCGAACACGGCGCGGAGGCCCTCGATCTTCAGCGCCTGTTCCTGGGGCACGCACAGGTCGTAGACGGGCACTGCTGCCGCGATGCGCTGGTTCACGAGTTGCTCGACACGCGTCAGCTCCTCGTCTGTGAGCGGCCGCGGATGCGAGAAGTCGAAGCGCGTCCGCTCGCGGTCGACCAGCGAGCCCTTCTGCTGCACGTGCTCGCCGAGGACTTCGCGCAAGGCCCAGTTCA
>CAZVRR010000043.1:15271-18902 GCA_964629745.1 uncultured Planctomycetales bacterium | reverse complement strand
CGGCTCAAGCGCGTGATCCGCGAAGCCTTTCGCCATATCCGGCACGAGCTGCCCGTCGGACGCGACTACCTCGTCGCGCCGCGCCCGGGCGTCGCGCTGACGCGCGCGGGCGCCGAGACGTCGCTGTGCGCGCTGGCCGCGCGACTCGAACGCAAGCTGCCGCAGACCAGTCACGGCTGAGCAGCCCGGCGGGCCGTCCGTGCTGCTTCGCCCTGCGTGCGGGAGTTGCGTATCATGCCGGCGATGTCCGAGTCACGACCGATCCTCATCCTGACCGCCTCCGCCGGCGCGGGGCACGTGATGGCCGCGCGCGCCCTCGAGTCGGCGATGCACCGCGTCGCCCCCGACCAGCCGGTGGAAGTCCACGACGTGCTGGTCTGGACCGGCTGGCTCTTCCGGCGGCTGTACGGCGGCGGCTACCTGGACCTGGTGCGACACGCGCCGCTGGTGATGGGCTGGCTGTACGAAACGATGGATCGGGCCGAGGCGGGCTGGAACGACCGCGCGCGGCGGATGGCCCAGAACCTCTTCACACCCCGGATCGTGCGGCAGTTGCTGCTTCGCCGGCCGCGCCTGATTCTGCACACGCACTTCCTGGCGCCCGAAGTGGTTGCCCACCTGCGGCGCCGCGGTCGGCTGGCCTGCCCGCAGGCGACGGTGATCACCGATTTCGAGACGCATCGCCTGTGGGTCCAGGAGCCGACCGAGCGCTACTACGCCGCGACCGAGCTCGGCGCGACGTGCCTGCGCGGATGGGACGTGCCCGCCGAGCGCATCCGCGTGACCGGCATTCCGCTGCGGCCGGGCTTCGCCGAGGCGCTGACGCGGGCGGAGGCGCAGCGACGCATCGGAGTGGCCACCGCGCTGCCGGTCGTCCTGCTCCTGGCCGGGGCGGTCGGGGCCGCGTCGGCCCTCGCGTTTCTGCGGCAGCTCCTGGCGGTCCGCTCGCCGCTGCACACGGTGGTTATCGCGGGCCGCAACGAGCGGCTGCGCCGCGCGATGGAAGAGCTGGCGCGGAGCACCGGGCGGGCCGCGACCATCGTCGGCTTCACCGACCGCGTGCACGAGTACATGCACGCCGCCGATCTGGGCATCTCCAAGCCGGGCGGTCTGACCGTGTCGGAGGCACTGGCGTGCGGCCTGCCGCTCGTGCTGGTCGACCCGATCCCGGGCCAGGAAACGCGCAACGCCGATTACCTGCTGGAGCGCGGGGCGGCGATCAAGGTGAACCATCCGCGCGTGCTCGCGGCGCGCGTCGACGAGCTGCTGCGCGAGCCGGACCGGCTGGCCCGTCTGCGCGCGGCCGCCCGGACATTGGGGCGACCGCTGGCGGCGGAAGAGATTGCCCGCGACGCCCTGGAGCTTCTGGAGGGGGCCGCGGCGCGGCGCGTTTGACAATCGCGGGGGCGGCGCAAGAATCCTCAGCGGGTGCAAGAGTGCCCGGCGCGGGCCGGACAGCGGAGGACCTCCATGCGTTGTGTCGTCGCGATCCCCGTCTACAACGAAGAACGCTATCTCGCGCGCGTGCTCGACGCCGTCGGCAGCCACGTGCGCGACATCCTGGTTGTGGACGACGGCTCGACCGATGCGACGCCCGCGCTGCTGAAGGACCGCCGGGACATTCAGACGCTGCGGCATCGCGAGAATCGGGGCTACGGTCAGAGCCTGATCGACGCGTTTGCCTGGGCGGACCAGCGCGGCTACGAGTGGGTCATCACGCTCGATTGCGACGAGCAGCACGAACCCGCCCGGATCCCGCGTTTCCTCGCCGAGATGGAACGCAATAACGCCGACGTCATCAGCGGATCCCGCTACCTGCGGGCCCATGCCGACGATGACCCGCCGCCGCCGGAGCGCCGCCGCATCAATGCCACCGTCACGCTGCTGCTCGAGCAGCTCCTCGGGCTGCACCTGAGCGACTCGTTCTGCGGCTTCAAGGCGCACCGCGTGGCGGCGATGCGCCCGCTCCAGCTCGACGAGCCGGGCTACGCCTTCCCGCTGCAGTTCTGGGTGCAGTGCGTGCGGGCCGGGTTGCGCATCCGCGAGATCCCCGTGCCGCGCATCTACCGCGATACCAGCCGGGAGTTCGGCGGTACGCTGGACGATCCGCGCGCCCGGCTGCAACATTACCTGGAAGTGCTGGTGCGCGAAATGCGCCGCGAGAGCCTGGTGCCGCAGTGGAATCCGAGACGGCCCACCTGTCATTGCATGCTCCCGACCTGATGGAGCACGCTCGACTCGTCGCGCCGCGCGAACACCTGGGCGTCCTCGTCGCGCCGCCGGCAGCCGCGCTGCGCGCGGCGCTCGCCGCCGGTGCGCCCACCGGCAGCGTGACCTTGCTCGACCGGCCGCTGTCCGCGTGGCGCAGCGACCTGCGGCGCCGGCTGGGGCTGCGGGGTCCGGTGGTCGTCACCGGGCACCAGGCCGAGCTCTTTCACGCCGGCGTGTTCGCCAAGACCATCGCGACGCATGCCCTGGCCCACGACGCGGGCGGCAGCGCCGTATTCCTGACGGTTGATTCGGATCTTCCGAAAGCCCCGCACGTCGCGGTTCCCGAGATCACCGTGGCCGGCCTGCGCCGCGTCGACGTCCCCGTGCCGGGGTTCGACGCGCGGCGCCCCGATGAATGCCAGCCGCCGATGGCGCGCGAGGCGTGGCACGAGTTCTTCGCGCGCATCGCGCGCCTGTACGAGCACGCGGACGATTCCCTGCTGGGCCCCTTCACGCAGGCCTGGCTCGCTGCGGGGACGCAGCCGATCGTGTACTGCGACGGACTGGCCCGCGGCCGGCGTGCCCTGGAGGAGGCGCTGGGAATGCCCGGCGTGCGCGAGCTCCGCGTTTCCGCGCTGTGCCGGACGCCCGAGTTTCGCGCCTTCGCCGCACACCTGGTGCTCCACGCCGCGCGCCTGGCGGCCGACTACAACGCGGCACAGCGCGACTATCGCGTGCGACATCGCGTGCGCAACGCGGCCCGGCCTGTGCCGCCGCTGGCGGTGCGGGACGAGCGGATCGAACTGCCGTTGTGGGTGTTTCGGTGCGACGGTCCGCGCCGGCGTCTCTTCGCGCAGCACGCCGGTGCGAACGTCACGCTGTTTGCGGACGACACCGAGATCGATCGTTTCGAGTTGCGGCGGCTGGCGGACGCGGCCCAGGCCGCTGCGCCCTGGGCGTGTGAGAACCAGGGCTGGCAGGTGCGGCCGCGGGCCCTGACGCTGTCCGGGGTCGCGCGGCTGCTGCTGGCCGACCTGTTCCTGCACGGCATCGGCGGTGCGAAGTACGACGAGGTGACCGACGGGTACGTGCAACGCTTCTTCGGCGCCGTACACGCGCCCATGGCGTGCGTGACCGGCACGGCGTACCTGCCGCTGCCGCGCGCCGGGGTCAATGAACGGGAAATCGATCAGCTCCGGCGCGCCAGCCGCGACATCCGCTTCAATCCGCAGCGCTACCTGCGCGACCTGCCCGCGGACCTGCTGCAACGCCGCGCGGAAATGATCCGGCGATCGGACGAGCTGCGCAGCCACCATCCGGCTGACCACGCCACGCGGCGACTGGTCTTCGAGGAGATCCGGCGCGTCAACGTGCACCTGCTCGAGCGGGATCCGTGGCGGCCCGCGGAGTTCGAGCAGCA
>CAZVRR010000043.1:1435-15171 GCA_964629745.1 uncultured Planctomycetales bacterium | reverse complement strand
TCAACGTGCACCTGCTCGAGCGGGATCCGTGGCGGCCCGCGGAGTTCGAGCAGCAGCTCGGTGATCTCGAGCAGCGGCGGCGCCTCGACGCCATGGCGTTGAATCGCGAATATTTCGTGGCGCTGCACCTGCGCAGCACGCTGGAGGAGTTCGTGCGGCGCGTGCGCGGGGCCGTGCGGTCGGGGTGAACGTTACGGCGGCGGGGGTGTTCCCTTCAGGTTGCGGGTAATCGTCTGCTCCAGGCGCGGGCCGCGCACGGCCGGGCCGCGCGCGACCAGGCGCCCCGTATCTCCGTCGACCAGAAAGCCGGCGGGAATCCCGCTGACGCCGTAGCTGAGCGCGATCGGCTGCACCTGTTCGTAGACCTGGGGCCAGGTCATGCCCTGCTCGCGCACAAACGCTTCGACCCGGCTGGCGGGTATCCGCTGGTTGGCATCGAGCGTGATCCCGATGATTTCGAAGTTCTGGCCGCGGAACTTCTCGTAGGCGCGGGCCAGGTAGGGAATTTCGGCGCGGCACGGACCGCACCAGGTTGCCCAGAAGTCCAGCAGGACCAGTTTGCCGCGGAAGTCGGCCGGGTAATTCAGCGTCCGCCCGTCCATGGTGCGCGCGGTGAACGCCGGCGTCTGCGGGGCGTCGGAGGCGCTCGGGGCGGCGGCGACGGGCGCCGTGGCAGGGGGTGCGGCGGCGGTGGGCGTGGCGGCCGGCAGCCGTTCGCCGCCGGCAAGCGGTTCCGGCCGCGGCACGGTGCCCCGGAAGACCTGCACGCTGACGAGCCCGACGAGCGCGATCGTCAGCACCAGCAGCGCGCCCAGGATGGCGCGTTTTCCGCCGGCGTGGGCATGCTTGGGATTCGACCCGGCTTTCATCATCCGTACTCCGCCTGCCCGCCGGCGGCCCGCGGGCGTTTTCCCGTCACTCCGCTAAGATTCCAGCACGTGCGCGGCGCCCGGGGCAGCCGTGCGCGGACAGGAGATCCGGGTGACGGCCACAGCTCGACCGGCGACCGATCCGGCGCTTCAGCCCATTCGCGAGAAAGTTCTCGCCGCCCAGCGGCTGTCCGCGGCCGACGGACTGGCCCTCTATCATACGCGCGATATCTTCACGCTGGGTGAGCTGGCCAACGCGGTGCGTGAGCGGCGGCACGGGCGCAAGGCCTACTACAACATCAATCGACACATCAACTACACAAACTACTGCGTGCTGCGCTGCAAGTTCTGCTCGTTCTACCGGCCGTATCCGGCCCGCGCCGGAGCAGCCGATGCGCCGGAAGACGGCCGCGGGACCGACGGCTACGAGTATCGCATCGACGAGATCGTGGCGCTGGCTCGGGAAGCCGTGGAGCGCGGCGCGACGGAAGTGCACATCGTGGGCGGGCTCCATCCGCGCCTGCCTTTTTCCTACTACGTGGACATGTGCGCGGCCCTGCGCCAGGCCTGCCCCGGGCTGCACATCAAGGCCTTCACCGCAATCGAAATCGTGCATTTCACCCGCATCAGCAGGCCGCGCCGGAGCATCCGCGAGGTCCTGCTGGCGCTGCGCGAAGCGGGCCTGGACAGCCTGCCCGGCGGCGGCGCGGAGATCTTCGACGATCGCGTACACGCCGAGGCCTTCCGGGCCAAGGTCGGCGAGCAGCACTGGTTCGACGTGCACCGGGTTGCGCATGAGCTCGGCATTCCGACGAACGCCACGATGCTGTACGGGCACATCGAGACGGTCGAGGAACGCGTGCAACACCTGCTCAAGCTGCGCGCGCACCAGGACGAATCGCGCACCGGGCGGCCGGCGGCGTTCCAGTGCTGCATTCCGTTGTCGTTCATTCCCGAGGGAAGCGAACTGGCCCACCTGCCGGGGCCGACCGGGCTGGACGACCTGCGGACGCTGGCCATCGCGCGGCTCATGCTCGACAACTTCGATCACATCAAGGCCTTCTGGATCATGCAGACGCCCAAGCTGGCGCAGGTCGCACTGGACTGGGGAGTGGACGATTTCGACGGGACCGTGGTCTGGTACGACATCACCAAGCGCGAGGGCCGCGGCACCACGCACCAGGAGCTCGACGTGCGGCAGATTCACCGCCTGCTGCGCGAGGCCGGCTGCGAACCCGTCGAGCGCGACACGCTGTACCGGCCCGTGCGACGCGACGCGGCCGGCCACGTCCTGCGCGACGCTGCACCGACGGCGTGCTGACCACGCCTGCCGACGGATCATGCTCGCCCGGCGCCGGCGCTTTCGCGTACACTGGCTGCGGCCGTCGCGGGACGGCCCGCGGAGTTGCACGAAGATGGGAGTTCATACGAGTAGGTGGCCGGGGTCGGTGCACTGGCGTCCCGTGTCGGCCGCGGGGCTGTTCTGGCTGGGCGCACTCGGGGCCGGTGCGGCGCCCGTCGCAGCCCAGGCGCCGCCAGCCCCCGCAACGACGCAGCCGACGTCGGCCCCCGGCTACATCGGGCTGATCCCCTATTCCGATCCGACGTTCGGGTTCGAGCTGCGCGTGCCCGCGGGCTGGAGCTACGACCGGGCCCGCTATCCCGGACCGGAAGGCTCGATCGGCATCCTGCGCGGCAACAACCGCGCGACCAACCAGTTGCTCCAGGTCTTCGCCTTCCGCAGCCCGAACATGCCCGCGTTCCCCGAGTGGCTCGACGAATTCCTCGTCAGCCTGGGCAAGGCGCACGGCGGGCGGAAGATCCCGCAGCACCGCTGGAGCGACGAGATCAGCGAGCGAGCGACGCTGATGGTCGACACGAAGTTGGGCGGAACGCGCACCATCACGTATTACCTGTGCGTCCCGTTCGATTCGCACACCGTGTGCGTCGTGCTGTACGCCGGCGCCGTCGCCGCGCCGGCCGACGAAGAGCGCTTGAAGACAGAGTTCGACGAGATTGCCGGCTCGCTGCGGGTGCAGTACGACCCGGTGGCCGCGGAAGCGATCAACGCCGCATTCGAGCGCGGCCGGGCCGTGCTGGAAGAGCTGCACGCGGGCGCCGCGTCGGTTCCGCTGGACGGCACTGAACGCGCCTACGAGATTCGGCTTGCGGAAAAGTCGATCGGGTACCTGTCCCGCACGTGCAGTGCCGGCGAGCGACCGGGCAGCGCGGGGCCTGCGGCGCGGCAGCCGGGGCTCTGGGTGCACGAGGAATCCTGGCGTTTCGCGGACGACGGGACCGTGCGCCACGCGCGCGTCGATGCCTTCAGCAGCCACGATTTCCGCACCGAGCTGATCGAGAACCGCCAGACGCAGCTTCCCGCGGCCGACGTGGTGTCGCAACGCCTGTACATCGAGCTGGATCAGTGCGTGCGCGAGGGAAACACGCTGGTCTCGAGCTTCTCCACGAACCTGGACGTGGATCTGCCGGAGCCGCAGCCGCCGATTCCAACCGGGCCGCGCTACCTGGACCTGGCGTGGGTGCGGCTGCTGCCGGAACTGCTGCTCCGCGCCCCGGCGGAGCTGTACGCCTTCGCGATTTATGACACCCAGACCCGCGCGCTGGTGGCGTACCTGATTCAGCCGCTGGGCGAGTGTGAATTGCCGGACAGCGGCGGCGCACGCGGCTACGGTTTCGAAGCACGCGAGGGGCTGGTGGCGCCGCCGAGCCGGATGTACACCGATCTGCAAGGCAAGCTCGTGCGCATCGAAGCCGGGGACCTCGTGCTGGTCTCGGTCCCCGTCGCGCAGGTGGAGCGGACGTTTGGCGCACAGCGCGACGCCGCGCGCCGGCGCCTGGAGCCGCCGGCTCGTCCCCATCTGCCGCCGTGATGCGGGCGCGCAGAGCGGCGGAGGTCCGGTCGCCGGCGGAACCCGGTCCGGCGTTGACGCCTTCCGCGCCAGGCCGGTAGCCTAGCCAGCGCGGGCGGCAAGTTCACTGCCTGCGTGAGAGTGTCGCCGTGAGTTCTTCGCACGTTGGAATTCCAGTCCAGGATTCGGCTCCCGGCCCCCGCGCCGGGGCAGCCGCCAGCGCCGCCGAGATGCGCCGCGCTCCCGGGGCGACCTTTCGCCACGACGACGCCGCCCGCGAATATCGGCGGCGCCGACTGCGCCGCTGGGACGCGCTGGCCCGCCTGCTCGATACCTGGCAGACCTGGGGCGGGGCCTACCACGAGCGCCTGCACGAGATCTACCGGCACCTCGTCCCGCCCGGGCAGCGCGTGCTCGAGATCGGCTGCGGCCGCGGCGACCTGCTGGCGGCGCTGCAGCCGCGGCACGGTGTGGGCGTGGACTTCTCGGCGGAAATGGTGGCGCGCGCGGCGCGGCGCCACCCGGGGCTGGAATTCGTCCATGCCGACGTGCACGAGCTGTCGATCGCGGGAGAGTTCGATTTCGTCATCCTCTCCGATCTGCTCAACGACGTCTGGGATGTGCAGGCGGTGCTGGGGCAGGTTGCGCGTGTCTGCACGCCGCGCACGCGCGTGATCATCAATTCCTACAGCCGGCTGTGGGAAGCGCCGCTGGGGCTGACCGAGCGCGTGGGCCTGGCCAAGCCCACGCTCCGGCAGAACTGGCTGACGCTGCACGACCTGCGCAACCTGCTGTACCTGGCGGATTTCGAGGTGCTCCGCACCTGGCCCGAGGTTCTGCTGCCGCTGCGCATCCCCGGGCTGGCACGCCTGGCGAACCGGGTCCTCGTGCGCTTCGCCCCCTTCCGCTGGCTGGCGCTGACGAACTTCATCGTCGCCCGTCCGAAACCCGCGGCCGCGGGGCCGCGCGCGGCGCCACGCGTCTCGGTCGTGGTTCCGGCGCGAAACGAAGCCGGCAACATCCCGCAGATCTTCGCGCGTACGCCCGAGCTCGGCGCCGGAACGGAACTCGTGTTCGTCGAGGGCGGGTCCACCGACGATACGTACGCCGCCATCGGCCGTGCGATCCAGCAGAACCCGCAGCGCCGCTGCCAACTGCTGCGCCAGGGCGGGCGCGGCAAAGGCGACGCGGTGCGCACCGGTTTTGCAGCGGCGACGGGCGACGTGCTGATGATTCTCGATGCCGACCTGACCGTCGCGCCGGAGGACCTGCCCCTGTTCTACGAGGCGCTGGTCAGCGGACGTGGCGAGTTCATCAACGGGGTGCGGCTGGTGTACCCGATGGAGGAGCGCGCCATGCGCTTCTTCAACCTGCTCGGCAACAAGTTCTTCAGTTGGGCCTTCACCTCGGTGCTGGGGCAGCCGGTCCGCGACACGCTCTGCGGCACAAAAGTGTTGTGGAAGCACGAGTACGAGACGATCGTCGCGAACCGCGCGTACTTCGGCGATTTCGACCCGTTCGGCGATTTCGACCTGCTGTTCGGGGCGGCGCGCCTGAACCTCAAGATCGTCGACCTGCCGATTCGCTACCGCGAGCGCACCTACGGCACGACGAACATCGATCGCTGGCGTCACGGCCGCATGCTGTTGCGCATGGTGCTGTTCGCGGCACGCCGGTTGAAGTTCGTGTAGACGGCACGCCGCGATGTGCGTTAGCACCCTCAAGCGTTGGCTGGCCCACCCGAAGACGCGCGGGCTCGACCTCGACGATCCCCGGACGACCGCGTTGCGCCGCGAGGTCGTGCGCGAGAAGGTGTTCCTGCGCCGGATCTACGACGAGTGGTACGCCTGCCTGAGCGCGGCCGTGCCGGCGGGCGCGGGGGCGGTGCTCGAGCTCGGTTCCGGCGGCGGCTTTCTCCGCGAGCGCCTGCCGGAACTCATTACATCGGACGTGTTCCCGTGCCCCGGTGTCGACCGCGTGATCGATGCGCACCAACTGCCATTCGCGCGCGCGGAGCTGCGGGCGATCCTGATGACGAACGTGCTGCATCACCTCTCACGGCCGCGCCAGTTTCTGCGCGAGGCTGCCCGCTGCGTCCGGCCCGGCGGCGTGTTGGCGATGATCGAACCCTGGCTCACGCCCTGGTCGCGCTTCGTGTACCGGTACCTGCACCACGAGCCGTTCGATCAGGGTACGCCGGAGTGGGAATTCCCCGCGAGCGGCCCGCTTTCCGGGGCCAACGGCGCGTTACCCTGGATTCTCTTCTGCCGCGACCGCGAGCGCCTCGCCGCCGAGTTCCCGTGCTGGGCGCTGGACACCGTGCAGCCGATGATGCCGCTGCGTTACCTTGTCTCGGGCGGCGTGTCCCTGCGCAGCCTGGTGCCCGGCTGGAGCTATCCGTTCTGGCGCAGCGTGGAGCGCGCGCTGGAGCCCGCGCTGCCACAACTCGCCATGTTCGCGCTGGTCGTCGTGCGGAGAACAAACTCGCCCGGCAGCGGGGAGGCGTGGTAGACTGGGCCCTGTTATGACCACGAATCAAATGGATGCCGCCACGCCCCGCGCCGCGCACGAGATCGAACACGGCCGGCTGCTGGCACAGCGCGACACGGAAACCGTCTGGGGCTGGGGAACACGCGCGGGCCAGGAACGCGCCCGCCGGCGTGCGGCGCTGATCGCCCGCGGCGCCGGCCTGGGACCGGGGGTCCGCGCGCTGGAGGTCGGATGCGGGACCGGGCTCTTCACGGCCGAGTTCGCCGCGTCGGGTGCAGAGATCCTGGCGGTGGACATCTCGCCCGACCTGCTGGCCCGCGCCGCAGCGCGCGGGTTGCCCGCCGACCGGATCCGGTTCAGATGCCGGCGCTTCGAAGAGTGCGATGTCGACGGGCCGTTCGACGCCGTGATCGGCTCCTCCATCCTTCATCACCTGGATCTTGACGCGGCCTTGAAACGAATCCACGACCTGCTGGCGCCGGGCGGCGTCCTGAGCTTTGCGGAGCCCAACCTCCTCAATCCCCAGGTGTGGGCCGAGCGGAACCTGCGGGGCGTGCTCCCGCGCGTGTTCTGGTATATCTCGCCCGACGAAACGGCTTTCGTGCGCTGGAAGCTGATCGCACAATTGCAGGCGGCAGGGTTCCAGGAGCCCACCATCGTCCCGTTCGACTGGCTTCACCCCAGCACCCCGTCCACGCTGATGCCGCTGGTGAACACCATGGGGCGCGCGTTGGAGGCGCTGCCGGGGATTCGCGAATTCGCCGGCTCCCTGTACATCCGGGCCCGTCGACCGCGTTAGCGGGCCGGGGGCGCCCGCCACGTTGAGATCGGATGAGCGCTGTGTCCTCCGCCGTTGCGTCGTCCGCCGCCTGCGTGAGACCGGCGCTGACCCGCGCGTTCGTGTGGGTCTTCATCGGCTCGCTGGCCGTCCGCCTGCTATGGGCGGCGCACGCGCAGATCACGCCGATTTCCGACGCGTACAGCTACGACCGCATGGCGCTGCACTGGGTCGAAACGGGCGAATTTCGCAGCCGCATTCTCGATATCGAGTATCGCGTCGGACTTCGGCAAGCGCCGGATGCCGCCCCCGCCTACATTGCCTATCGCACGCCGGGCTACATTGCCTTCCTGGCTGCGATTTACGCCACGTGCGGGCACAACTGGACCGCTGTCGCTGCCGCACAGGCCGTGCTCGGGGCGCTGACCTCGGCGCTGCTCGTCCTGCTGGCGGGCCGGACCGTCTCCCGCCGGGTCGGTATCACTGCCGGCGTGCTGCACGCGCTGTGGCCCACTGCCGTCGTCTATGTTCCCATGCTGGCGGCCGACAATCTTGCCGTCTTCTTGGTCGTCGCGGGGCTCGGCGCGCTGGTCGCCGCCCAGCAGGCACGCGGTCGCACACAGCAGTGGCTGCTGGCGATGCTGTCCGGGCTGGCCGGCGGCGCGGCGCTTCTCACGCGGCCGGTCTCGCTGTTCTTCGTGCCCGCCTGGCTGCTGCTCGCGCTGTACGATCCGCTGCGGCGAGAGCGCAAGGCGCGCGTGCTGGCGTGCTGCGCGGGCGCCATGATCCTCACGGTCGCACCGTGGCTCTGGCGCAACCATGCCCTCGGCTACGGCTGGACGACGATTTCCACGCAGGGCGGCTACGCGCTGTGGTGGGGCAACAACTGGCGCTCCACCGACGGCGGCAATCCGCCGCCCCCGCGTGAGCCAAATCATCACAAGCTCGGCGAGTTGGAGCAGTATCAGCTTTACAAGCAGAAGGCACGCCAGTGGATTCGCGCGAATCCGGGGCGCTACCTGGCGCTCAGCCTCGTGCGACTGGCGCGCCACGTCGGGACATCCCCCGACGTCTTCGCGGCCAAGTACTTCTTTCCGACACCCGAAAACGATGAGCTGGTCTGCGCCGGGTACTGGCCGAAGCAGTACCCCGCCTCGGTCGTCGAGGCCGGTCGCCAGCTCGAACTCCGGAACCGGCGCTGGCACCAGTACGCGCGGGTCGTCGCGGCGCCGCTCATGCTGCTCGCGGTCGCCCTGGCGCTGGCGCGCCCGCGGCAGTTCGCTTATGTCCTTGCCCCGCTGGCCTGCTACGTCGGCGGGCTGTCGCTGACAGTGGTGGCCGGTCGCTACCGCCTGATGTCCGATCCGCTGTTCCTCGTCCCACTGGCTGCCCTGGTGTGTGACCTGCTGTTCGGCTCGCACGACCTGGGTCGCTGGGGCGGTCGCGGCGTCAAGCTGGCGCTCGTGGTGCTGGCGGTCGGCGGCAGCGTGGCCCTCTTCGTCACGGGCGCAGATCGCCGGCTGTATACCCTGGGCCCCGGCTGGGAGCCGAACCCGCCGTACGCGCACCTGGGCCCGCAACAGGTCCGGATCGATGTGCAGGACGGCGACACGACGCGGAGCCTCTCGTCACGCACGTGCGCGACCGAACTCACACGCGAACCCGCGGGCCTGAATTGCCGCGTTCGCGGATCGAGCGACACGTCAGATCATCAATACGGCGGGATCCGGGTGCCGGTGCGCGGCGGAATGAACGCCGTGGTCCTCGACGTGACCTGGCTGGACCCCGAGTGCATCCAGTCCATCTATGCGACCGGACGTGGCGAAGTGGCGCAGTCGGACGGAACGCTGAAGCGCGAAGACATCCTGCGCTGGGAATGGCACGCGCGCGGGCGAAATACGATGCCGCCGGACAAGCGCGGGACTTATGTGCTCACTCCGGACGCCGGCGCCGCGCATTTCAAGAAGCAGGAGGGTGGCCGGGGCAGAACCGCGGGGCCGCCGGCGACGTCGTGCATTGACGAGTTCCGGCTGGTGGTGCGGGTGCAGCCCACAACCAGCGCCGGCTTCATCCTGCACGACCTGGCCTTCGTTCTGCCCGGCGCGCCCCGCGATGCCGCTGCGGGCCGGCGCGTCGCACTGTCCCCGGCGGACCTGGACGAGGTGCGGCGCCGCGCCACCGGAGGCTGCGACGTGCAGCTCACGCGCACCGACAGCGAACTGCGCTGCGCGCTGCGGGCCGGGCCCGTGGGCGATGAACCTGCCACCGGCGGCATCAGGTTCCGCACCCCGGAATCGCGCGCGCTGGAGCTTGAACTCAGCGTCTGGCAGGCCGAGTCGCTCGAACGCGTAACCGTTACCGGCTACGACGCCGAGGGCGGCACCGTCGCCCGTTGGGCATGGCCGATGGACGCACGGGGCGCCCGACCAGTATCCGGCTTCCAGGCGACGTACAGGTTTGTCCCGAGCGTACCAAGCGGGTACTTCGAGCCGCGGACCTTCGGTGAGCAGCCGATTGTGACGTGGCGGGTGGCGGCGGACCTGCGCCCGAATGCGAACAGCAGTTTCGCAATCCATGCGGCGCGCGTGACGCTGGCTGGTGCGGCGGAATCCGCACCGTCCGCGGACTCCGCCGGGGAGGCTCAGCCGACAGAAGAGCCGCCCGACGACGCCGACGCCGGTCCGATGGAGTAAGGAGCGGCGGGCCGGCCGCGCACCGCCTGTGTGTGCAGGAACCATTCGTAAGTGGTGCGAATGCCCTCGCGCAAGGGAATCCGCGCCCGCCAGCCTAGGGAATGCAGCCGGGACACGTCCAGCAGTTTCCGAGGCGTGCCATCCGGTTTGCGGGGGTCAAAACGCAGCTCGCCCGCGAACCCGACGATCTCGCGCACCAGCCCGGCCAGTTCGCGGATTGAGATGTCGGTGCCCACGCCCACGTTGACGATGTCCGCCCCCGAGTAGTTCTGCATCAAGTACACGGCGGCGTCGGCGAGGTCGTCCACGTGCAGGAATTCACGGCGCGGGCTGCCCGTGCCCCACAATTCGACGTGATCCGCCCCCCGCTGCCTGGCCTCGTGGAACCTGCGAATCAGGGCCGGCAGCACGTGCGAAGACTCCAGGTCAAAGTTGTCCCCCGGCCCGTACAGGTTCGTCGGCATCAGGGCGATCGCATCGAAGCCGTACTGCCGGCGATAGGCGGCGCACATCTCCAGTCCCGCGATTTTCGCGATCGCGTAGGCGGAATTCGTCGGTTCCAGCGGGCCGGTCAGCAGGTGGTCCTCGCGCATCGGCTGCGGCGCATGCTTCGGGTAGATGCAGGAGGAACCGAGAAACAGCAGCTTGCGGGTGCCGTGTCGCCAGGCCGCGTCGATCACGTGCGTCTGGATCAGCAGATTTTCGCGAATGAAGTCCGCCGGCTGCGTGTCGTTGGCGAGAATTCCCCCGACGCGCGCCGCGGCGAGGAACACGTAGTCCGGCCGCTCGCGCCGGAAGAACTCCTCGACCGCCTCCTGACGCGCCAGGTCCAGCGCGCTGCGCTCGCGCGTCAGGAGCCGGGTGAATCCGGCCCCGGCCAGGCGCCGCACGAGGGCCGATCCGACCAGCCCGCGATGTCCGGCGACGTAGACCTTGTCATCCTCACGCATTCGCGACCCCGCGCAGGGCCACGCGGTGCCCGGCATCCCGCAGCGTCTCCTCCTGCCGCGCCAACTCGAGATCGTGGTCGACCATCATCCGCACCAGCTCGGCAAACCCCACCTTCGGCTGCCAGCCGAGCACCTCGCGGGCCTTCCGTGGCGACCCGCAGAGATGGTCCACCTCCGTCGGCCGCAGGTAGCGCTCATCCAGCCGCACGTGCGCACGCCAGTCCAGGCCGGCATGCTGGAAGGCCTCCTCCACGAATTCACCCACCGAGTGGGCGACCCCCGTAGCGATGACGAAGTCCGTCGCCCGCTCCTGCTGGAGCATCCGCCACATCGCCTCGACGTAGTCTCCAGCGTAACCCCAGTCTCGACGGGCGTTTAGGTTTCCCAGGTACACGTGCTCCTGCAGGCCGAGCTTGATCCGCCCGATCGCCCGCGTGATCTTGCGGGTGACGAACGTCTCGCCGCGGCGGGGCGATTCGTGGTTGAACAGAATGCCGTTGGCGACGAACAGGCCGTACGCTTCCCGGTAGTTCACTGCGAACCAGTGCGCCGCGACCTTGGCGACGGCGTATGGACTGCGGGGGTAGAACGGCGTGCGCTCGTCCTGTGGCGGCGCAGAGGCGCCGAACATTTCTGACGAGCCGGCCTGGTACATGCGCACCGGCCGGCCGCTCGCGTGCACGTAGTCGCGCAGGCTCTCGAGCAAGCGCAACGTGCCGGTCGCGACAATGTCTGCCGTGTACTCCGGTTGCGCGAACGAGACCTTCACGTGTGACTGGGCGCCGAGGTTGTAGACCTCGTCGGGCTGGACGCGATCCAGCACGTGTCGCAGCGCGCTGCCGTCCGACAGGTCGCCGTAGTGCAAAAAGAAGTGAGTGTCCGGGTCGTGCGGGTCGCGGTAGATCGAATCGATCCGATCCGTGTTGAATGTGCTCGAGCGGCGCATCAGCCCATGGACCTCGTAGCCCTTCTCGAGCAGCAGCTCGGCCAGGTAGGAACCATCCTGGCCGGTCACCCCGCTGAGCAATGCGCGCTTCATGGCTGAGGCTCCTGTTCGCTTGTCGACGGGAACGAACCGGCCCGACTATAACCCGCCCGGCGCGAGGACACCACGCCTGGGGCAGGCGAAGTGTCCCGGACCGCCCCCCACGCCGGTGTCATTTTCTGTCTCGCGGCGCACGATGCGCTTGTTCAGGCAAAAGGGATTCCCATAATGGGGGATATGGGATGGACGGGGGCTTCGACATCGCGCGTCGCGGTCAGTCCTGCCCCCGGGTGCATTTCTGGAGGAAGATCCATGGACAGGCGAGCCAGAAGTCTTGCACTTGTATTTGCGCTGTTGGCGCTGTCGGCCTTGTCGAGCCAGGCCGCTCAGCGGGTCGTGCTCGGCGAGCAATTCGTCTCGCTCAGCGGCTGAAGCAGTTGCATCGACGCCAGTCTGGCGTTCAATGCAGTTCTCGATCAGTTGCCCGGTCAGTTCGCCGGTGTCGTCTATCACCTCAACGATTCGTACACGTATCCGTGGGGCACGGACCGCGGCACGTTCTACGGCGTGAGTACGACGCCGGTGATGTGGCTGGACGGTACGGAAGGTTTCGCCGGCACATACGCGGGCATGAGCTACATCCCGAAGGTGTACGAGCACCTTGATCTGACGACCGACGTCGTGCTGGATCTCGGCGCGGAGCCCTCCGGCAGTTCGTCCACCTTCGCCATCGATCTGAACGTGCTGGTCGAGCCGAGCGGGGAGCCGCGCAATCTGCGCATTTACATTGTCCACGCGCTCGACTGGTACCCGGCGGATCCGACGTATTCACGGCAGTGCTTCCGCCAGGCGCTCGAGCCGCTGGACGTGGTCGTGAATCCCGGCGACAGCGTGCGCCTCACGCAGGAGATGACGTTCGATCCGACAAGCTGGAGCAACCCGGAGAATATTCGCATCGTGGCGTGGGCCCAGGATATCGACAGCAGCGGGCCGGCGCAGGTCTACCAGGCCGCCACGCTGGCCTGGCCGCTCCAGCCGCTCTATCCCCTTAAGATCACGCTCGACAGCCTTGTGCCCGAGTTCATCGCGCCCGGCGTCGATCTGCCGCTCGCCGTCTATATTCACGACGGCCGCGAAAGCTACCTCGACGGCTCGGCCCTCATTCATTACCGCTTCGACGGCGGCGCGTTCCTGGCCGCCCCGCTGGCGCACGTGGGCGGGCACCAGTACCTGGCTACGTTGCCCGACCCGCCCTGCGGCGGTGTTCCCGAGTTCTACTTCTCGGCGCAAAGCGCCGTGGGTGACCTCGTGACGTATCCGTCCAACGCGCCCGTCGAACTGCTCACCGCCACCATCGCGACGGTAACACCGGTCCTGATGGATGACTTTGAGATCGACCACGGCTGGACGGTGGAGAGCGCGGACCTGGATGACGGCGCGTGGCAACGCGGGATGCCCGCGGACAGCGGAGCCGACGGCGATCCACTCGAGGACTGGGACGCCTCCGGCCAGTGCTTCCTGACCGCCAACCGCGCGGGCAACTCCGACGTGGACGGCGGACCCACGCACCTGATCTCGCCGGCGCTGGATCTGGGCGGGATGGGCGACCCGGTGCTGCGCTACGCACGTTGGATGAGCTGCGACGATGCGGGGACGGCGGCCGAGGACTTCCTGGACGTCGCGGTCTCCACCGACGACGGCGCGACCTGGCTGCTGCTCGAGCACGTGCCCGGGTACGAGGGCTGGCAGCGACACGAAGTCCACCTGATCGACCACATCGTGCCGACGGCCACGGTGCGTGTGCGCTTCACGACGAGCGACAATCCGAATAATTCGAAGACGGAAGCGGCGATCGACGCCGTGCACATCTTCAACCTGTCGTGCGAGACGGCCCTGCCGGGCGATGTAAACTGCGACGGGGTCGTGAACGCCTTGGACATCGACCCGTTCGTGCTCGTCCTGACGGATCCGGGCGGATATGCCGAGCAGTACCCGCAATGCGATCCCGCCAGCGCCGATATCAATGGCGACGGCGCGCTGGACGCGTTCGACGTGGATCCCTTTATCGAGCTGCTGACGCCGTAACCGGTGCACCACGGAC
>CAZVRR010000043.1:0-1425 GCA_964629745.1 uncultured Planctomycetales bacterium | reverse complement strand
GAATGGGGGTGACCGCCGAAGGCGGGAAGCTCATGAAGAAAGTCATCGGAACTCCGACTATCGCCGGTTCGACGAGACCCCCAGCCCGGCAGGCCGTTCGTGGTGAATCCAGCTTGTCGAAGCCGTTGTGACGCACCGCGAAGGTCGCGAAGGTCGCGAAGCAGTTCGCAAAAGCACGCTGCGCGAATGCGCGGCACCGGTCTTGTTGCGATCGGCCGGGGGGCCCGACGCCCTCTCCTGAGCGTGCCCTCATACCGGCATGGGCTTCTGCGCCCGGTGGATCGGCTCCTTCCGCTACAATGGCGCGCCAGCTCAGTCCGAACCAGGAGGTGCGCCGTCATGGACGCGCCGGATGAAACACAGCCCAACGGCCACGGCGTCGCGCCGGAAGCACTCCCGACGCGGCCGTCGCGCGATGCCGTCGCCGCCGAGACCACGTCGCTCGCACCGGGTGCAGCCCGCCCGGGCACCGTCATCGGCCGTTACCGGCTGTTGCAGCAGATCGGCGAGGGCGGCTTCGGCGTGGTCTTCGTCGCCGAGCAGCGCGAACCGGTGCAGCGCAAGGTCGCGCTGAAGATCGTCAAGCTTGGCATGGACACGCGACAGGTCATCGCGCGCTTCGAGCAGGAGCGGCAGGCGCTGGCCCTGATGGACCATCCGCACATCGCCCACGTGCTGGACGCCGGCGCCACGGACACCGGCCGGCCCTACTTCGTCATGGAGCTGTGCCCCGGCGAAACGATCACGACATTCGCCGACCGCGAACATCTCACGATCCCCGAGCGACTCGAGCTGGTCACGCAGGTCTGCCATGCGGTTCAGCACGCGCACCAGCGGGGCGTGATCCACCGCGACCTCAAGCCGTCCAACGTCCTCGTCAGCATGCAGGACGGACGTCCCCACGCCAAGGTCATCGACTTCGGCATCGCCAAGGCCACCGCGGCGCGCCTGACCGACAAGACGCTTTTCACCGAGTGCGGCCAGTTCATCGGCACGCCGGAGTACATGAGCCCTGAGCAGGCCGAGGGCTCACCCGACATCGATACGCGCACCGACGTGTACTCGCTCGGCGTCATCCTGTACGAGCTGCTGACGGGCACGACGCCGTTCGGCGTCGACCAGCTGCGCCGGGCCGGCTTCACCGAGATTCAGCGCGTCATCCGCGAGGTCGATGCGCCGCGGCCCAGCCTGCGGCTTTCGCGCAGCGCCGCGGCCCTGCCGACGATCGCCGCCAACCGGCGGGTTGAGCCTGGCCGGCTGCGCCCGCTGATCAGCGGCGAACTCGACTGGATCGTGATGAAGTGCCTGGAGAAGGACCGGACGCGGCGCTACGAGTCGGCGGGCGCGCTGGCAGACGACCTGGCGCGCCACCGGGCGGCGAGCAGGCGCGCCAGGAAGCCGAGTCGAGCGAGCGGAAGGCGCGTG
>CAZVRR010000042.1:7673-19088 GCA_964629745.1 uncultured Planctomycetales bacterium | reverse complement strand
GGCCGGCCCGGCCGCGGGGGCCGCGGGTGCTGCACCGGCCGGCGGAGCGGTCGGCGGCGCTACCGCGACCGCCTCACCCGGGCGGCGAAACAGGTTCGGCCGCGCCGCACGGGTATTCTCCGGCGGCGCCACGACGGCGCGGCGCCGCGAATCGCGGTTCTCGAACTGCACCGTTTCCACGGCGTCGCCGCGGTAAATCTGCACGACCCACGGCGGAGGCCCGGGGGGCGGCGCCGGGGCCGGCGGCGGAACCTCGGCGACGGGTTCCGTGACAGCCGGCTGGGTCGTGGGGGCTTTCGTGAACAGCCGGCCGATCCAGCCGCGCAGGCCGCTGTCGGCGGCCGGCGGCTCGGCCGGGGACTCGGCCTGGGCGATTGCGGGAGTCTCCTCGTTGTCGAGGAGCTGTGAATCGCTGACGGGCTCGGTCAGGCCGGCTTCCTCGGGATCCCCCCCGTTGCGCATGCTGAGTTTGATCTTGCCACGCTGTTCGGCCAGGTGCAGGATCGGTACGCGGTCGGGCTTCACGAGCAGCGTAACCGCACGGGTCGGCCGCGCGCCCTTGCCTTCTTCCTCGCCCTTGACCGGGCTGAGCTTGGCGCCGACCGCCGCCACCTCGACGTTTTCGATCAGCGTGCGGGCGATCGTCTCGCGCTTGCCGCCCTCCTGGATCTGGAAGTAGCCGACGACGTCGACGCGGCTGCCCGGCTCGAGGTGGTAGTCGACGCCGGAGCCTTCATCGATCTTCACCGCGACGGCGCGCAGGCCGGGCGGCACGTGGACGCCCGCGGGCGTACCCGGGGGCAGGAGCATGCTTTCGAGAATGGGCAGGCCGGCGGGGGCATCCAGGCGCGGGACGCGTCCGACCAGCTTCTCCTGATCGGCCTGCTTCGTGGAACCGGGCGGCACGAGGTCGCTGGGATAGGACACGAAGCGCAGCATCTCCGCGGTAATGGCGGCGCCGCGCGGAATATCGGCGTTGGCGGCGCAGACCGAGACCGACGTCGTCGGCGCGCCCTTGGCCTTCTGGAGCGTACTCAGACCAATCTTGAGCGCAAAGCCGCCGACGCACAGCCCCGCTACCAACGGGATGAATGCCTTGACGTTCATGACCGCCGATCCTTCCGGCGCGACTTGCGGGGCGCGCACCCGGGCCGCCTCCTGGCGGGCGGCCGTACGGCTGGCGGCGCGACGCTCACGCCGCCGGGCACCGCGCGGGCCGGGCCACGCGCGGGCGGGGGCCGCTAATCCAGCCCCTCTTTTCTCATCGAGCAGGTAGCACCGAGGTTGAAGTCGGTGCTCCCGAAGAACGAGCCGATCAGCGTCACGTCCGCATAAGGAATGGTGATCTGGACCGTCTCGCTCGGATCCTCGGTCGACGAGTGGGTCAGGGCGACGTTATAAGTCGTCAGGCCGAGGGGCGTCATAAAGTCCGATATCCGGTCGGTGATGTCCGCGTCGGTCGACCCGGGCAGCGCGGCGGTCCGCGCTCCTTCGCGGGCTGCCGTCGTCAGGGCCTGGCGCACGGAGAACACCCAGCCGTATTCGATGATGCCGAAGAGCATGGTGAGCAACAGCGGCGTGACCACGGCCATCTCGACCGCGGCTGCCGCCCGACAACGCTTCTTTCCCTTGCTTGCGTTCACGACAGCCACCCTCCGACGTAATACGTCACGAGGACCGCAATGGTCCCCGCGGTCAGCGGTACGCCGTACGGCAGGAGCTGGCTGGTCGCGCCGAAGGTGCGCGCCCCGCCGAACTCGCCGAACGCCGTGTCCACCCGGCGTATCTTGGTCATGATGGTCTGAATATTTGTCATGGCGTGCGCGGCGCGGCCGGTGGCGAGGATCATCACGACGGCGGCGACGCCGCCGAGGATGGCCCCCACCGCGAAGGCCAGGAGCGTGAGCCACGGTCCGAGCCAGCAGCCGATCGCGGCCATGAGCTTCACGTCCCCCGCGCCCATCCCATGCATGAGCCAGGGCACGATCAGCACGCCCAGTCCGACGAGCAGTCCCAGCAGCCCATAGCCCAGGCCCGCCCAGCCGAACCAGGCGGTCTGGGCCGCCAGGCCGGCCAGGGCCAGCGCGGCATTCAGCCAGTTAGGGACCCGGCGCTGCGCGAAGTCGATCCACGACGCATACAGGGTGGCGGGGATCACGATGCCCAACGTCAGTTCCCAGTAGCCCGGATTCATGCCTGCGCCTGCCTTCCGCTACGCGTCCGATAAGGGTCACACCAGCCGGTGCTGATGCGTCCGAATGTCATCGGCGTTTCGGACCGGTCGGACCAGAAAGCGGGACGGCGGGTTCGCCGGGCGAACGCCGCCGTCCCGAAACGTTTCAGATCACGACGACGCGGTTCATCAAGATCCGCCGGCGCCGCCGGACGGCAGCGCGCCCGACACATCGCTGAACACAGTGTTCACGGTGTTGCCGAGCAGGGTAATGCCCGCGATGCAGACGATGATGACCAGCGCCAGCATGACCGCGTATTCGGTTGCGGTCGGGCCATCCTCAGCGACCAGGAACTGTTTGATCCGATTCAACATCACATTCTCCTTCTAGAAGGCGGCACGCGGCGGTATCCGCGGCCAGAACACCAAGCGCGTCCCTGCGCACCAGCTCCTCCCCAATTCCCGCTCCGGAGATGCCGGCTGCACCCAGCAGCCGGTCCGGCTGATTTCCACGCGCCTCGAGCGGCCGCCCCCCGGACCACGCGGCCCCGGAAACGACCGGAACACGCGACACCCCCCAAATGTCCAAAATGTTCACCCCCGCATGCAAATGCAGCGCGGGAAAAAACCGCGGGGCGCCGGCCAGGGCCGCCGGCGGGTCAGGTGCCCGGTAAAATGCGCACGCGCCGCGGCGCCGCGGGCCGGGCGGGGGCGCGGCCTGACCGGAAATGGATAGGGAGCGCGCGATGAACGTGATTGCCGACCTGTGCGTGGTTCCGATCGGCGTCGGCCTGTCTGTTTCGCACTACGTGGCGGCGTGCGAACGTGTGCTCAGCGCCGCGGGACTCAAGACGCAGTTGCACGCCTATGGGACGAACATCGAGGGCGAATGGGACGTCGTGTTCACGGCGATCAAGCGCTGCCGCGAGGTCGTGCACGAAATGGGCGCGCCACGCATTTCCACCACGATCAAGCTCGGCACGCGCACCGACCGCGCGCAGACGATGGAAGACAAGGTCCGCAGCGTGAAGGAGAAACTGACGGGGCCCGGCTGAGCGACCCGCTCGCCGGGGAGAGACGCGCGGGACGGCTTACAGGCCCAGCAGGTCCGCCACCAGCCGCGCCAGGAGCACGAAGAACGCAAACAGCACGAGGGTGCCGAGGAGCATCTCGCCCAGCGCACACCAGCTCCGCCAGCGCAGCCGCCGGTGCAGCCGCTTCACCTCGGCGGGTGCGAGCCACTCCAGCTCGTAGAGCAGCTTGCCCGAGTCGGCGGCATACGCGCCGAGAAATTCCAGCAGGTCTTCCCGCCGGGCGCCGAGACGCTCCGCCAGCTCCTGCGGCAGCGGGGGTTCCTTCACCATCAACTTGGCCATGCAGCTTTCGCCTCGCCCGCACCCTGCTCAAATGTGAAACAGCCGGTTACATACCAGGAACGTGCCCAGCACGGCGAACAAGGCCGCCACGATCCCCAGCAGCGCGGCCGCCAGCAGCCGCACCAGCGGGTACGCCCGGCGCGCCACGACGCGCTGTGCATCGGGAATGAGGCGCTGCCGCGCCAGCGTGCGCTGGTAGGTCTCCGCGGCGGAGAGCACCTGCAACAGGCGGAAGCGGTTGAACCCGCCGTCGGGCGCGATCATACCGACGCTCCTCCGTTGCGGGCCGGGTGTTCCTCCACCAGCGCGCGGACCCACTCCTGCGCTTCGAGGTAGCGGAGCTTCTGGAGCTGCCGGCGGGTGCCCACGTAATCCAGCAGCAGCGCGTAGAACACGCCGGCGACCAGTCCGGCCAGAGCAGCGACCGTCACGTTCAGGACGGGCAGCGGGAACACCGGTGCCCTGGGCGGCTCGGCGCGCTGCAGCACGATGGCGCTGTTGCGCGACTGGAGGCTCTGCCGGGTCAGGTAGTTGCGCTGGTCCTCCAGGCCGCTGATCTCGACCTGCTGTGTCGCCAGCGCGCGTTCCAGCCGCTCCAGCTCCGTCGCCAGGTTCGGCAACGCCGCAATCTCCTCCACCAGCTTGTCCAGGGCCTGGTCGAGCGCCGTCGCCCGTGCCGCGAGCGCGGCGCGTTCGACGTACTGAGCCGTGAGCTGCGCCCGCAGACTCTCGTACAGCGAGCCGACCGGTTTGCTCCGGCTGGCGACGAGGCGGTTCATTTCGTCTTCGAGGCTGCGTCGCGCCTCGTCGCGCCGCCGTTCGAGGAGCACGATCTCGATGTGCTCCGGCTTCAGCTCGACGCGCTTGGCCGCCAGTTCCAGCTCGATCGAGACGAGCTGCGCCTGGATGGCCTCGAGCGGGCCGCTCGTCAGCACGCTTTCCTGCGCCGCGTAGGAACCCTCTTCCAGGTCGAGCTGCTGCTCGAGCTGGCAGACCCGCTCGTCCAGCGCCTGCCGTTCGATCTCCGCCTGGCGCCGGCTCTCCTGGAACGCCTCGCGCCGGAGTTCGAGTTGTTCGGTGCGGGTGGCGAGGGCGGCGAAGTGGTTCTGCTCCTTGAACGCGCGACGCTCGTCCTCGAGGTCCGACCGGCGCGTCTTGGCCGCCGCCAACGCCTCCTCCACGTTGACCAGCGTGCGCTGGACCTGGTCGCGGATGATCCCCTGGTTGAATTCCTCGAAGTAGGCGACGTAGCCGTTGGCCACGTCGGCCGCGACCTGCGGACTCGCGTCCCGCACGAAGAGCTGGATCAGCCCCATGCGGTCGACGGCGATGTCCACGTCGCGCCCCAGGTCGGCGAGCGACTTGGCCGGAAAGCGGCGGCTCAGCTCCTTGCGGGCCTCCAGTCCCTTCAGCACGCTGACGTAGGCCTTCGCATGCTCGCGCTCGCCGCTCGGGAGCCGTGCCTTGCCCTGCTCCGGGCCGAGCACCGGGCCGGCCACGTCGCCCGGCACGTAGAACTCCGTGGCGGCTTCGTACTGTGCAGGCAACCGCTGGCTGACCAACCAGGCTGTGGCGCCCGCGACGGCGCCGACAAACAGGATCAGCCAGCGCCGCTGGTACAACACCAGGAAATAATCGCCCAGCGTGCGCTGCTCGGCGCGCGGCGCCTCGAGCTGCCCCGCATGACCTCTCATACCGCAACTCCCTGTGCCCCGCCGGACGGGCGATACACCACCAGCGCACTGATCGCGAGGCCGAAAAAGGCATACGTCAAATAGTCGTTCGCCAGCGGCTCCGACAGAAAATGCACCGCGATCCCGAACATCCCCAGGGCCAGTCCCGTGAGCCACGCACGCTGCGCCGGAGCGCCCGCCCGCAGCGCCGCTGCGACGCAGCAGAACACGGCGTAGCATGTGAGCGTGATGAACAGCAGCCCCGCGATCGACCCGGTTTCGGACGCGATCTGCACGTACGAGTTGTGCACGGGCAGATGCAGCACGCGCAGTGCGTTGCGGGCGCCGATGCCGCAGAGGGGATACTGCTCGACGATGTGCAGGCCGCGCTTGATCAGCTCAACGCGTTCGCTGAGTCCCCAGCTCCCGATCACGACGAGCGCTTCCCACAGCTTGCCGAGCACGCCGGTCAGGTACGCTACGATGCCGAGGCTGGTCAGAACTGCCAGGAAATGCAGGGCCAGCCCCGGCCACTGCACGAACGGCCACAGCGCCAGCACCGCGCCCGCGCTGACCAGCGAGCCGGTGCTGAGCGTCGCCGCCGCCCCCGCGAAGAGCAGCCCGCCCAGCAGCAGGCGAACCACCAGCCCGCCAGGCCGGCACAGCACCAGCCCCAGGCCCATCGTGAGCAGGTGTCCGAGCGACTGCGCCGTCGGCAGCAGTGCCGTGGCGCGCAGCAGCGGTCCGAGCGGCGTGTCCTTGATGCGCGAGGTGGGTTCGTCATCCAGCGAAAGCTGGAACCCCGTCGTCGCGAAGAGCACCTCGGAAAACAGCGCCACGGACGCCGAAAACACGCTGATCACGATCAGGGCCCGCAGCGCCTTCGTGTGCAGCGCGCGCGTCAGGATCAGCTCGATCAGAATGAACGCCGCGGCGAACTTGACGAGATATGTATGCACGCCGAGCAGCGAAACCACGCGCCCGTTCACGATCGAGGCGAGCGTGCAGACCGACAGGCCGGCCAGCAGGAACAGGGCCACACGCGGCGTGCGGACGGGACGGTTCTCGCCAAGCGTCGTGACGAGCCAGATCGCCAGCGACAAGATCAGCGCGAGCTCGAACGGATCGCGGGCGGCGATGTTGATGCCCGTCAGTGTGGTGGAGGCGAGCAACCCGATCGCGGCCAGTTCGTAGCGCCGGTCGAACGCCCACTCGGCCCCGCGCACCGTCGCGACGATCAGCACGAGCAGGGCCAGCGCCGTCGGCGTCCACCACCAGACCGCGTGCGGCAGGAACGCAGGCACCGCGCCCCAGAGCGGATGATGCGGGCTTAGCCAGCGATCCAGGCCGGCGAGCACACCGATCCCGGCACCGATGACCAGAGCCGGCAGGAGCCAGAGCAGCGCGCGCACCCCGGCGCGCCCGGCGCCGTCGGCGGCGGGCGGTAGCGGGAACGCGGAATGACTCAGTAACTCGGCCACAGCCCCGGCTTCTCACACACCCCGTTCACCCGTCCACGGTAATCACAACGCCGACTCCGCGACCGGTGCGTACCCCGGTTCGGGCCGCGCAGCCCGCGCGTGGCGCGCCGATCCGACATGGTCCGCCAGCTCACGGGAAAACCGCGCAATCAGCGGCTCGAGCGCGAACTGCGCTGCGGCCCGCAGCCGGCCGGCCCGCCCGAGCCGCTCCGCCAGCGTCGGATCGCGCAGCACTTTCGCCAGCGCCTCGGCCAACGGCCGCGGTTGCGCAGGCGGAACCAGGAGCCCGGTCTCGCCGTCGACGACCACTTCGGGAATGCCATCCACCCGGCTCGCAACGACCGGCCGGCACATCGCCATCGCTTCGACCAGGACCAGTCCGAACGACTCCCAGAGCGAGGCGAGGCAGAAGACATCGCCCGCGTGGATCAGCCGCGGAACGTCGCTGCGCCAGCCGGGCAGATGCAGCACGTCGCGCACGCCGAGCCGGTCCGCCTGGGCCACCAGCGCGCTGCGCTCCGGGCCATCGCCGACGATCAGGAGCCGCGCCGCCGGCAACTCGCGCCTGACCAGCGCGAACGCGTCGAGCAGGTGCGGCAGCCCTTTCTGCGCTTCCAGCCGGCCCGCCGTGACGATCAGCGGCGCCCCGACCGGGATCCCCAGCGCACTCCGGATCGCGGCGCGTTCCTCCGTCGGCGGCGGCGGGACCGGGATGCCGTTGGGGATGACCGTCACCTTGTCCGCCGCAAACAGCCCGTGCTCAACGCCGAAGCGCCGGGTGGCGTCCGACACGGCGTAGTAATGCGTGGTCAGGCGGTCGAGCGCGCGTTCGACGCCCCGGTAGATCGTGCGGGCCAGGCGTGACTGGTTCGGCTGTGAAGCGTACGCGTGCAGGATAAATACGCGGCGCGGCACGCCGGTCGCCCACGCCGCGAGTCGTCCCAGCGCGCCGGCGATCGAACACGCGGCGCACACCAGGTCAAAGCGCTCCCGGCGCATCAGGCGCCAGAGCTGCCAGGCCGCGCGCAGGTTGGCCACGGGGGCGAGGGAGCGCGCCAGCGCCAGGTGCACGACCGGCACGTCGAGGTCGGCAAATTTCGCGTCGAGCGGATAGCCGGGGCCGAAGGCGACGGTCAGATCAAACGTGGCGCGCGGCAGGTGCCGCGCCAGGTAGTACGTGTGGAGCCCCGCGCCGCCGGCGGTGCTCGTCACCAGCAGCAGGGTCTTGATCCGCGCGCGCGGCTCCGGCGCAAGCGAATCGCCCGCTCGACGCGTATCGGGTCGACGCATCTCCTTCCCCTGCGCAACGTACGGATCAAAGACGTTGAGGAACGGGGCGCGCAGCTGGCCATGCCACTCTGGCCGGTTGCACCCGGTGCCAACTGGAAATTCGGCCCTGTACCCGAACGACCGTAACCTGCTCCCGTTTCCCCTGGTGGAAACAGGACGCAGGAGCTATTATATCGATTTGGTGTTCGAGCACAAGACAAAGCCTGAGCGAGTCTGATTTTGCCCTGCGGAAACGGCCCGCCGCGGCGGACGGGACAGTTGTTCCGTTCCATGATTATGCCGGCGGCGAAACTCGGCGGCGGAACCAGGCGCGGATTACAAACGTGAAGTATCGCATGATGCTGTGGATCATGGGGACGGTTCTGTGGCTGTTCGGCTGCCCTGCGCCCGTCGTCCCGCCGGACGATCCCGGCGGTACGCCCGGCGTGCCGGGGCCGCCGCTGGAGCCGGCGTCGACAGTTCTCGACAGTCCGTGGACCAACGACCTCTTCGGCCAATGGACCATCGCCGCGGACGACACGGACGGCCGCCTGGCGGACGTCGCCGCCCGCCTGACGCCGGCGGATACGCTGGCGGAGGCGGTTCAGGCGCGGCTGTCGACAGCGGCCGGCAAGCTCTGGGCGGGCCGGGCGGCGGACGAGGCAGAGCGCGCGGCACGCGGCGCCACAATGGCCCAGGCGCTGGAGGACTGGCTCAACAGCCATCTCAGTTGGGACGGCAACTCCTATCGCGTGGAGTCGGCGCAGCGCGAAACCGTCAACGCGTTGCAGGCGCAGGCGGCGGAGTATGACCAGGAGATCGCGGAACTCGCGGCGCCGCTGCGGGCACGGGCGCAGGGACTGACCGGCTCCGACCCGCTCAGCCGCGGCCTGCGCGAATTTCTCAGCCGCAGCGACGCGGTGCACCACGTTCACGCGCTGGCCATCGAGCCGTACCTCCACCCCGACCCGCTGTGCGTGGCGTTTGCCGGCCGGTTTGTGCCGGACGATTACGGAAAGCTGGTGATCGCACGGGCACACCGCCGGGAGGCGGCCGCCGAGCTGGAGGCCTGGAAGGCACAGACCGCACGCCTGGCGAAGCTGACGCAGCGCAGCGCCCGCCTGGCCGACGCGGTGGCGGAGACCGATGAAACGCGGCGCCGGCTGAAGCGGGCGCTGAGCGACCAGCTCTTCGTACTCGGCCTGGCGCAGCAGCTACGCCGCGCGAATCCCGGGTTGTCGACGGAACAACTCGATGCCAGGCTGATCGAGGAGCTGACCGGCAGCGTGAACAACCTCCAGGCCGGCGGACCCCAGGCCGGCAAGCAGGTGACCAGGCTGCAGTCGCTGCTCACGGCCCGCGACGCCGCGCAGCGGAACCTGGCTGCGGTGCGCGCCTCGGCGCGGCGGCTGGCCGTCCTGCTGGCGCCGGTCGACGATTTGCACGAAGGGTGGCGCGACTACCTGGCGTCCGACACGGCGGCACTGGCGATCCTCGCAGCCGGCGCGGCGCCGGACGATTCCGCCGGCGCGGTGCTCGAAGAACGCACGGCGCTGGGCCTGGCCCTGATGCGCTCGGCCGACAATCAATACCAGATCATCGAACACCAGGATGGGCAGGTCGAACGACTGCTGGACGACCTGCGCGCGACCGAGGCGGCGCGCGGGGCACTGGCCGGGCTCCTGCACGAAGTGGCCGGGAAACTGGCCGACAATGAACTCCAGTCGCTGTTCGAGCGGCCCGCGGGGATCACGGTCATGGCGCGCGAGCTGCGGCCGGCCCTGGTCCACAGCGCGCCGGACGGCCTGGATGCCTGGATTGCCACGCACTTTGTCGAGGAGGCGGGGAAGTACACGATCCCCACGGCCGCCCGCAGCGCGCTGAATACCTGGCTGCGCGAGTCGGATCAGCAGGCGGAGGCGGCGGTCACGCATCGCGTGGCGCTGGATCCGAGTCGTGTACCGGTCCGCGCGGAGGCGCGGCGGCTGCTGCGTTCCTCGAGCTTCTACACGCAGCGCACGGCCGCGGGCGCCGAGCTGTACCGCAGCGAGTTTGACGACCACGAAACGGCGCGGCTGTTCCTGGCATTCGAATGGCCCTCGTACCAGTCGCACGATCTTGAATCCTTCGTGAACGAACTGGAAGCAGGCGCGGCGCAGCTCCATGAGCTGGCGCGTACGCACCAGCGCTTCGTGATTGTGGTGGCGCGCATGCCGGACTGGCTGAGCCGTTCGCGCGATGCGACCGCATTCGAAGCGCATTGGTCGAACCTCAACGCGCACGGTCCGGCCGACGAGGATGCCTGGCGCGCCCTGGTACAGGCGGCGGCGCGGCACTTCCAGCAGTTCGACGTGCAGCGCTACTACGAGATCTGGAACGAACCCGACATCCAGTACTGGCAGGAAGGCACGCAGGAGTACCTGGCGCTGTACGAGCTCACGGCCCGCGCCATCCGCGCCGCAGACCCGCAGGCCCGCATCGGCGGCCCCACCGTGAACAACTGGCAGCGTCCCGTCCGGGCCGAGCCGTCGGGTGACCCGCTGATTCTCGAGCTGATCCGCTTCGCGCGGGCGGAGCGCGTGCCGCTCGACTTCCTTTCGTGGCACCAGTACGACGGTCGGCCCGACCAGATCGTCGCCGCCGCCGCGGCCCTGCGGCAGGAAGTCCGCGCCGTCGGCCTCACGCCGATGCCGGAGCTGCTGCTCTCCGAATGGGCGACGACGGTCCGGGACTCCGAGTACGCGCCGGCACACTTCGCGGAGCACCTGGCGGCGATGATCGAAGCCGAGATCGACCTGCAGACGCCGACCTGGGAGGACATCGAGGCGCGACCCGATCCGCACGCCTATGCCCCCTACGGCCTGATCACGCAGCAGGGTCGGCGCAAGCCCGAGTATTTCGCCTACCGCTTCGCCGACCGGCTGAGCCGGGCTGCGACGCAGGTCGGCGTGCACCGCTTTCCGGACGGGATCACGCGCGCGATCGTGGGGCGCGGTGCGGCGGACACGTACGACGTGCTGGTCTGGCGCGTGGCGCTCAGTGCGCCGCTCACCGCCGCGATCGAGTCGCTCAAGCAGGCCGGCCTGACGGATGCGCAGTTGCAGGCGTACGGCAGCGCGGAGAAGCTCGAGCGTGCAATCGTGGCGGGCCAGGCCGCGCGGACGCAGCACCAGGCCGCGTTCAGCGCGGCGCAGCAGGTTTACCTGGACGCCGCACGGGTGCCGGAGCGCGTCGAACTGACACTGACGGGAGCGGGCGCCGTCGAGGTGCTCCTGGCCCAATCCGTGAAGGCGAACCTGAGCGGCAAGCGCGTCCGTTTCACCGACGACGCCCTCGAAGCCCTCGTCCGTTTCCCTTGGCCGGGAAACGTGCGCGAGCTGCGCAATGTCGTGGAGTACCTGTGCTTCGTAGCGGGCGACGTCATCGACTCGTCCCACCTTCCT
>CAZVRR010000042.1:0-7663 GCA_964629745.1 uncultured Planctomycetales bacterium | reverse complement strand
AGTGGGCGCCGTCGAGGTGCTCCTGGCCCAATCCGTAAAGGCGAACCCGAGCGCCGCGCGCGTGGTGACCGAGGGCAATCGCCTGCTTTGCGAGCTGTCGCCCTACGAGCTGCTCTGGGTGCGACTGCGCCTCGAGTGAGGCCTCGCGCTCACTCGAGGTTCAGCAACTGGGTCACCTGGCCGCGGGCAATCAGGGAAATCAGCTCGCGCAGCTTGTCCGCCCGCAGGGCGAAGTGGATGTTCTCACCGCTTTCGGCCGAGCCGATGTGCAGGCCGATCACCTCGCCCCCGGCATTCAGGATCGGGCTGCCGGCCATGCCGCGCACGTCGGGAATCACGTATTGCAGGAGCTGGCTGTTGTCCGGCGTGACATCCGCCGTCGGGTCGAGCGGGCGGAGCGTGCTCAGCGCGCCCCACACGCACGTGGCGCGGGGATGAAACGAGCCGTCCCCGATCACAACGTTGGCCAGGTCGATGCCGACGGCGACGGTCGGCGGATACCCGCAGGTGATGACGTCGTCGAGCACGTCGAGCCCCTCGAGCACGCCCTGGGTGGCCAGGGTGACGGGCGTGAACGCCGTTTCCCGGTCGGACTGTTCCGGCTCGGCGTGCAGCACGCCCACGTCCGGCGTGGTCAACTGCGTCGCCTGCGACGAGAACTCCGGGTGGATCCAGGCGTGCGTGATGATGCGGCGCGCACCGGTCTCATTCTGGAAGAGATAGGCGTGCGGGTTGGCCTCGCCCAGGACACGCTGCACGTTCTGCACCATGCGGGCGGTCGTGGCAAACCGCTTGTTCGAGATGGCGAAGGCCGTGCCGGTGAAGCTCGAGTCGCTGCTGTAGCCGAGGATCAGCCAGGTTGCCGGCTGCAACTCGGCCACGTCGACGTCGGTCGAGTCGTTGTCCGGCCGGGAACTGCCGTCATTGGACGAGTTTTCATTCGACGTGCCCGGCGCGGTGGGACAGCCCACGAGGCCCGCCAGACACAGTACCAGCGCAAGAAGCAGACGCGGCATCACCGCTCTCCTGTCATCACATACGATAGGGGCCCGAAACAGACCGGTAAGGGTACAGGTTCTTGACGGCGAAATCAAGTTTCAATGGACAGCACCGCCCCGCCCCACCATAATGCCGCCGTTCGGGAGTCGGGCCGTGAACAACACGATTGCAGCCTCGCCGTGGTTGGCTCTGCGCCGTCCTGCGCCGGCAGCGCGCGTGCGCCTGTTCTGCTTTCCGCACGCGGGCGGCGGCGCCACGTTTTATCGCACCTGGCAGGACGCGCTGCCCGCCACGGTCGAAGTCTGCCCGGTGCAGCCGCCGGGGCGCGAAACCCGGCTGCGCGAGCCCGGCCTGCCACGGGCCGTCGCGCTGGCGGCGGCAGCCGCGGACGGGCTGCGCCCGTGGCTGGACCGGCCGTTTGCCCTGTTCGGCCACAGCATGGGAGCCGTCGTGGCGTTCGAGCTCGCCCGGGAGCTGCGCCGGCGCGGCGCGCGGCACCTCGTGCACCTGTTCGTCTCGGGACGTCGCGCGCCCCAGCTCCCCGAACGGCGCGGCCCGCTCTACACCCTCTCGGACGAGCAGCTCCTTGCGGAGTTGACCCACTTCAACGGCACGCCGCCCGAGGCCTTTCAGTACCCCGAGCTGATCCAGCTCCTGCTGCCGATCTTCCGCACCGACTGCGAAGTCTGTGACACGCACGTGCTCACGCCCGAGGAGCCGTTCGCATTCGGACTGACCGCCTACGGCGGGCTGTCGGACCCGGATGCGACCCGCGAGGAACTCGAGGGCTGGCGTGAACACACCAGCGGAACGTTCAGCGTGCGCCAGTTCCCCGGCGATCACTTCTACCACCAGGCCAACCGCGACCTGGTGCTCGCGGCGCTCGCCCGCGACCTGGAGCGGATCGTCGACCAGCTTGCAGTCTCGGCGTGAACACAACGACGGGATGGATGAGCGGACCACGGCGGCCCGCATGGACCGCCGGTGCCCTGCACGTGTGGCGTTGCGAGCTGGCCGGCGCGGAACTCGCCGCGGCGGGCGGCCTGCTGCTGAGCACGAGCGAGCGCGAACGTGCGGCACGGTTCCGTTTCGACCTTCATCGGCGACGGTACGTGGCGCGCTGGGCCTTCGCGCGCTGCCTGCTCTCGCGCTACGCCGGCGGTGCGCCGCAGGATCTCGAGTTCAGCACGGGACCACACGGCAAGCCGGCACTCGCCGCCGCGGGCACGTCGGATCTGCGATTCAACCTGAGTCATTCCGACGACTGGGCCCTGCTGGCGGTGGCGCACGGGCGTGAAGTCGGCGTGGACATCGAGGGCATTCGCACGGACCTCCTGGAGGACTCCCTGCCGGAGCGCTTCTTTGCCGCCGAGGAAGTTGCCGTGCTGCGCGCTCTGCCGGCCGCGGAACAGCCGCGCGGCTTCTTTCATATCTGGGCCTGCAAGGAGGCGTACATCAAGGGGCGCGGCATGGGGCTGTCGTTGGCCCTGGACAGCTTCGTCGTCTCAGCGCACCCGGACCGGCCGGCGGCGCTGCTGGCCACGCGCGACGACCCGACGGAGGCAGGGCGCTGGTCGCTCTGCACACTCGATGCACCGCTGGGCTACGCGGCCGCCGTCGCAGTCGCGGGCGGGATAAATGCGCTGCACTGCTGGACGTACGAAGGCTGACGGCCGACGGTTACGCCAGGGTGGCGCGAGCGGCAACGGCTGGACGCGACTCCCGGGAGGCGGGGCGCGACCGCTCGGGCCGCGTGACGGCCGCGAGCCACTGCTCGGTGCGGAGCATGATTTCCTCGTGATGGGCGGTCTGCGCAAAGGTGTGATCCGCGCCGGCCACGATGTGGTGCTCGAGCAACTGCTGCGCCTCCAGCCGTGCGAGCCGGGGACCCAGCAGCTCACGCAGGTAGTCGATGCTCGGATCGCCTTCCGAGTTGATCAGCAGCACGCGCACCCCCCGCTCGAGCAGCGCGGCGAACGCCTCACCCAGCTCGTGTGCCGTGGAGGAGAACCGCGCCGGGCGCTTGAATACGTTGAAAAGCCGGTAGATTGCCACGCGCACGAAACGAACGTACTGCGACTGGCCTGACAGCACGCGCCGCCAGGCTTGCAGGCTGAAGAACTTCCGCCGATAGTCCCGCATCCAGCCGCGGCTTTCGACGTGGCTGCGCCACTCCCAGTTGGTCGTGTAGCCCTGCGCGTTCAGCAGGACCAGGCCCGCGATGCGCGGGTCATGACAGGCGCTGCGAAACGCGGCCACGGCCCCGCTGCACAGGCCCATCAGGTAAAAGCTCGTGCAGCCGTGCCGGTGCGCCAGCCAGTCCATCGCGGCGCCCGTCTCCACGACCCAGCTCTGTTCGACCGGCAGTTGGTCGGCCCGGGCCGGGCTGTCGCCGATGCCGGAGTAGTCGAACCGCAGCACGGGCGTTCCCCTGGACTGTGCCAGCCGCCGCGCCAGGCGAACGTACAGCCGGCCCGGTCCGACGCGGTGCACGAGTCCGGAATTCAGCAGCAGGATCCCGGTGGCAGGCGCGCGGCCGGCTGACGCCGACGGTGCCGCGCAGACTCCCACCAGCCCGGGAGCGACGCCAATCAGGGCCGGCTCTTCGGTCATGTGGTCGTGTGTGCCAGCCACTGCGTGATCTCCTGGATGCCGCGCTGCGGCACGATCGCCTCGGCCGGCTCGCGCAGCCAGATTCGCGCGTCCGCCACCTGCCGGACCACGAGGCCGGGCAGTCGGCCGCCGAGCTGTGCGGCGAACGGGGAAGACTGCGCGGGTGGGCCACTCTCCAGCACGAGCGTGCGTCCTGCCGCGCCGCGCACGCCGTGCAGGTCGAACGCGGCCAGGTCATCGGCCAGGTCCGCACCGATCGGGATCGCCTGTACTTCCAGCCCGCTCCGGCCGCCCACGGCAGCGCTGCAACCGCCGCCCGCCGCAACGAGTTCCTGGATCTCGGCCAGGTGCTGCCGGCCGGAGCTGACCGGGTCCCACAGGGTCAGCGACGGCACATCCGCCCGGCCCGCCGTCGCCGCCAGTGCGAGGCTGGCGCCCAGCCGCAAGCCCACCACGTCAACCCGGTCGACCCGCAGGCGGCGCTTGAGCTCGTCGATCGCGAGTCCGACGTCCTCGATCCAGTCGCGCAGCCGCAGTGCATCCTCGGCCCCCGCGGAGTCGCCGGTGCCGCTGTAGTCAAAGCGCAGCGTATGGACGCCCGCGGTCGCGAGGCGCTGGGCCAGCAGGCGAAACGCGCGGTGACAGCGCAGGTATTCGTGGAACCCGGCGTGACACAGGACCGCTCCGCGCCGGCCGTCGCCGTCCGCAAACTGGAAGCAGCCGAAGAGGCGACGCCCGGGCGGTCCGAAGAAACACGGTTCGAGACCGGCGTCCGCCGGCCGAGTCGCCGGCCCGGCCCCGACGGCGGCGCTCGACTGCTGTTCGTACTGTGCGGCGACCTGTCCCAGCGTCTGGCGGATGAAGTCGACCGGGTTCATCCGCACGCCCGTCTGCTGCTGGAACCGCGAGATCACGCGGATCAGGAGCAGGGAGTGCCCGCCCAGGTCGAAGAAATTGTCGAACACGCCCACCCGCTCGAGCCCGAGCACGTCACACCAGATCTGTGCAAGCTGCTGCTCGAGCGCCGTACGCGGCGCAACAAAGCCGCTGCCCTGCGGGTGCGGCGGCGCCGCCGCGGGCAGGGCCTGCCGATTCACCTTGCCGCTCGGTGTCAGCGGCAGCGCGTCGAGCCAGACGACGGCCGACGGCACCATGTATTCCGGCAACTGCTGCTGGACGAACGCGCGCAGCGCGCCCGCGTCGCGCCCCTGGTCGGCGGCCGGCACGGCATAGGCGATCACACGCTCGCTTGCCGCGTCGTAGCGCACGGCGGCCTCGCGCACGTGCGGACTGGCGTGCAGCACTTCCTCGATTTCACGCAGGTCAACCCGCACGCCGCGCACCTTGACCTGCTGGTCGCGGCGCCCCACGAAGACCAGGCTGCCGTCCGCGGCGCGGCGGACCCAGTCGCCCGTGCGGTAGATGCGCTGCGCACCGCCCGCGGGATCGGCCGGAAAAGCCGCCGTCGTCAGGTCGGGCCGGTTCCAGTAACCCAGCGCCACGTGTGCACTGCGGACCGCCAGTTCGCCGAGAAGCTCGGTGGGTGTGCCTTGCTCGGTGAGCAGAAGCAGTTCCGTGTCGTCGACCGGATGCCCCAGGGGCACGGCCGCGCGGGCGGGCAGCGCCGCCGTGTCGGCGAAATAGAGGGCCACCGTGCTGGCCTCGCTGGCTCCCATCAGGTTTACCAAGAGGCACTGCGGACCGAAGTGGTCACGGCATTTCTGCAAATCCGACGGCTGCACGGCCTCCCCCCCGAGCACAACGGTCCGCACGCTGTCGAGTTTCCGCGCCAGCGGCAGTGTCCGCAGCACATGACGATAGACGGTCGGGGTGGAGTGGTAGAGCGTCAGGCCGTGCTCGTCGATCCAATCGGCGACGCCTTCGATCCCCTCGGTGCGAATGTCGAGCGGGAAGAGCGCCGCGCCGTTGAGCAGTGCGGTAAAGATGTCGACGACCGCGGCATCGAAGCCCAGCGACGACAGCAGCGTCATGCGTTCGTCGGCGCCGATGCGCAAACCATTGCCCGTCACGCGCGCATAGTGCAGAACGTTGCGGTGGTTTTGCAGGACACCCTTCGGCCGGCCCGTCGAGCCGGACGTGTAGAGGATGTACGCGAGATCGTCCGGCCCGGACGCCGGAAGAGCGCTGGGCGCGTGGGGACCTGCCAGCAGCTCCTCCAGCTCGTAAACCGCGACGCCGCTTCCGGCCAGCTCGCGGGCGAGGCGCGTGTGCGCGCGGGAGGCGACGACGGCGGATACCTGCGCGTCGGCGAGTGTCAACTCGAGGCGCGCCAGGGGGTACGTGGGGTCCAGCGGGACGTACACCTGTCCCGCCTCGAGCGTACCGAGCACGGCCGCCAGCATCGGCGCATCATGCTCGACGAGCAGCGCGACCCGCGCGCCGCGCGCAGGCAGGCGGGCCGTTAGGCCGGCCGCGACCGACTGGGCGCGGGCCTGGAGCTCGCCGTACGTCCAGGTGTGACGACGCGTACGGACCGCGAGCCGGTCGGCGTATTGCCGCGCCTGGCCGGCGAACCGCGCCGGAATCGACTGCTCGATCGCGCTGCGCGGGAACTCGATGAACGGCCGCGCGGGCGCGGCGCGAACGGAGCGCTGGCCGGGGGCCGGCCGCTCGTCATCGCCCAGCAGCGGCAGCCGACTCAGGCGGCAGTCGGGATCGGCGACCGCGGCCTCCAGCAGTCGGTGATAATGCCGCATCAGCCGCGCGATCGTGGCCCCTTCGAACAGGTCGACGTTGTACACGGCGCTGAGCGCGACGCCACCCTCGCGCTCCAGCCCGTAGACCGTGAGGTCGAACTTCGCCGTGCCCTCGCTGATCGTGAAGCTCTGCGTCCCGACGCCCGTGACGGATGCCCGCGGGGTCGCGACGCTGAAGAGATTGAAGAGCACCTGGAACAACGGAGTGCGGCCGGGATCGCGCTGCGGGCGCAGCTCCTGGAGGATCTTCTCGAAGGGCAGATCCTGGTGCGCATAGGCGCCCAGGGCCGTCTCGTTCACGCGGCCGAGCAGCGTGACAAAGCTGGGATCGCCGCCGAGATCGGTCCGCAGGGCCAGCGTGTTGAGAAAGATGCCGATCAGGTCCTCGGTGAGCTTGTCGTTGCGGCCGGCGATCGGCGTGCCGACCACGATGTCGGTCTGGCCGGTGTAGCGGTGCAGCAGGGTCTTGAAGCCCGCCAGCAGCACCATGAACAACGTCGCGTGCTTCTGGCGCCCCAGCGCCTTGAGCCGCGTGACGAGTTCGGGCGGCAGGCTGATCAGGTGCGAATCGCCGCGATAGGTCTGCACCGCCGGCCGCGGACGGTCGGTCGGCAGCTCCAGCACCCCGTCCGTGTCGGCGAGCTTGCGGCGCCAGTAGGACAGTTGCCCGTCCAGCTCGCCGCGCTCGAGGCGCGTGCGCTGCCAGCACGCGAAATCGACGTATTGCACCGCGAGCGGCGGCAGCGGCGACGGCCGGCCGGAACGGCATGCGTCGTACAGCAGGCCAAATTCGCGCAGCAGCACGCCCAGCGACCAGTAATCCGAAACGATGTGGTGGATCGTCAGGCTCAGGACGTGCAGCTCGGGCTCCAGCCGGACGAGCTGGACACGCAGCAGCGGCCCGCGCGCCAGGTCAAACGCGGCGTCGTACTGCGCCGTGGTGAGCCGGCGGACCTCGGCATCACGTTGTGCGGCCGGCACGTGACTGATGTCTGTTACGCCAACCGGGATGTGCACCTCGGGAGCAATGCTGGCCGCAGGTCGGCCGTCCACGACACGAAACGTCGTACGCAGGTTCTCATGCCGCCGGACCAGCTCATTCACGGCCTGTTCGACCGCGCGGATGTCGAGCGGACCGGTCAGCAGCGTGCCCCAGGGGATGTTGTACACCGCGCCGACGCCCATCTGGTCGAGGAACCACAGGCGTTCCTGGCCATAGGACAGCGGCATGGCGGCGGTGCGCGGATAGCTCTGCAACGCCAGCGCGCCAACCGGCGCCGCGCGCAGGGTATCCAGCAACTCCGCCTTGCGCGCACGGATCTCGTCGAGCAGCT
>CAZVRR010000041.1:13050-19343 GCA_964629745.1 uncultured Planctomycetales bacterium | reverse complement strand
GGGCGTACCCGCGTGTGAAGTTCACCCGCCCGGCCCGCGGGGCCGGCCAGGGCGATGACGATGATGAGGCCGCTGCGCGTGATTGGCCGGATCATGTTTCTCCTCCTGAGTGGCGCGCCGGGGCGCCGTTGCCTGGACGCCGCAGAGCCGCGTGACTTGGCAGCGATTCCTATCGTACGCCGCAGCACGCGAACAGGACAACACGTTTTTGGCGGCGCCTGCCACCTGACCCGGTCCGGCTCAGTTGCCGGACCGGGTCGGAGCCACGGTGCATTTGCGACTGTCACCGGCCTCAGTCGCCGGTGAGCAGCTCGACGAACGGGTCGATATCGAACGCGTTGACCGCGCCGTCGCGGTTCACGTCGTTGGCACACAGGTAGTCACACCACCAGTACGTGTCTTCCCAGAGCGCCCGGTCGGTCAGGGCCAGGACGAACGGATCGATGTCAAACGCGTTCAACTCGTCGTCGCAGTTGGCATCGCCCTTCATCTGAACCGTCACAACCGCTGGGTCGCTTGCCACCAGGTCGCCTGCGGCATCGGTCACCAGCACGTCGTACATGCCCGCATGTGGCGGGCGGATGTCCGGCAACGGCAGAATGGGGCTGTCCGGACCGACCGGAACGCCGTCGTGTTGCCACTGGTAGTGCACCGGCGGCAGGCCGCACGCTGCGACCGCCAGCGCAACATTGTCGTTCTCACACGCGTCGATATCTTCCGGCTGCTCGAGGATCAGCGGCGAGATCTCCGCGCACGCAAGACCTGGGAAAGGCACGCCGTTGAACTGCTGCACGCAGACGTAGGGCGTCGTTTCGATGCATGCACCGTTCTCCAGGCAGCACGCCGAGGACTCGGACGGCGCCTCGAACGTGGTCAGGGTGAAAGCCATGTCCCAGGACAGTCCCGTGGCATCCATGATCGGCTCGCCCTCCTGGAACTCGGCATCGAGGAACGGCGGGAGCGGCGCGAAGATGCGGACGGCGTCATCTCGCCAGTGCGGCTGGCGCGTCTTCCAGCCCCAGGGAAATGTGGGCGGACCGACGTCATACGCAGCCGCGAGGCTGATCCAGAAGATGTTCTCCGCCGGCGGGGGAAGCGGTTGGGCAAACCACTGTTCCGCCGGCAGGACATAGTCGTATTGGAAGCAGCTCTCGACCCCGTACTCCGGATGGTAGTCCAGGCCGACCGGCTGCTCGTTGAGTTCCGCGCGCATGGCCCACCATTCGCGGACCAGGACGCCCGGGTGACTCCAGGGGATTTCGGGGCTGGGTGGTACATCCGTCCACATGCCGATGTGGAAACAGCACGGTGCCTCGGGCGGGGGCATCGACTCCACCCATCCCAGGTAGGAGCCCCACCAGTGGATATCCGTGACGGGGCGCATATCCGTGCACATCCAGTCGTCCGCCGCGAACTGTGGCCCCTCGAACAGCGAGAGCTCGTTCCAGCCCCAGAAGTACCCGGTGGGCTGCGGCGTCGGTGGCTGTTCCCACTTGAAGTACTGCACCGCTGGGGGCCCCGGCACGTGAACGCGATAGCCATATCCGTCGGGCCGACAGTCGTGGTTTTCCGAGCGATCGGCCACCAACGCGTAGGGATCGCTCGATGAGCCTTCGGTGGTTGTCCAGTGGCTCCAGGTGCTCGCGCTGGAATTATCGAATTGGAAGCGCGTCGTCAGCGCGATGGGATCGGAGCAATCGGGATCCCACCAGGAGGCCCACCACTCGCCCGTGTCCAGCTGATGCACCGCGAACTGCCAGGTGGGGGGTGAGAACACGTTCGTGTAGTTGCCAGGCGTCGGATCAAACACGCGTACGTGGAAATCGCACCGTGCACTGGCCGGGGTCACGTCGTACCAGTACGTGGGCGGGTGGAATGGGTGACCGGGGTCCATACCCTGCGGCTCGCAGACGACCAGGTCGCCGAATGGCTCTGGCCGCGTCGTCAACTCAAATGCCAGGTCCCACGATTCTGCTGGCGTTGGATACCACAGCGGCATGCCGGCGACGAATTGCGCGCCGACGGCGGGGGCGGTTGGATCGAAGATCGCCACCGCATCGGTCGTTGCGGACGGCGTTGGCAGTTGGGGGCGCGTTTTCCAACCCCAGGCGTACTGGGGATCCTGCCAGTAGTACACCGCAGCGATGCTGATCCACAGGAGGTTGTCTTCCGGCGATGGCAGGGGCTGCCAGAACCACGCCGTTTCCTCCAGGCACTGCGTGAACCTGAACGTGGCCTCGGGCGGCGGCGCAAGCGGGTCGATCTCCCGCGGATCAAAGTCCCAGCCGACGAACTCCCAGTCGTAGCTCTCGCACCAGGTTTCCCAGAGCACGATGTCCGGATGGCTGAAGCTGTCGGGCCCGGTCGGATCGGGCGGTGCATCCGTCCAGATCGCGATGTGGAACGCGTCCGGCGGTCCCTGCGTGTCGGGGACATACGGGTGATACCAGCCAATAAACGAGCCCCACCAGTGGATGCCGGTGACCGGCTGCTCACTCGCGCACACCCAGTCGTCGGCCGCCAACTGCTGCCCGTACATCGAGAGCTGGTCCCAGCCCTCGAACGCATCCGGCGGGTCATACGGCTGTGGCGGTTGAGTCCACTTGATCAAACCGGGCCCGTTGCCCCAGATCTCGAAAGCCAGATCGATGGTGTCGCCGGCGTAGGGGTGGTCCGGCGGGTAGACGAGCGGATCCCACGGACCGGCGTACGGCTCGCCGCCACTACCCCAGACCGCGTCATCGCGCCAGTGAGATTCCGAGGTTTTCCAGCCGAACGGGTCGGCGGCGGGCCCGGCGCTGCCGGCCTGCACGTCCAGCCAGTAGATCACCGGCTCAGGCTCCCCGGGCGTCCCCTGCTGAACGAATTCGCCGGGCGAGAGGTTGAACCGGCATGCCCAGAGGTCCCTCGCGGGGCCGGCCGGTTCCCAACCCTCGGGCGGATCCAACCAGCCTTCGGCGAAGGTTCCGACCCACTCAACGGAATATTCGCCCGGAGCGAACGTGCGCGACCACAACAATTCCCCCGGCATGCCATAGCCGGGGCCGATGGGATTATCCGCATGGAGGCTCAGCGTAAACGCGACCTCCGGCGGCATGCTGCCGAAGAGTAGCGAGCCATAGATCGCGATCTGCGTAATCGGTCCCGTCTCCGTACAGGGGAAGTCGTTTGCCAGGATGTAGGGCGTTACTCCGGCCGACGAGACGGAGGCGTTGACATCGAGCGCAGTGGACGCCGGATCGAACGGCTGCATCCACTTGGGCTCAGGTTGAGCACTGATCAGCTCGAACGCCATGTCCCAGGAGCTTTCCGGCGTGGGCCACCAGATCGGGTAACCGCCGACGAACACGCTCCCGGGCAGGGGTTCGAGCGGGTCGGTGACGATCACCGCATCGTCGGGTGCCAGGGAATTCGGATCCCGGGGCCGCGTCTTCCAACCCCACGGGTTGGGAGGCGGCAGCATTCAGTCATAGCACGCCGCGATGCTGATCCAGTAGACCTGACCGGGTGGCTGTGGGTACTGGTAGAAGTACTGCCACGGCTCGAGGACCTGCGTGAACTTGAAGCAGGATTCGTACTCCTGTGCTTGCGGATCGAAATCCCACCCGGCAAACTCCAGCGTGTGGCTGTAGCAAAGGACCTCATGGATGACCTCGCCCGGGTGGCTGAACCCCTCCGGCTGGCTCGGATCGGCGGGCACATCCGTCCAGAACTGGATGTGGAAATGCGGCACGGAGTACGGTGGAAAGGCCTCTTTCCAGCCAAGGAATGAACCCCACCAGTGGATTTCCGTCACCGGCTCAGGACTCGCGCAGAACCAGTCATCCGCCACCACCGGTCCGAAGCACCATTCCGAGAACTGGTTCCACCCGTAATAGACGTCCTGCGGCTGGGCGGCCTTGGGCGGTTGCTGCCACTTGTATTCCGGGGATTCGCACGTCCATTCCTCGTCTACATATACACACTGGCCGTCCGGGTCCCACTCATACCAATCCCAGCGGCCGGCCACGCAGGCGGCGGCGCACTCCTGTTCGCTCATGTACAGCTCATCGCAAGCAGACTGCTCGCCTGAGAACAGGTGTCAGGCGCAGCAGGAGGCGTATACCGCTGCGCTGGGCATCCAGCCTGCAATCGCTGCCGCGATGAGTACCAAACCGGCTCGTCTCATGGTGATTCTCCTGTTTCCTGGCTGCCCCCTGCCTCGTCGTTCTCCCGTGTCCGATGGGCGTCATCAGTCCGGAAATGCGTATCACGCCCATGCCACCTTCTCGACGTCCCTGTCCAAGTGCGGTTGAGAAGGGTCCGCTCCGACCGACATCCCCCTCTGACCGACGGCGACGCGCCTCGTGAGACATGCCGGCGCGGCCGCGGCCGTGTGGCCGGACTATGAAACCGTAGCACGCTTTGCACGGCCAGGCAAAAGAATCCCGTCCGGACCGGCGGAATCTGCGTGGCGAGTGCATTTCGCTCGCGCGCAGCGCGCGCTCCCCGCACCGCAGACGCCGAGAATTCGCATCGCGGATGTCGGAGTTGGAGGGCGCTCGCCCCGGTGCCGCACCCGCCGCGCTGATCTTCGAAGCGAGTCAGCGCCGCACCATGGCGCGACACGGAAACCGATTTGTTAGCGCGCCAACGACCGGGGCGCCGCGGATCTGGACTGGGACAGCCCTTCGTTCCGGCCGCTACGGCACGACCACGGTGTCCGTGTTTGTCAGCGGCCCGAGGCGGTCGGCGGGCACGCAGCCGACACGACCGGCGCATGAGCCGACTTCACGTTCTCTCAGTCGTGTTGCGCGTCGACCAGGCTCAGCCGCTGTGGCGTGCCATACGCGGGATAGTCGTTCGTCAGTTCCAGGTCATCGAGCGCGAGTCGGCCCTGCGGCTCACCCCACGACGGGCCGAAGTTCAGCCGCACGGCGACGACGTCCGACAGGTCCAGCCCGGCGCCCTCCGCCAGGAAATCCATCAGCCGCAGGCGGATTGTCTCGAATTCGTTGAACCAGCCGCCCGCGCGCTGGTACGGCTCCTCGATCCCCCCGCCGTACGCGGCAATATTGATCGAGCTGGTGAGGCCGGCGGCGTCGCGCAACGTGACGGTGAAGTCGAGATCACCGAGCGTCGCGATCGTGCGGGGGTGCTGCGTGCCCTGTGCGGCGCGGAAGGAGAGATAGAGGTAGTCGCGCAGGTCGCGCTGCCCGGAGACCAGTTCCTGTTCGTAGTACAAGTCGGCGTCGTCCCAGTCGAACACGACGCCGCGCGCATCGTCGCCCACGCCGGAGTGCGTCATGCCGTTCATCGGATCGGAGGACGTCCATGTGAACGTGGAATTGTTGTCGTCCAGCACGCCCTCGAAGAGATTCGTGACGGTGTACGAGATCGCGCCGCCGGAGCTGCTGACGTCCGGATCGTCGTAGCCTGTGCCCGCCGCACCGTACTGGAAGTCGTCGATCACGAAGTTGCCGGCGGCGGCGCCGTTGTGATAGGTCTTGTTCACGACGATGCACGGATCGCTGCCGGGAATGCCGATGGGCCTGAAGCGCTCGTGCTGGCGCCAGAAGAAGTCCGCCGCCGGGATGTTGCCCTGCGTGTAGTACGCCAGGAGCGGCAGGTAGTACCCCTTCAGGATCAGGTTCGTGTTCACCCGTCCGATCGGGCAGGGTCCGTCCTGGAAGCTGGAGCCGTCGAACGCGGTGAACCAGAAGTGGCCGGCGCCCTGGATGACGAACGAGTGCCGGAAGCCGGTGGCGCGGTCGTAGAGATGCTGGCTCTGGCAGATCTCGCAGCCGGCGGAGCCGTCCGCGAGCGCGTCGCCGGAGGAGCTCCAGAGTGCGAAATGCGCGTCGTGGGGGTTTGCCAGCTCGAAGCCGCCGAAGTCCGTCGGCGCCATGGGGCTGACGAGCAGGATGTCGTCGACAGAGTAGTAGGTGGGTACGTAGCTCGCGGGATCGTCCACCAGCAGGTCGTACGCGACCGCGATGCCTTCGCCGGCGCGGCTATGTCCGATCCAGACGATCCGGTGCGTGTCGACGTGCCCCACCAGCGCGCCCTCGGCGATGTTGTCCAGTTGATCGAGAAACGCGTCGGTGTGGCCGAGCGTGTGCAGCGCGGCGTTGTCGGGCCCGGCCTCGGCCAGCGTCTGGTGTGCCACGACGATGTATCCGTACGAGGCCAGGTGATAGCCCAGGTGTTCGAACCACGTATGCTCGGCGACGCTTCCAGCGCTGAGCATCACGAGGGGAAGCTGCCCCATCGCGGCGATGTTTCTCGGGAAGTAGGTGTCCTGCCCGCGCTTG
>CAZVRR010000041.1:4007-13040 GCA_964629745.1 uncultured Planctomycetales bacterium | reverse complement strand
GATGCCGAAGATGGGCGGAACGAGGTAGATCGTTTCGGTCACCGCGAGCGGCCCCGCCTGCGTCGTGTCGTGGACGACGTACAGGCCGGCCGCGCCGTCCAGGCCGTCGATGAAGTCGCCGCCGTCGAGCAGGCCGTTGCGGTTGACATCGATGACCACGTCGTAGCCGTGGCCCAGCCCCGTGTCGTCGCCGGTGCTCGGGTCATATACGGCGCTGTCGAGCTCGTAGGCCTCGGTCACGGTGAAGGTATTCGACGGGATGCCGAGGTCGAGGAACGTGACGGGCAGCGCGCCGCCGGCGGTGACATCCACGAGCGCCGGGTCGCTCGCCCACTCCGCGGCTGACTTCGTTTCGACGACGTGGATGTCGGCCGTCACGCCGGCCAGGGCCGGGTAGCGCGTCAGGTCGACGGCGACGCAGATCGCGGCGTCTTCGTTGAAGGCCTGCAGGAACTCGAAGTGCGGGTACGCGTCGAGCGGGTTGCCGGCCAGTTCGGCGGGGACGATCGGCAGACCGCTGGTCAGCACCTCTACGAAGGGGTCGATGTCAAAGGCATTGACCACGCCGTCCCCGTTGATGTCCGCGAGATCCGGGTCGCAATCGGGGTACGTATACAGGTACACGTCCGGCTCGGTGACGGCGATGACGAACGGGTCGATGTCAAACGCATTCACCGCGCCGTCGCAGTTCAGATCGCCCGGTGCGAAACGCGGGCCGGCATAGCCAATATGAGCAGTCGCAAGTACGACAAGAACCGCAAACCCCACACGTGCTGTCATGATGTGACTCCTGCAAGGCATTCTCGAAGTGCTCCCCGGCTCACGTGCGGCGCCCCAGCGCGCGGCGCACCAGCCACTGCCTCCAGGATACCTCGCCGAGCGGACCGAAACAATGGACATTACAGCGGGTCGGCGTCCTTGCCCACCGTTGGCGCCGGGCGGTGATAGCCGGGGGCATGTTCAACCCCTCGTCAGGTCAGCGGAAATTCACCGGTGCGTCAGCCGGCCTGGATAGGAATCCGTCGAGAGGCGGCGGCTGCCCTCGGGCCGGTGAGCGGGCCAGCGCCGTGCCCGCGCTGTCTGACAAGGCGCGGGCGCGGGGGAAACACCTGACAGCGACGGCATTGCCCTCACGATGTGGCGAGCTTTCTCACGCCGTCCCTCCAGGACGGCACGTGCGACACGGTGCGCGCCGACCCCGCCACGATGTGGCGGGCTTTCATCACCGCGTCCCTTCGGGACGACGTCAGGCAATGACATGCGCGCCGACGCCGTCACAATGTGCCACTGCTGTGTCAGCAGTGTCTTCTCTTCGGCCGAGGAGGGCCGGTACCCGACCGGCACTGCTCACAGAGCAGTGGCACACGATGTGCGCGTGGCACGCTCCGCGGAGCGGGCCGTGGCGCCGTCCCCTCGGTGAGGACATCGCGCAATGACATGCCGCCGACGCCGTCACAATGTGCCACTGCTGTGTCAGCAGTGTATTGACGGGCACGGTCCACTGCAGTGTCAGCAGCATTTCCGCATGGTCCATTGCTCACAGAGCAGTGGCACACGATGCGCGCGCGTGGCACGGTCCGCGGAGCGGGCCGTGGCGGTGTTCCCTCGTGCCGGCATCGCGCGATGGCATGCTAGAAGCGCACCTTCAGGAAAGGCTTCAGCACAAACGCGCTCAGGATCGACGCCACCAGGAACGTCACCCACCACGGCACGTCATAGCCGAAGACCGCCGTGACGCGCGCGGGGTAGTGGATCCGCACGCCCGTCGCCGGCGCGTCGGGTGCCAGCGCGGACTCGGTCGGATAGAGCAACCGGTCCCAGAAGCTGCGCCCGGGGCGCAGCGGGCTGACGCACTGCAAGGCCGCGCCCTCCGCCGCGACGGTCAGACGCTTGTCGACGCTGGTCTCGCCCACCAGGCAGCGCACGTCGGCCGTCCCGGCGGCGCGCGGGCGCAGGCGCCACCAGACCGACCGGCGCGCCCCGTCGCGCAGCGGCGGCGTCTCGATCGCCACCCAGTCCGGTACTTCCAGCCGCGGCGGGACCTGCTGTGCCCGCTCCCAGGCGTGGGGAGTGAGCCGCACTTCCAGCAGCCCCGCTTCGCCTGGCCGCAGTGGCCGGACCTCGTAGCGCATCGCCAACTGCACGAGCAGCAGCATGAACGGGATCAGCATGGCGACGAAGGCGGGCAGGGCATACCAGAAGCGCAGCCCCGCCGCCCTGAGCAGGTCGAGCTGGCTGCGCAGCGTGACGCGCAGCTCATCCTTGAACAGCCGCATCGCCAACAGATCGGCACGAATGCGATCGCCGACCGCGGCCAGGGCGCGCTGGTTCGACGTGTAACGGAAGGCCACACCGGCGATCAGCCCGGCCAGCACGGCCCAGATCACGAGCACGAGCACGTCGGGCAGCCAGCGCAGCGGCCAGAAGACGAGCTCGGTCACGGCTGTCAGAATAGCGTTCAACAGGTCCATGCCGCGTTTGCGCCCGCGCCGGTTAGCTACTCGATATATCCCAGCCCGCGCAGCCGTTCTTCGATCGCCTGCTCGTCCGTGGCATCCTGGAACTTGGCCAGCTCGCGTTCGATGATGTGCATCACGAACTCGTCGACCGACGAATAGCCGGCCTTCTTCGACAGCTCCACCAGCCGGTCATACATGGCCTTGTCGAGCTTGATCTTCGGACCGAACACATCCAACTCCTCTGCGCCGCCGCACCTCAGTTCTTCACGATTCCCAGCACGTTGTGCCCGCGCATGCTGGCCGGCCGCTCGATGCCGAACAGGGCCAGGATCGACGGCCCCAGGTCCACCAGGGCCGGCTCGTCCGCGGTGATCTGCCGATTGGTCAGCAGCACGCCGGGCACCAGGCCGGACGCGATCAGGTGGTCGCCGCTCCAGCGGTCCAGGTTGGGCTCGATCAGCCGGGGGGGAATGCCCCCCAGCACGGTCGACCAGCTTGCCCGGTACGTTCGCGCGTAGCCGACCAGCAGGTCCGGCGCAATCCGGGGATCCGCGCCGGGGTACTCCTGCGCCACGAAGTACGATTTCTCAATGATCCGGGTGCCGTCGGTATCCGTCACGGTTGCCAGCTTCGCCGCGATCTCGCGCAGCAGGGCGTCCCTGTCCTCCGGCGCGACGATGCCGAATTTCTCGCGTCCGCGCAGGTTTACGAACAGTGAATTCAGTCCCAGCCCGTACGCGCGCGTCCGGCTCCAGTCCACGTCGGCCAGCGACAGCTCGCGCGGCTCGCCCGCCCCGGCGAACACGGCCAGGTAGCCGTTGTCGACCAGCCAGCGATTCAGGTGGAACTGCCAGCGGAACGTGGCGAAGCCGTGGTCCGACATCACGATCAGCGTGTCACGGTCGTTCAGCCGCGCCAGCGTCTGCGCGACGACGCCGTCCATCTCGCGGTAGACGTCGGCGATTACGGCCTCGTATTTCTCCGCTTCTGCCGGCACGCGCCCCGGGTGGTCCGAGTCCTGCTGGCGCCAGAACATGTGCGCGACCTGGTCCGTGTGGCCGATGTAGAAGAACAGGCAGCCGCGCGTGAAGTGCTCCAGCGCGTACTCGTACTGCCGGGTGCGCTCCTGGCACAGGAGCTTCACCTGCGCGAGATACTGTGCCTCATCCAGCGCGCCGTTGCGCAGCCCCTGCGAATCCTCGGGAATCCCGGTCGTGTAGTACGGCCCGCAGGCCTGCGCCAGGTCGGCGGCAAAGTCGGCCGGCGCGCTGATCGGCGAAACCGCCGCCTGCGGATCGATGTTGAGCGGACTGACGTACAGCTCGAGCAGTGGGTGCACCTGCTTCATGTGCAGCCGGATCAGCGCCGGCACGCTCGTCGCCACGCCCGTCGCACCGAGCACAGTCGACCCCGGCATGCCCGTCTCGAACGCGACGTGCAGCCAGTCGCTCCACTCGCCCTCGTTCAGCAGCACCGTCTCGTCGCCCACCGTGACCCGCGCCACCTCCGCCTGCGGATCGCGCGCGATATCCAGGCGCAGCTCGAGGCTGGGCACCTCGCCCCCGGGCCCCGGCTGGCGCAGCACGTTCGCCGGCCCCTCCAGGATCGCCGTCGCCCGGTGATCTACCACCGCCAGGTGCGCAAAGCGCCCGCCGTTCACCTCGCGCCCGCGCAGGGGTGCCGCCGGCGTGAACACCGTGAAGATGCCATACGTGCCCAGCAGGTCCGGCGTGCCCATGCCCGACAGGCACTGCCAGCGCCCCGGCCCGCTCACCTTCGGCGGCGGGTAGTTCGCCGGCATGCGGTAAACGGTGGTATCGATACCGGCGGCGACCAGGTGATTCCACCACGCGTCGCCGCGGCGCAGCAGTTCCGTGCGACCGCTCGACAGCGGGACGCGCCAGCCGCCCAGCCCGATCTCGCGCGACTGCGCCGGCGGTAGGGTGATCGACGTCGAGAGGAAGGGCTCGACCGCCAGGTGCGGGCTGGCCGGCGCCGGGTCGCGGTGCACGAAATCGAAGACCTGATGCACGCCGGGGTCGGCGCCGCTGATGAAATTGGCCCAGGCGACCGGGCTCTGCGGCGGCATGCTCGTGGCGAGCGTCTTGAACGAACCGGTGGTCGCCAGACGCGAGAAGTTGGGCAGCTCGCCCGCGCTCATCATCTGTTGCAGCAGCACGGGGTCGAGGCCGTCCATGCCGAGAATGAGGACGCGCGGCTCCTTCTCTGCCGCCGCGCCGCGCTGCCCGCACCCGGTGCCGAGGCCCAGGGCCAGCAGGCTTGCGGCGAGCAGCGCATGGCGGACGCTCGCGTTCATGCCGCGGCCGGCTCCGGCTCCAGGAGCGATTTGCCGTCCATGTACGCGGGTAGCGGGACTCCAAACAGGTCGAGCACAGTGGGGCCGAGATCGATGATGTTCGCTCCGTCGGGTCGCAGTCTGCGATTGCTGAACAGCACGCCGGGCACCAGCGACGGGTGCACGCAATGGTCGCCGCTCCAGGCCTTCGTGTTGTCGCTGAACACGTGCGGGCCGGCCTTGCCGACGGCGGCATCCCAGGACACGCGGTAGCCGACGTTGTACCCGACGATCAGGTCGGGTGAGTTCTCGCGGTACGGTCCGCGATAGACGTCCGTGTTGATGACAGCCTCGTGGATGCCGACCTGGCCGCGCTCCTCGTCGCGCAGGCCGGTCAGCTTGTCCCGCAGCTCGCGCAGGAGGAGGCGGGCCGGCTCGCCCGGCGCGACGATGCCCTGCGCCTCGCGGCCGGCCAGGTTCAGGAACAGCCCGGCCAGGCCGAGCGCGTAGGCGCGCGTGGCGCTCCAGTCGACGTCCGCCAGGTACGGGTGCGTGGAGACCGCCGCGCCCTCCTTGAGTCGCAGGTAGCCGTTCTTCAGCAGCCAGGCGTTCAGATCGACGCCGCGCCGGAACGATTTGAACCCGTGGTCCGACATGACGAGCAGGGCGTCGTCGGGGCCGAGCTGCTCCAGGGTTCTCCCGACCAGTGCATCCATTCGCTCGTACATGTCGCGGATCGCATGGGCATGCGTGTGCCGCTGGTCCGGGCTGACGGCGGGGTGCGTCTGGTCGAGGAAGCGGAAGAACATGTGCTGGATGCGGTCCGGCGCATCGAACACGCACGCGACCAGGCCCTGGCGTACCTGTGCGAGCGCGTCGAAGAACATCGTCTCGCGTTCGGCGTGGATGTCATACGCCTGCGCCAGGAATTCGTCCTCGCTGAGCACGCGCTCGGATAACGACCACGTGTCTTCCGCCAGGCCGAGCGTGGCATACGGCCCCTGCCGGCAGGCCAGGTACGGTGCGTACGTCGGCGGGTGCGAGATGGGCATCACCGGCTTGGCGGGATCGATTTGCAGCGGCGTGCAGTACATCTCGAACGGCGCTTCGTAGCGCTTGAGCAGGAAGCGGCACACGCCGCGCACTTTCACGCCGGGAGCGGCGGAGAACGCGATGCGCACCCACTCCGAATGCTGGTGCAGCGGGAGGTCCACGCGCGTGTCGCCGATGTGCAACTGGGCAGTTCCGCCGCCGTTGGCGCGGACGCGGAAGGGCAGGCGCAGCTCGGCGCGGTCGCGGCGCAGCGTGTTGGCCGGTCCGCGCAGATAGGCCTCGACCGTGTTCTCGCGGCGCGTCACGCGGATGCGGTCGCCGCCGACATCGCCGTCGGTCGTGACGCCCTCGTCGCCCTCCTCGACGAAATGCAGGAACATGCCCTGCGTGCCGCGCAGGTCCGGCACGCACATCGCGGCGAGCTGCACGCCGCGGAACCGGTCCGGCGGAAACGTGATCGGCACGCGCAGCACCGCGCTGAACACGCCATGTTCGCTCAGTACGTTCCAGAACGGCTTGCTCTTGCGCAGGTTGCGGATCTCGGGCTTCGAAAGCGGCACGACGTACGGGCCCAGCCGCAGCTTGCGGCGCGGCTGGTGCAGGTACACCGATGAGATGGTCGGACGGTAGTCGGCGGGGTCGCGCGAGAGGAAATCGAAGATGTTGTGCTTGCCGGGATTGGTGCCCGTGCTGAAGCTCGACCAGGCCACGGGTGACAGCGGCGGCCAGGTCGTGCCCAGGCGGATGTAGCTGCCCGCCGCACGCAGGCGCGCCAGGTGCGGCAGGCGGCCCTCTGCCAGGAACTGGTCCGCGAGCGTCGGCTCCAGCCCGTCGAGCCCGAGCACCACCACGCGGCGCACCTTCGCATTGTGGTATGCGCGGCGCCCGCGCACGGCGCGCCACACCGCGCGCACCGGCCAGGCCAGGATCGCCAGCCCCGCCGAGAACAGCGCGATGAAGATGGTGAGGAAGGAGCCGAACAGCGCGATGCCCGCGCCGGGCCCGATGTACGCGCGCGCGACTGCCCCGGGTGCCTCGAACGCCTGCCCGGCGCTGGTGGCCAGGGCGGCCAGCCAGGCCAGCGCAAGCAGCAGGCCCGGTGCGTCGCGCCACGCCGGTCGCAGCGGCGACCGGCGGAAATCCAGACGCACAGGTGACGCGAGCCGAACTGGCCAGGCGCGTGTTTTCATCTACAGCCCCGTGTTGTTTATACCGGCAAGACCCCGGCGCGGTCGAGCCGCGACTGCCAGGAGTGTAGGCGCCACCGGCTGCTTGACACCCTCGCCCCCCGCAATACAGTGGTCCGGATAAACCCGGCCAGCGCAGACACCCACGGGTGGTGACGCTGAAATTTCCCGCAGATGGTCCGGCCATGATGGTCACGCTGCACGCTTATGTCCTGCGCGAACTGCTCAAGACCTTCGCGCTCACGCTGGCCGCCCTCACGACGCTGTTCACGATGGGCGGCGGGCTGTACAACGTGCTGCGCTACGAGGGGATCAACGCCAGCGACCTGATCGGGTTTCTGCCGCTGCTGTTGCCCATCGTGCTGACGCTGACCATGCCGGTGGCCGCGCTGTTTGCGACGGCCATGGTCTACGGGCGCCTGGCCGCCGACAACGAGCTGCTGGCCTGCCGCGCCGCCGGCGTGAACATCCACCGGCTGTTCCTGGCCGCGACGCTCCTGTCGATTTTCGTGGCGGGCTTCTCGCTGTTCTTCGGCGACCTGGTGATTCCCGACCTGATCCGGCGGGCGGAGACCCACGTGCGCGGCAACCTGCGCAACTACGCCTTGCAGCGCCTCCAGACGCGCGGGCACATCCGCCATGAGCGCAACAAGGAAGTCTACCTGCTCACGGCGGACGAGGCGTGGGAGCCCAAGGCCGACGAGCTGGCGGGGCGGCAGCTGCCGGTCGACCCCGGTTTCGAATACCTGTGCGTGTCGAACGCCGTGTTCGTGCAGGTGGACGGGAGCGACAGCCTGGTGCGCTACGCGACCGCCCGCCAGGGCGTCTGCCAGTTCGACGCGCGCAGCTTGCCGATCTCGATCACGCTCTTCATCGAGGAGGGCCGCGATTTCGACGTGCGCGGCCGGAGCGTGCGGCTGAAAAGCCAGCAGATCGGCCCCGTGGACATCGCCATTCCGTTCAAGCGCAAGTCCTCGATGGTGGATCTGAAGACGCTGGTGCGCTGGCGCGAGCATCCCTGGGAATCCGACCAGGTCTCCACGCGGCTGCCCGATTTCTGGCGCGGCCTGATCCGCCAGACGTTTCTGACCGAGGCGCAGGCGCGCGTGGCATCCGGACAGCCGCTCGAGCTGGTTGGCGACAACGGCGCCGTGTTCCGTTTCGCGGCCCGGCAGGCGCAGGCGGAAGGGCGCGGCCTGCAACTGCTGGACGCGCGTGTCGAGCAGGTGGCCGCGGGCCGCGAACGTCCGCTGTACTACGAGGCGCCGCGCGTCAGCATCACGCCGGAACTGACGGCGGGCGAAGAGCTGGTCCTGGCCGCGTCGCTGCGTCCGGACGAACTCCGCGGCGTGCGCGAGCACAACCCGTCGGCCTCGGCCTACCGGGCGGGCGTGGAGCGCGGTCCGGTCGACCTGGCGCCGCGTTTCGCGCTGCCGGAAGTCGTGCTGGAGAAACTGGCGCCGTACACGGATGCGGACATCTTCCGGCCGTCGGTTGAGCTGCCCGGCAGTCAGCTCCTGACGGAGCAGCGTGCCACCCTGCAAAAGCTGGCCGGCAAGGAGCAGCGCAAGATCGCGGCCCTGATTCACTTCCGGCTCGGTGTCGCGAGCAGCACGCTGGTGACAGTGCTCATGGCGGCCGCGCTGGGCGTGGTCTTCCGCGGCGCGCGGGCGTTGGCCGCGTTCGGCCTGGCCTGCGTGCCGTTCGGCCTGGCCGCGATCGTCATGGTGATGGGGCAGCAACTCGGCGAGCAGCGCGGCACCGAGCTGCTCAGCCCGATCCTGACCTGGGGCGGGCTGGGCGGCATCGGCGTCGTGGACCTCCTGATCCTGCGCCTGTGGGTGCGGCGATGACGGGCACGCCCCAGATGATCACGATCGACCGCTACATCGCGCAGGCATTCCTGCGCAGCTACCTGGTTATGCTCGCGGTCGGCATCGGCCTGTACGTGGTCAGCGATCTGCTCGTGAACCTCGATACCTTTACGGAAAACCGCGAGCTGAGCCTGACCGAAGTCCTGCTGGCCATGACCGATTAC
>CAZVRR010000041.1:0-3997 GCA_964629745.1 uncultured Planctomycetales bacterium | reverse complement strand
GTCGATCAGGTCCGTGGGGTCGGGCGGGACCGCCCCGCGCTGGTGGCCGCCGGCATGCCGTTGCAGCGTCTGGCCGTCCCGGTGCTCGCTTGCGCGGTCGGCCTGATCGCGCTGTGGATGGTCAATCGTGAGTTCATCGTGCCCGAGCTGGCGCCGCAGATCGCCCGCGAGCGCCAGGACGTGGTCGGCACGCGCCACACCGGCATCGGCTTCGCCCGCGACGAACACAACGTGATCCTGATGGCGCGCGGCTTCAACGTGCAGGCCCGGCGGCTCGAGCGCGTCCTGATCCTGGTGCCGGACGAGGACGCCGGCTACGTGGTGCAGGCAGACGTCGCGGTCTACGACCCGCAGGACCGGACCTGGCGGCTGGAGGGCGGCACGCGCCTGGCCGAGAGCGGGCCGCGGGCCGGCGAGCAGGCCGGCGGGCGGGGCCGCGAGCCGATCAACGAGTTCCCGTTTTCGCTCACCCCCGAGGACCTGCTGCTGCGCCGCTCGGTGGAATGGGCCGGAATGCTCAGCCTGCGGCAGATGAACGCGCTGCTGCACAGCCGCAACCTGCCCAACCGCCAGAGTGTCGTGATGCACCGCCACATCTGGCTCACGCAGCCGATGCTCCAGCTTATCCTGGTCGGCCTGACGCTGCCTTTCTTCCTGCGCCGCGAGCCGACCAGCGTGCTGGTGGCGGGGGGGCGGGCGCTGCTGGTGGCGGGGGCCTTTTTCGCCACGCAGTTCTTCGCGCACAATATGGAAGCCTCGCCCTGGGTGTCCCTGCTGGCGTGGCTGCCGATCCTGGTGTTCGCGCCGATCGCGGTGCTGCAAATGGCGAACCTGAGGACCTGACATGGCCCACATTCTGATCATCGAGGACGAACCCGACCTGGCCATGGGCCTGCGTGACAACCTGGAGTTCGAGCACCACACCGTGGCCCACGCGGCGACGGGCGCAGAGGGTCTGACGCTCGTGACGCGCCAGCCGCCGGACCTCGTGCTGCTCGACATCATGCTGCCCGACATCGACGGGTTTGAAGTGTGCCGGCGGCTGCGCGCGGGCGGCTACATGATGCCGATCCTGATCCTCAGCGCGCGGAGCCAGGAGCTGGACAAGGTGCGCGGGCTGGAGCTGGGCGCGGACGATTACGTGACGAAGCCGTTCGGCCTGAAGGAACTGCTGGCGCGCATCCAGGCGGCCCTGCGCCGGGCGGACATCCCCGCCGCCAGCCGGCAGCAGTTCCAGCTCGGGCCGCGCCTGGTTGACCTGACGCGGCAGAAGATCGTCTCGCCGGAGGGCGAGGTCCCGCTGGGCTACTACGAGACGGAGATCCTGCGGATGCTGCATGGCCGCCTGGGCGAGGCCGTTCCGCGCGCCGAGCTGCTGGAGCGGATCTGGGGCACGGGCGTGTACCCGGCGGACCGCACGGTCGACAATCACATCGTGAGCCTGCGCCGCAAGCTCGAGATCGATCCGAAGAACCCGCGGCACATCCTGACGGCCCATGCCGTCGGCTACAAGCTGGTGCTCTAGGCGCCGCCGCACGGCGCAGGACGCGCGCGCCACTCGTAAGGACCAGGATCGGTCTTCCTCCGCCATCACCAGGCACGCCAGTTCGAACTTCACGCCGGGCGGTTCGTCAGGCCCGCCGGCGGCCCGGCACGGCGCTACCATCCGTCCGTGACAGCACGCGGGCACCCGGTGGGTCCCGCGGCGGGAGTCTGGGATGGCCAGCGACGATCCGGCCAGTTCGGTGCGCCGCACGGTGGAAGCGCTCTACGAGCGCGAGGGCCGCCGTATCTTCGCCACGCTGGTCCGGCTGCTCCGCGACTTCGACCTGGCCGAGGAGGCGCTCCACGACGCCTTCACGGCGGCGCTGCACCAGTGGCCGCACGCCGGCGTGCCGGCGAACCCGCGGGCCTGGCTCGTCTCGGCTGGCCGCTACCAGGCCATCGACGTCCTGCGCCGCCGTGCCCGGTTCGACGATTCGTTGACCGAACTGGCCAATTCATTCGCGGGTGTCGCGCAGCCCGTCCGGGAACCTGATGAGTCCATTGAAGACGACCGCCTGCGACTGATCTTCACCTGCTGCCACCCGGCCTTGCCGGAAAACGGCCAGGTCGCGTTGACGCTGCGCGAAGTGTGTGGGTTGACCACGGAGGAAATCGCCAGCGCGTTTCTCACCGCGCCGGCGACACTGGCGCAGCGCATCGTCCGCGCCAAGGCCAAGATCCGCGAGGCGCGCGTGCCGTACGAGGTGCCGTCGCGCGACGAGCTGCCCCGCCGACTCCACGCCGTGTTGCAGGTGATCTACCTCGTGTTCAACGAAGGCTATGCCGCCTCGTCGGGCACGGCGCTCACGCGCGCGGACCTTTCCGCCGAGGCGATCCGGCTGGGACGGCTGTTGCTGGAACTGCTGCCCGAGCCCGAAGTGATGGGACTGCTGGCGCTCATGCTGCTGCACGATTCGCGCCGCGCGGCGCGAAACGGGCCGACGGGCGAGCTGGTCCTGATGGCAGACCAGGACCGCACGCGCTGGAATCACGCACAGATTGCGGAGGGCCGGGCACTGGTCGCGCGAGCGCTCTCCACGCGCGGCTTCGGGCCATACACGCTGCAGGCCGCGATCGCCGAGGTCCACGCGGCGGCGCTCGAGCCGGCCACGACCAACTGGGACCGCATCGCCGCACTCTATGACCTCCTGATGCAGGCCGCGCCGTCGCCGGTCGTCGAGTTGAACCGCGCGGTGGCGATCGCGATGCGCGACGGACCGGCGGCCGGGCTCGCGCTGATCGACGCCATCCTGGCGCGGGGGGAGCTGGTTGAGTATCACCTCGCGCACGCGGCACGCGCGGACCTGTGCCGGCGCCTGGGAAGGAAAGCCGAGGCGCGCGACGCGTACACGCGGGCTCGGGCGCTGGCGCGCCAGGAGCCGGAGCGCCGGTTTCTCGACGAGCGGCTCGCGGAATTACGTGCGTGAAATCTCCGCTTTGTTGTCGATTCCGGCTCGGCGGCGCCGACCAGGTGTGTCCGCGGGCCGGCGCGGTGATCGGATCCCGGCGCCGGCGACCGCAGGACCATGAGCGATCTGGAGTACAAGCGTGAAATATATCTGCCTGGGGTACATCGAGCCGGGGAAATGGGAGTCGTTCACGGACGCCGAGCGCAACGCGATGGTCGAGGAGTGCTTCGCCTACGACGATTTCCTGCGCGAGCATGGCCACTTCGCAGGCGGCGAGGCGTTGCAGGGACCCGGGACCGCGGTCACCCTGCGTTGGCAGAACGGCAAGGTCAATGTCACCGACGGACCGTATGCCGAAACCAAGGAGCAGCTCGGCGGAATCCTGATCCTGGAGGCGCGTGACCTGAACCACGCCATCCAACTGATGTCAAAGCACCCCGGTGTGCGCCTCGGCGGTCCCTTCGAGATCCGGCCCGCCGACGAGGAGTTCAACAAGATCATCGAGGCGCGCAGCCAAGCCTCCAGGCGCTGATTCGCGCGGCTCACGCCAAGTGTGGCACCGGTGGAAGTATCGGCCCGTGGCCGGCTCCCGGCTTCCGCGCGGGCGCCGGCCTCAGGGCTGGACCTCGACGAGTACGCCCGCCTCGGCATCGTTGACGTCGCCGAGGAGAAACAGCGAATCACCCACCCAGGCGAGGCCCATCCGCCGGGTGCGGCCGTGACTCGCTGCGCCGCACACAACAGTTCGACGGGATCCTCACGTGCGAATGGACTGTACTGCAAAATGGTATTTCAGGGGAAGTCCGCCTTGTACGCTGTGCGGCGGCCGCCGCTCCTCCTTTCTCCCACTTCATCCTGAATTCAGGCTCGCTTCAGCGCATGGGGTTAGCTTTTTGACGGACGTCTCGCACGGGGGAGGGCTTGCACGTTGGGAGCGCAATCATGAACGAGCGGCGCGACGAGGGCAGGTGGGGATCGCACGAGGGACAGCGTATCCGCGACGACGTGAATGACCGCCTGATGGAAGACGATCGCGTCGACGC
>CAZVRR010000040.1:0-19606 GCA_964629745.1 uncultured Planctomycetales bacterium | reverse complement strand
GTCGTCGATGCCGTCGCCATCGAAGTCGCTGACAGCGAGGCTGGCGCCGAGGTGCGTCGAGGGAACCAGCCCATCAAGAACGATGCCTGGCACAGCGCTGCCCACGTCGGCCAGGTGGATGACGTTCGGGGCCGCCGGGACGCCCGGACCACCGATATCGTAGATGACGTACACGCGACCTCGTTCCTGTGCGTGACCTGGTGCGCCGACCAGCAGATCGATCCGCGAATCGCCGTCGACGTCGCCGGCCGCCAGCGCGGCGCCCGCGAGATCGCCGTCCGCCTCACCCACGAGGATACGACCCTGGAGCTCGTCCACCCCGCCGCCGAGTGAGGCGATCGGATACGTCCACTGCTCATACCAGGAATAATTCAGAATCCATTCGTTGCCGAACACCACGTAGACCACACCGGGGTGCGCACCCGGATCGCCGTCGCCGAAGGGCTGCGGCGCGCCGGGCGCGCCAAGCGCCAGGTCCGCCCGGCCGTCCTGGTTCGCATCCTGGAGCGAGCGGATCGCATACCCAAGCAGATCTGCCGTACCGTCGCTGACCAGCGCGATTCCGGCTTCATCCGCCAGGAATCCGCTTTCCGCGGCCAACAGCTCCGGCAGGATGTACACCGCCCCGCCGCCGTCATCGCCCGAGTGAACGGCTCCGACCGCGAACTCCACCGCCAAGCCGTCCCCGTTGAGATCGCCGGCGTAGGCGAGGTCGAGTCCGGCGTGCTCGCCGTACGAGCCATCGAGCGTCAGGTCGGCCTCCAATGACAGCCACACCTCGCCCGGAGCGAACTCCCCTGCCAGCCCGTACGTGCGGCCCGTGACGTACGGGCCCGCGTAGGCGGGTGCCCCGATCAGAATCCCGCGGCCACCTTCGCCCGGCGCGCCGCCCAGGCTCTCGATGAGCGCGACGCGGGCACCGGTTTCACTGTACGGCGCTTCGCCCACAAACCGCGTGGTTACTGTCCCGGCGTCGATCATTCGTGGCCAGGCGTCACCCCCCGCCTGCAAATACGCGGCGCCGACCGGAATGGCTTCGCCCCCGCGGTACCCCAGCACCGCACCCGGGTCGCCGATGATGAGCGAGGCCTGCCCCTCCGCTTCGCCCTCGCTCCCGCGTCCTGTGTACGCGTCCTGGCCCACATCGAGGGAGGTCCCCAGCGCCGCGTTCGTGGCGCCGCCCAGCACGGTACTGATCTCGCCGGCTGGCAGCTCCGCGGTTTCAAATACGCCGACCAGTCGCGGTACCAGGCAGATCGGTCCGCCCAACGCCACCACGGCTTCCGCGTGACCGTCATCCAGCGTCGCGATGATGTAATACTCGCCCTCTGCCAGCCCGGCGACGCTGACCGCCGCCTCCCCGGTCGGCTCTTCGTCTTCCGAGAGTTCCACTACGATCAGCTCCTCGCCGGCGCCGGGAGCAGGCGTGGCGGCCAGCACGAACCGCAACGACGCGTCGTCGTCCGGATCCGAAGCGCTCCAACCGAATTCGACCGATCGCCCGATTGAGAAAGCGCCGTCGACCGGCACATGGATGGCCAGAAGCGGGGCGGCGTTGATGCGCACCGTGCCCGGAGCCGGCGCGGAACGGACCTGGTCAGAACCATCTCGCGCCACCGCGAAGATGGAATACACACCGGGGGCGTCCGGAATCGCCCACGTGACCGGCAACGTGCCTTGGGCCGGCTCGCCCAGGACGATCGGCAGTTCGTTGTCGTTGTCCGGTATCGCGTCGGGGTCGGCCAGCACGTCCACGACCGCCGCAGCGCCTGCGTTCTTAACAATCACGAAGAAGGCGAGCTCGTCGCCGGGGTTCACGACGACGTCGTTCTCAAGCGCGGAGATGGCGACCTCCAGGCCGGCCGGCTCGGGCTCCGGTCCCGGCGCCTCGTACTCGATGATTACGCGAATCGTGTCGCCGGCCACGAACTCCTGTCCGAGACGGAACCGCCTGTTCAGCGCGTCGATCGGCGGGTCGGACACGAGCGTGGCTTGCACAATGACCTCGTCCGCCTCGTCAGGCCCGATAACTACCGTTTGGGCGCCGGTGAGCAGGACGCGTGTGGACGCGTGTACCGGCTTCCCCTTCACCGTCATGTCGACGGCGACGTCCGCCGGCAGATCGGTAGCGTTCACGATCTCTACGCGGACGGCTCCGGACTGGACCTCGGAGTAGTTCGGCTCTGGAGCGACCCGCCCGACCCACACTTCGGATCCGGACGGGGTGCCATCGTCGAACAGGCCGCAGCCGGCGGTCCAGCACAGGATCGCCGCGCTCCACGTAGCAGCGATGCGCGCAAGCCTCATAGGGCCCCTCGCTTCCGAAGTGTCGCGGCAGGGCGTGGCGAACCCCGCCCGGGCCCGGACCGTACTCACTGCGTTCTCCAATTGGAACATTACCAATGTAGCGCCTGCGGGTGGGCGGGTCAATCCGGATCGCGACCCGCAAGTCCCCAGGAGCCAGGAAAGTAAGTACCAGCGGGCTGGCCGGGCCGTTACAATGGGACGATAACATGGGTGGGCATTCGGAGTTCTCCACGGGAGACGGGATGATGCGCTGTGCGCGATTACTCCACTGGGCGGCCGTGGCAGGGTTGTTGGGGCTCGTCCCGACGCTGTACGCACAGGCACGTGTTGCGCATTATGACCGACCGAGCGGGCAGTCCGCCTCGCAGCGACTCGGACTGGTGGGCGGCACGTACACCTTTACCCCCGGGTCCTTGACCGACCCGCAACGCCTTCAGCGCCAGGGCGTCAACCCCAGCGTGGCCTCGTTCAATGCGCATCGTCCCACGCGTCGACAGCAGGTTGGGCGCACACCCAGCGTGCTCCGCCTCGGACAGATTCCCGCACCGCAGCAACGCAACTTAATGCAGTTCGGCGCGCTCACCAGCGCCCAGATCGGTGCCTCATCGGGTTTCTACCAGGCAACGTCCGTCACCACGCCGATCTACGGGTACGGCGCCCAGATGGTTCCGGAACCCCGGCAGATCCCGATCATGGAGCTACCCGAACTGTCTGAGTTTCATCGCTACTTTGGCCTCGTCGAGGCGCCCCCCGACACTCCTCCCGACCAACCGAAAACGTTTCCCGAGTTGATGGACGAGCTGCAGGCGGAAACGACGGCGGACGCTGCCGCCGCTCAACGGGAGGCATTGACCCTCTTCCGCGAACTCACCGGCGGGTTCGCCAGTAATGGTGAGCCAGTTCCCGACACCCACAAGCCGCTGATGACGCGCCGCGCGATCCGCCTGCTCACCAGCGCCCGCGACCTCGCGCGGGATCGAGAATCCGATGCGTCCGCCCCGTCTGACGCGTACGTCCCCGACCTGCTGCTGGTCCACGTATACCTGGAGCGCTACCGGGCGGCCGGACTGGAAATCACCTCGGCGCTGAACAGCCTGCTGACCGCGGCACGTCACGACCCTGAGGTCTTCCACAAGCTCTCCGCCGCCCGCACCGACCCGTCCGCCTGGTCGGACGTGGTCCCGCTCGCCGCGTACTTCGGCGACTACCGTGACGGGCGCTCCGAGGCGCTCGATCGGCAGATGCGCCAATACCTCCAGGCGGTAGCCGCGCAGCCCGCCAGCGTCGACACGCTGATGTTGGAGGCCTATTGTGCCTGGGTCCTCGAGGACTCCTCGCGTGCGCGGCAGGCGCTCGAACGTGCCGAACTCGAGCTGAAGCGCAAGGGCACCGGAACCCGTGATGGACAGGAACGTGCGGCGCTGCTCGCTGCGCTGGAATATGCGCTGTAAGGCTCGGCCCCGCCGGCACGAGGGCCTTCCAGCACGCGGCCGAATACGCCGATAACAGGCGAGAGGTTCCGACGACCACGACGATGGAGCGCCAGACGTCCGACAGCGCGCCGAACGCCGCCCTGCCGTGGGCGTACACGCACCAGCGTTTCGTCAGCGTGCTGGCCCATACCGTGCTCTTCGCGCTCTCCTGGGCCGGCGCCTTCTGCCTCGCGTACAACTTCAAGCACTTTGACGAGTGGCTCCGGCCGTTTTTCCTGACCCTGCTGCCGCTGGCCGTCCTGGTCAAGCTCACGGTCTTCGTCGCGATGGGGCTGCACCGGTCCTGGTGGCGCTATGTCAGCCTGCGCGACGTCTTCGCCGTGGCCCGCGCCGCGTGGATCAGCTTCTTCATCATTTTCCTGGTTTACTACGGACTCCAGAACGCCTACCGCTTCGGCTGGGGCACCGGCCCGTTCGCGGGCGACCGCTTCCCTGACGTGGTCTTCCTGCTGGATTTCGCGGGCACCATCGCGCTGGTGTGCGGGGCGCGCGTCGGCGTCCGGCTCTACCACGAAGAGGTGCGCCCGGTCGCTGACGGCGGCGCTCCCAAGCTGCTGATTCTCGGCGCCGGCAATGCCGCTGAGAACGCGGTGCGCGAAATCCTCCGCATGCCCACGCTGCGCTACCGCGTCGTCGGATTCCTCGACGACGACCCGGCCAAGCTCGGGGCCCGCATCCACGGGCTCGACGTGCTGGGCACGATCGGGCAGGCCAAGCAGATCGCGGAGGATTACGAGGTCGATGAGCTCCTGATCGCGATGCCCTCCGCAACGCGCGTCCAGATGCGGCGCGTCGTCGAGCTGTGCCAGGGAACGGGGATGCGCTTCAAGACGCTCCCGGCCATCGAGGACCTGATCGCCGGCCGCGCGATGGTCAGCGAGATCCGCAACGTCGACATCAACGACCTGCTCGGCCGCGCCCCCGTGCGGCTGGACGAGGCGGAGATCGCACAGTCGATCCGCGACTGCGTCGTGGTGGTCACCGGCGCCGGCGGCTCGATCGGCTCCGAGATGTGCCGGCAGATCGCGCGCTTTCGACCGCTGCGCCTCGTGCTGATCGAGCAGGCCGAGCAGCACCTCTTCGAGATCGACCGCGAGCTCTCCCGCAGCTTCCCCGACGTGCGGTGCGTCCCGTGCCTGGCCGATATCGCCGACCGCATGCGCATCGAACAGGTCTTCGGCCACGAGCGGCCGCGTGTCGTCTACCACGCCGCCGCGCACAAGCACGTCCCGATGATGGAAATCAACCCGGGCGAGGCGATCAAGAACAACATTCACGGCACGCGCGTGGTCGCCGACGCCGCCTCGAAGTCCGGGGCCGAGCGCTTCGTGATGATCTCGACCGACAAGGCGGTCAACCCGACCAGCGTGATGGGCTGCTCGAAGCGCGTGGCCGAGATGTACATCCAGGGCCTCAACGGCCGCTGCGATACGGAATTCATCACCGTCCGCTTCGGGAACGTCCTGGGCAGCAGCGGCAGCGTGATCCCCATCTTCCGCGAGCAGATCGCCCGCGGCGGCCCCGTCACGGTCACGCACCCGGACATGGTGCGCTACTTCATGACGATCCCCGAGGCGGCCCAGCTCGTGCTCCAGGCCGCCGCCATGTCGCGCGGCGGATCCATCTTCGTGCTCGACATGGGCGAGCCGGTCAAGATCATCGACCTGGCGCGCGAGATGATCACCCTCTCCGGCTTCCGCCCCGACGAGGACATCAAAATTGAGATCACGGGAATCCGCCCGGGCGAGAAGCTGTACGAGGAGCTGATGATCGCCGGCGAAGACGTGTCGCGCACGCAGCATCCCAAGATCGGCATCTGGCAGAGCAAGCAGGTCGAATGGGAGAGGCTGGTCAGCCAGATCCACGACCTGGTGAGCCGCGCCGACCGCCTCGCCCCCGACGAGATCCGAGTCCACCTGAAGGCCATCGTGCCCGAATACCAGCTCGACGGCGCCACGGGCAAACCCATGCCGGAGCTCGAGTCGGTCGCCGCCGTCAAGGCCGCGGCGGGCCACTAGCGGCGCCGGCGCGCTGCGGAAGCTCGGAATCCTGCACCAGGCGCGCCGCACAGTCGAGCGCGCCGTCGCGTTGCACATCCGCGCCCGCGGCCGATGGCACGGACAGGGGGATCTCGAGATCGGGCACGACGCCCACGCCTTCCAGCCGCTCGCCGTCCACGCGCACGTCCGCCACCGCCAGGTACAGCAGCTGGCGCTCCGGAAGCGGGAAGATTCGCCCGCCCAGGACCGCCCCGGCAGTCCGTGAGCCCACGACCACGCCCAGGCCGTGTTTCTGGAACCCGTAGGCGAAGATCTCCTTGCCACTGGTCGTCCGCTCGTTGACCAGCAGTACGACCGGCTTGCGCCACTGGCGGTCGAAGACGCGGAAGGATTCTCCGCGGCCGCGGGATTCCAGCACCGGCACCCGCTGGTTGAACAGGTTCAAGTACGCCGGGTCCGCTCCGCCCAACCCGTCCCGCAGATCCAGCACCAGCGCATCGGCCTGGTTCAGCGGCGCGTCCGCCACCAGCTCCTCCAGCAGCAGATGGTAGCGCAGGCCGGCATATGACCAAACGTGCACGTACCCGACCCGAACGCCGCCCCGCGAAATCACCGCCGTGCTCAGCGCTTCCGCCCGCAGGAACGCATGGCCCGGCTCGATCTCCACCGGCGTCACGAGCACGTCGCGCGCCGACGACGGATCCGATTCCGACTGCACGCGCAACGTGACCGGCCGCCCCGCCCGGCCGCGAAACGAATCCATTTCGTGGAAGGGCGCACCGTCTGCGGCGAGGATCCGGTCACCCATGCGCAGACCGGCGCGCTGCGCAGGGAATCCGTCCCACACGCTCTGGATCAGCGTGGCCCCGTCGTGCCGTGCGCAAAAGACGCCGATGCCGGTGTAATGCACGCGACCGTCAGGGCACAGCGCCCGGATTTCGGGGCGCTCGTCCCGCTCGTAGAACACGTCCAGCAGGTGGTAATAGCGCAGTTCGTCGGGGGCGAGCAACTCGGTGTGCGAGGCCCGCAGCTCGGCCAACATCTCCCGCACCAGTCGCCGTGCCCGCGCGGAGTCGGCCGCCTGCACTTGCGGTCGAACGCGCGCCCGGACGCCGGCCCAGTCCACGCCATGAAACTGTGGATCGTAGAACTGCTCGTTCACCAGTTCCCATACCCGATCGAAGAGCTCGAGATCCCGATCCGCGGCGAAGGAAACGGCGGCCGTACTGAGCGACACGAGCGCTCCCACGCCGGCGCAAACACGTCCGCAACACCCGACCGACATCGTGCCGCTCCTCTTCAACGACCCACCCCACCGAACCCGGCGCCTGGCCTGCGACTTCCGACCCGGCGCGGGGCGCGGCCGTGCCTCCAGCGACCGTCGCGTCTATACTAACCGGGTGCATTCGCGGATTGTGATCCTTGGATCGACCGGCTCCATCGGTTGTTCCGCCCTCGACGTGATTGCTGCGCTCGGCGAGCAGGTCCGGGTGGTCGGTTTGGCTGCGCACCAGGGGTGGAAGAAGCTGGCCCAGCAAGCGGCCCGCTTCCGCGTGCCCGACCTGGCGATCGCCGACGAGCGCCACGTGACGGACCTCCGACAGGCCTGTCCGGCTGGTGCGCGGGTCCGCGGCGGAGCGGATGGCTTGGTCGAGCTCGTCCAGCGCATCGACGCCGACTTCGTGGTGGCCGCCATCGTCGGTGTGGCCGGACTGCCGGCCACGCTGGCCGCGGTCGATCGCGGCATCGACGTGGGCCTCGCGAACAAGGAATCGCTGGTCGTGGCCGGCGCGCTGCTGATGCCGCTCGCGCAGCAGCGCGGCGGCCAGGTCCTGCCGATCGACAGCGAACACTCCGCTATCTTCCAGTGCCTCAAGGGCGGCATGCGGCGCGAAGTGCGGCGGCTGTATCTCACGGCCTCCGGCGGCCCCTTCCGCACCTGGACCCCGGAGCGCATCGCCCGCGCCACGCTGGAACAGGCGCTGGCCCACCCGACGTGGGCCATGGGGCCCAAGATCACGATCGACAGTGCCACGATGATGAACAAGGCCCTCGAGATCATCGAGGCGCATCATTTGTTCGCCCTGCCTCCCGCCCAGATCGAGGTGCTCGTTCACCCCGAGTCCATCGTGCACTCGATGGTGGAGTTTTGCGATGGCTCGGTGCTGGCCCAGCTCGGCGCCCCGGACATGCGAACTCCCATCCAATACGCTATAACCTATCCTCAGCGGGTGCCGGGCGTCGCGCAACGCTTGGATTGGCGCGAGGTGCGGCGGCTGAACTTCGAGCCGCCGGACGTCGACCGCTTCCCGGCGCTGCGACTGGGACATGAAGCCGCCGAGCGCGGCGGAACGTGCGGAGCGGTGCTGAACGCGGCCAACGAGGCCGCCGTGCAGCGCTTCCGGGCGGGCGAGATTCCGTTCGGGCGTATCGCGGAGTTGGTGGAGCAGGCCCTGCGGCGACACCGCGGCAGCGCCCAGCCCACGCTGGCGGAACTGATGCAGGCCGATGCGTGGGCCCGACAAGAGGTAGATGAATGGATTCGGGTTGGAACGTGCTGACGACCTCGCTGGCGGCCAGCGCCATGCCGGAATGGGTGGCGACGTCGATCAGCGTGATCAAGGTCGTCATCGGCTTCTCGATCATCATCTTCGTCCACGAGCTGGGCCATTTCCTGGCCGCCAAGTGGGCCGGCATCCGCGTTGACCGTTTCGCGGTCGGCTTCGGGTACCGGGTGCTCGGGTGGCGTGGCGGCGAAGGGCTGACCTTCGGCCGGCGCCCCTCCTACACGCCGCAGGAGCTGCGCGAAAAGAGCTACGGCGAGACGGACTACTGCCTGAACGTGCTCCCGTTCGGGGGCTACGTGAAGATGCTGGGGCAGGAAGACATCGTTATCAACGAGCAGACCGGAGACATCAAGCTCAGCGACGATCCGCGCGCGTTCACGAACAAGCCCGTCGGGAAGCGCATGGTCGTGGTATCCGCGGGCGTGGTCTTCAACCTCGTGTTCGCACTCGTCGCCTACACGGCCGTGTTCATGATGGGCCGGACCGAGTTGGCGCCGCGGCTGGGGCCGATCGATGCGAGCACGCCCGCGGCCCAGGCGGGTCTGCGTCCGGGCGATACCGTCCTCGCGGTGAACGACGAGCCAGTCAAGACGTTCCGCGACATCGCGATTGCGGTGCTGCTGTCGGAGGGCAACCGCGTCAGCTTTCGCGTGGAGCGCGACGGGCGGCCCCTGCCCGACACGCTGATCATGGAGCTTGACGACGCGGCGGACCGCGTGGCGGACAGCGGGCTGGTATGGTTGCAGGCGCCGGTGCTGGCGAACGTGCCGCAGACCTTGGCCCGGTTTCCGGAGCTTGAACCCGGCGACCGGATCACGCACGTGGCGGGCAAGCCGATCGAGAGCGCAAACCAGTTTGCGCTCGCGTTCACGCGGGAAGCGATCGCGTCGCAGACGCGCGCCGTCGAGGTGAGCTTCGAGCGCTCCAACCCGGACGATCCGCAACAACCGACCCGCTTCACCCTGGCGCTGCCGGCCCGGCTCGAGATCGCGCCGACCGAAGCGTCCAAAACGGAATTGCTGCCGGACTCGGCGCATGTGCTGGGCCTGACGCCGCGGCGCCGCGTGGAATTCGTGCAGCCGGACGGCCCCGGTGAGCGGGCCGGAATCCAGGCCGGGGACGTGAGTGCGCAGTGGGGCGGCATTCCCCACCCGCTCTACAGCGACATCGTCAACAACATCCAGTCCAACGCCGGCCGCCCCACGCCGATCGTGGTCGAGCGGAACGGCCAATCCATCGCACTCAGCGTCACGCCCAGGCGCCCGTTCCAGTTGTTCGGGCAGGCGCGGGCACAGGTCGGCGTGGCGTTCGAGTTCGAGGACGGCATGCCGGTCGTGGCGTACGTGGCCGAGAATTCGCCGGCCGACGCGATGAAACTGCCGCGCGGCGCGCAACTCGTGGAAATCGACGGGCAGCCGGTGCAGGACTGGTTCGACGTGGTCCGCCGGTTCGAGGCCGCCGCGGGACGCGCCGTCGCCGTGCGCTACCGGACCGGGGCCATCGAATCCACCGGCACGCTGGACGTCCCGGCCACCATCATGACCGAGCTGAACCTGCCCCGCCTGGCCGTCGTGCTGTCCGTGGACGGCCAGTCCACCGTGACGCTGAAGGACAAGGGGCCGACGCTGCGACTGCCACATCCGCTGGCGCTGGCAGCACTCCTGAAGCAGCGCGCCGGGCAGACTGTCACGATCCGGTACCAGCCCGCTCCCGACGATCTCAACATCCTGGAGCGAACGTTTGCGATCGCGCCGGACGGCTCGAACGCCGATCCGTGGCAATTCCGGATCGACTACGTGTGGCCGCGCCTGACGTTCCGGCCGCTCGAAACCGTGGTCCAGACCGGCAACCCGGTCCGCGCAGCCGGCCTGGCCGTCGAGCACACCGGGAACGTCCTGATCGAGATGTACCGCGTGCTGCGCACGCTGGTGCGCGGCGTGCTCCAGCGCGACACGACCGGCGTGCAGCACGTGTCCGGCCCCGTCGGGATCGTCGGTGCCGCGGTCGACAAGGCCAAGCAGGGCTTTGCCAGCCTGCTCGATTTCCTGGCGTTCCTGTCGGTGAACCTGGCCGTCATCAATTTCGTTCCCTTCCCGGTCGTCGACGGCGGGTTGATGGTGTTTCTGCTGATCGAGAAGATCAAGGGCAAGCCGCTCAGCATCAAGACGCAGATGGTCGCCACGCTCGTCGGACTGGCCACGATCATCCTGGTCTTCGTCCTCGTCACCTTCAAGGACATTACGCGCCTCATGGGCGGCTGACCCGGGCGCATTTCCGGACCTCCGCCGGCCCGCTGCGGCCCGGCGAATACTCGCCCGGTCCATGCGAATACCTCCTGGCCGGGCGCGGCGGCAGCGGTGCCGCGCAGACCCGGTTGCCACGAGTAGACAGGCCGCCGCCGCGCCCAGCGCCGCGGCGCGAGGTTAAGCATGTTTGGCCATTGGCTTTCCGTTCGCATCCGCGCGGCTGAACGAGCCCTGGCCGAGGGACGGCTGGATGACGCCGTCGCCGCCGCGCTGGAACCCGACGTGCGAACTCATCGCCGGGCCGGAAGGCTGCTCGACGCCCTGGTCAAACCACTGCTGGCACGAGCGCGCCTGGCGATACAGGCCGGCCGGTACGCCGACGCATTGACCGACCTGGACCGTCTGAACCGGCTGGGACGCACCGGACCCGAGAGTGACGAGCTGCGCGCGGCGATCCACCAGCGGCGGGAGGGGTCACCGCGCGCGGAAGGCGGCCCACCCGACCCGGGCGTCGAAGCCGCTCAGCGGCAGGCCGAGCGCGAAGCGGCCCGGGTGGCCCACGCCCGCCAAGTCGCGGACCGTTTGCAGCAGGCGTCCGACGCGCTATCCGGCGGCGACCCGCTGCATGCGGTGAAACTGTGGCACGAAGCGACCCGGGATGCCGAACGCACCCGTGAGGGTGATGCGCTCGCCTTGCGCCTTTCGGAGGCCCTCCACACGCGCGTGGACGAGTGGATTGCAGAGGGGCGATTGGAGCGGCTGTCGGCGGCCCGCGAGGCGATCGGCATCCTGCTGCCCGTCGACCCCGGGCTCCGCGAGCACGACCAGCTCGCCGCGCTTGCGCTGCGTGCCGTGAGCCAGTTTGCGCGGCGCGACTACGGGGACCTGCGCAACACCCTGCTCCGGCTCCGCGCAGCGCGCCCCGCCGCCGAGTGGGTGCGGAGCGCTCTGGAGGCCCTGGACCGGATCGGCGCGGCACACGACGCCTTGCTCGCATCGCCACTGGGCCTGTTTGCGTCGATACCGCCGGCCGGGCAGCCGGCACCGGGCGGCACAACGCCGGCGGGCAAGGCGGAGCCATGCCTCGCGCCGGTGGCGGGGCCGCCCGTCGACGCGTCGGCCCTGCCCAACGTGCTGCTGGTCGACGGCGCGGGCAGCCTGCTCGTACTCACGCAGGATCGCGTGCGCATCGGCCGGGCGGGTGGGCGCCAGCTCGTGGACGTCCCGCTGCCGGCCGACATCCAGTCCCATCATGCCGATGTCGTGCGGCAAGGCGAAGACTACTTTCTCATCGCCCATGCGCCCGTGCGGGTGAACCAGCACGACGTGCAGCGCACGCTCCTGAGCGACGGAGACCGGATCGTGTTCGGACCGCACGCGCGGGTCGTCTTCCACAAGCCCAGCGCGCGGAGCGATTCGGCGGTGCTGAAGCTCGCCCCCCGCTGTCGCCTGCCGCAGGACGTCGGCGCGATCCTGCTGTTCCGCGGAACCTGCCTGGTCGGGCCACAGTCCAGTTGCCACATTCGCACACCCGACGGCCCCACCCAGGTTGTGCTGTTCGATCGTGGCGGGAAGTTCTATGCGCGCGAGGCAGCCGCCGGCGGCGGCAAGCTCGGCGATCCGCGCCCGCTGTCCGTCGGACAGACGTGCGACTTCGGCGAGGTGCGACTGACGCTGAAAGCCTACGATATCGATGCTACGAGCCGGCTGAGCTAGCCGGGCGGGCGACGGAGGACCGCAGTGGCCTATACCTTTCGATACGGTGACCGCCCCCTCGACGGACTGACCGTGCAGCGTGCCGTGGGCCGCGGCGGGTTCGGCGAGGTGTACTACGCGCTGACCGACTCGGGCAAGCAGGTCGCGCTGAAGTACCTGCGCGAGAACCCCGAAATCGAGCTGCGCGGCATCGCCCAGGTCATGAACCTCAAGAGCCCGCACCTGATCACGATCTACGACGTGCGGCGCAACCCCGAAAACGACCCCTTCGTAATCATGGAGTATGTCAGCGGACCGTCGCTGCGCGAACTCATGCTCGCCAGTCCCAACGGCCTGGGCCCGCAGAAGGCCGCGTATTTCCTGGACGGGATCGCGAAGGGCCTGGGTTACCTGCACGACCGCGGCATCGTCCACCGCGACCTGAAGCCCGCGAACATCTTCTATGACGACGGCTACGTGAAGATCGGCGATTACGGGCTCAGCAAGCATATTTCCGTCAGCCGGCACAGCGGGCAGACCGTCAGCGTCGGCACGGTCCACTACATGGCGCCGGAGATCGGTTCGGGCAGCTACACGAAAGCAATCGACATCTATGCGCTGGGCGTGATCCTGTACGAGATGTTGACCGGCCAGCTCCCCTTCACCGGTTCCAGCATGGGCGAGATCCTGATGCGGCACCTCAGCGATCGCGTCAACCTCGCCGGCATTCCCGAGCCGTTCGCGGCCGTCATCGCGAAGGCGCTCTCGAAGGACCCGCGCGACCGCTACCAGGACGCCGGCGAGATGGCGGCTGCGCTGCGCCAGTACGGCGACATCACGTCCAGCATCGCCTCGTTCGACCACAGCGCGCTGAACAACGTGCCGCGTTCGCCGGAGGCGCGCGACGCCGAGGATGTCGCCACGCGCGCCGCACGCCCGGCCGTCCGGCCGCCACCACCGCCGCCGCCGCTGGACGTATGGTCGCCCGCCGCGCCGCGTGGCCGCGCGGATGAGTTGGAAGAACGTCTCGACCGCAAGCTCGAGCGGCTCAGCCTGAAGTACGAGCGGAAGGCCGGCAAGTACGATCGCGCGGGAGGGCCGCGAAAGGGCGAGGCCGCGGCGCCGCGCGAGCTGTCTGCCGGCTCCCCGCCGGCGCGCAAGGGACAGATCTTCGTCATGCTCGCAGTGATGGTCGCGGTCGGCGTCGTGCTGGGAAACCTGCACCACGGCGACAGCGAAGCTATCGCGGTCAGCCTCGTCTTCGCGCTGGCCGCCACGACGTTCGGGCCGCTCCTCGCCTATTTCCGCATCTTGAAGCATGCACCGGCCCGCGGAAAGCTGTGGGACCGTCTGGCATACCTGGCCGTGACCGGCCTGTTCATGATTCCCGCCTTCGGCGTCTCGTCCGAAGTGCGCGAGTTCACCGAAATGGGTCCGGTCACTTTCACGCCCATGCTGCTGGGTCCGCTGGTGGTCTTGCTGCTGTGCGACTGGACCGGCCGCATCGAACGCGGCCGGACGGGCCTGGTGAAAGGCAAGGACGCGCTCTGGCCGGCCATCATCGGCTATGTCGTGGCCAAGATCACGAATGCCTCCGATTTCGCGATCTCCGGCGCGGCCATCTGCGCGACGATGTCGCTGCTCGGACAGGCCGGAGCCGCGCTGTGGCCGCCTGTACCTCGGCGGACCGCCGGCCGGACCAGGCCCGAACCGCTTCCGACCACGGAAGTGCCCGAACCGCCTCCGGCAGGCGAGCTGACCAACACGGCCTGGCTGAACCAGCCGACCGTGGCGGCCGGCTCGGCACCGGCGCAGCAGGCGGTTCTCACGGCACGGGCGCCGTCGGCTACACCGCGCGCCACGTCGGCGGCGCCACCCCAGGTCCTGCTCGAGGCCGCCGCCCCATCCTTCGCCACGCGGGCAATCAACGGCGGTGTCGGATTGCTGGGTAAGCTCATGCTCCTGGCCGGCCTGCTTGCGGCGATCGCGCAGGCGGAGATGGGACCGATGCCGCGTTCAGACGCGGGGCTGGCGATGCGCGCGAGCCAGGTCGCGCCGTGGGCGCTGGGTACCGCGACCTGCGGCGTCGTCCTATTGGCGTTTGGCCGGCGACGCGACGGAGCCCCACACCTGCTCCGCGGGATCCTGGGCGGCGCGATGGCCACACTGGCGGTTGCCATCGCCTTGTGGCCGTCCGCGAGCGCGTGGCGCACACTCCTGATCAACCTTGATCTGGGGGAGCCGCTGGACTGGGATACGCTGGGGGCACCCGTGATCGCGACACTCGCGCCGCTTGTAACGGCGATGCTGCTGGTCGGCTGGCCACGCCGCGCCGCCCAGTCGCGGGTCATGTAGCGAGGAGATGCTCGTGCCGACGGCGCTCGTCATCCTGCTGTTCGCCATCCTCGCTGCGGCCGGCTTCGGCCTGATGTTCGCGCTGGTGCGCCGGCCGGCCATAGTCGCCGCCGTCGTGGGAATCGCGATGCTCGCGCTGGGCCTGGCGCTCACCGTATCCAGCCCGCCGCTGCGCGTGACCTCCCCCCGCCGGGGTGCGCCCGACGTGCGCACTTCGGCCGGGGTGCGTTCGCCTTCCCCCGCGGCCCCTGAGGCGCCAGACATTCCGGAACCCCCTGGAGCGCGGGGGCCCGGGATGGGGCTTCCGCCGCCGCTGCCGCCGGAAATGCCGCCCCCGGCGCTCGCGGTTCCGCGTGCGCAGGAGACGGGGGCAGTGCCGCTCGTCGAGCCGGGCGCGGAAGATGGGCTGCGCATCGTGCGCCGCAAGGACGGCGTGACCGTGGAATTGGACGGTAAGGTCCTGTCCTCGGAGCGCATCGGACGCGCGGCACGCGACGCCGCCACCGACGCCAAGCGCGAGGCGCGTCAAAGGCTGGAACGGCAGCTCACGCGCTGGCGCGAGCAGGCCCCGATCGAGTTGCAGGAGCTGCCCTGGCCCGCGAGCTGGCCGACCTGGGGGTGCGGCTGGAACAGGACCCGCCCGCCGCCGGACAGAATCCGGATGACCGGCGTTACCACTGGCGACTCGAGTTGCCGTCGGAACAGTTGCAGCGCGAGGCCAGCAAGCGGGCGCAGCAGCACCGCAGTGAGCGGCCGCTGCCGCGCGCGGTACCGGCCGCGGTTGCCGCGGCCGGGCTGGTGCTGGTCGTTGCGGTGGTACTGCGGGCCAGCACGCGGCGCATGCGCGCGCGCTGACGACGCGGGCCGGGGGAGGCGTTTCTTTCCGCCGTCCGCGACGCGTGCTACACTGCCGCGCGTTATGCGGAAGAATTACGTTCTCGACGCCAACGTGCTGCTGCACGACCCCCAGTGCATTTTCCACTTCGCCGACAACACCGTGCTGATCCCGGTCGGGGTCATCGCGGAGATCGACCGCTTCAAGAAAGAGATGACCGCCCGCGGGTACAACGCGCGGGAGGTGGTGCGCGTACTCGATGGACTGCGAAACGGCGAAAGCCTGGCGACCGGCATACCGCTGGCGTCGGGCGGCATGCTCCGCGTGTACTGCGAGAAGGGTCGCGCTCCGGGGACGCACCCCGGCGCCGCGGACGAGGAGATTCTGCGCGTCGCCCAGCTCATGCGCGAGCAGGAACCGGCCGTTCCGGTCGTCATCGTCACCAAGGATATGAATTTGCGGGTACGGGCCGACGCCGCCGGCCTGCGCGCGGAAAACTACGAATCGGACAAGCTGCGGCTGTCGGAGCTGTATGCCGGACATCGTGAGCGCGAAATGCCTGCCGAGCTGCTCGAGCGACTGCGCCATGACGGCCACGTCGACCTGCCCGGCGAGACGCTCGCGCCCAACGAATACCTCCTGCTGCGGACTGCCGACGGCAGCCGCGGAACGCTGCTGGCGCGGGTGAACCCGGCGGCCACGGGGCTGCAGTTGCTGCGTGAGGCGGACGACGGGCTCGCGGGCATCAAGCCGCGGAACAAGGAGCAGTACTTCGCGATCGACGGGTTGCTGGATGACCAGCTCCAGCTCGTCACGCTGATGGGCAAGGCGGGCACGGGCAAGACGCTGCTGGCCATCGCCGCCGCATTGCATATGACGCTGCGGAAGAAGCGCTACCGCAACGTGCTCATTGCGCGACCGATCATTCCGGTCGGGCGGGACCTGGGATACCTGCCGGGCGACGTGGAAAACAAGCTCGCGCCGTGGCTGAAGCCCGTGACCGACACGATCGAGTATCTGTTCGACACGGGCGGGCCGATCAAGGGCATGCGCGACTGTGCGTCGCTGATTCGAACGGGCCTGATCGAGATCCAGCCCCTGACCTATATCCGCGGTCGGAGTATTGAACGCCGCTATGTCGTGATTGATGAGGCGCAGAATCTCACCCCGCTGGAAGTAAAGACAATCATCACGCGAATTGGACAGGACGCCAAAGTCGTGCTGACCGGCGACGTTTACCAGATTGACAATCCCTACGTCGATGCGGAGAGCAACGGCTTCACGCACCTGGTCAACGCATTTCGCGGCCAGTCGGTGGCAGCGCACGTCGAACTGCGCAAGGGTGAGCGCAGCTCGCTGGCGGAGTTGGCTGCCAATCTGCTCTGACGCGCAGCGCGTCCGCCGCAACCGAGCGAACAATGTGGAAACCCTGTGAATTCCGGCGATTTTTTTGAAATTCTTATGCTTCCGATAAACCCGTCTAATCCCGCGCCGCGTGTCGCTTAGAGCTCCACCGCAGCGCATAAAACACACGTGACAGCCTGTGACAATGCGGCGCGCGCGACTTTCTTTTGCCCTTCACTAAAACGTGTGTTATTCTTCATCTGCGACGTTGAGGTCGCGAACTCGGCACCCCAGGCCGGTCCTGACAGCTCCGGCAGAGCGGTGCGGGTCGCCCCAAGCGGCGCGGGCGGTCGGCAGCAATGCACGACGCGCGGCGCGGTGAATTCATAGCCCGGGCGGCCGGCCGGTCGAATGCCAGGATCGCACAGGTGCACGAACCCTACGAGGGTTGCCGGGGTCGGCGCCGCGGCTTGCCGCGGAGCTGGCACGGCGAGGCGAACGTCGATCGATACTCTGGGGCGCCGGCTGCCAGGGCCTCTGGCCGGGCGGCAAAGCGCGTGAGAGGAGCGCGGGCGAAGGTCCGTGCAAGACGATCGCCCCAAACCCTGGAAGGGCAAAAACCCAAGGGAGCATCCAGCCGTCGGCGCCCTAAACCCACGCCTGCGGCCAGGGACTCCGGCGAGGGTCGAAGCCCAGAAACCGCGGCCTGCCGGGCCGGCCCGCTGCTTCGCGGCGGTAGCAACGGCGGGAGAAACGGTAGGTGGGTCCCTCCGGGCGGAAACGCACCGGAAACCTCGCGGGAGGAGAAAGCTCCGAAGGGTGAATCCCAAGAGCGCTGCCGGCACGAGATAAGGCCGGCACGGGCTCGGAGGGCGGAAACCGCCGAGAGGGTAACCAAACCCTGAGGGCGGAACGTAGCGGGTGCGGCAAACCCGCGAGCAGTGGACCTCCGATCCCTCATGTGCTGTAGGGAACGAAAGCCCAGGAGAGGCGTTGGCCGGCTGCGGCCGGTCGACTAGGGTCCGCTGAGAGATTCTCAGGCGGAGCGCGAAACTCGACGAGAGGTTCCGTCCCGGCTGCTTAACTGTGACCGGCGGGACCCGGCGAAGGAAGACCGCAAGGCCGAGGAAATGGCCGACGGCAGAGCGGGATCGCCCAACCAATACCGGCGATACTTCGCAGGGTGTTGACCTCTGAACGAGCAGCGAACTCCGTGAGGACGGCCCCGCCGCCAGGCGGACGCCACTCAGCAGAACCGAATCCTCTGAAGGGCACCGCGAGTTCGCTCAGCCTCGGCGTCGCATTTTTTTTGCGCCCGCGATCCCCGCCCGTGCTTCGCTTCACCCCTTGCCTGGCGCTTACAGCATTCCCGCGCTGCTGCATTCGACCCGGGCCAGCGCATGCCGACAAGCCCGGCCTTCTTCCCTTACCGCGGCACGGCTGCAACTCGCGCCCTGCGCCGCGCCGCGACCCCCGCACCGCCGATCCACCCCCTGCCGCATCCGGTTTGGCGGCGCGCGGGCCGGCGCCTACAATCTGCGCCATACGAAGGGAGTCCCGCTTGAGTTCGCCGCTTGCGACGATGGCCGCGCCCGAGGCGCATGGATCTCGTTTCCCCTCAGTGGTGGGCACCTACCTTGAGCTGGCCAAGGCCCGCCTGTGCCTGCTCGTGCTCGTCACCACCGCGGTCGGCTACCTCCTGGCCAGCCCCGCCGGCATCGATTGGCCCACGATGGCCTGGACGCTCGTCGGCACCGCCCTCGCCGCGTTCGGCGCCGGCGCCCTGAACCAGTGCTGCGAGGTCGCCCGCGACGCACAGATGGTGCGCACGCAGAACCGCCCCCTGCCCGCACGCCGGCTCAGCGCCACCGCCGCGTGGGCCTTCGCGCTCACGTGCAGCGCCGCCGGCCCGGCGATCCTCTACGCCTTCGTCAATGAACCGACCGCGTGGCTCGGCCTGATCAACATCCTGATCTACGTCGGGCTGTATACGCCGCTCAAACCCGTGACACCCCTGAACACGCTGGTCGGCGCCTTCGTCGGGGCCATCCCGCCCCTGATGGGCTGGGTCGGAGCCACCGGACAGGTCGGCGCGGGCGGACTCGTCCTCGCCGGCATCCTGTTCGTCTGGCAGATCCCGCACTTCCTGGCCCTGGGCTGGCTGTACCGCGAAGACTACGCCCGCGGCGGCTTTCGCATGCTGCCCGTGCTCGACACGACGGGCCACCTGACCTGCCACGTGATGATCGTCTACTCGCTCCTGCTCGTGCCACTGGCCCTCGCGATCGTCGCCGCCGGCCTGTGCGGCGGCATCTTCGCAACCGGGTCGGTCGCCCTGGGTCTCGCCCTGCTGGCGACAGTCTGGCAGTTTCAGCGCGAGCGCACCCGTGGCCGCGCGCGGCGCGTCTTCCTGGCCAGCGTGATCTACCTGCCCCTGCTGCTGGGGCTGATGGTCGCCGATCGGCAGCCGGTGGCGACGGCCGGGATCGCGGCCGCAGGTCCCACGGTCGCACCGTTGCGAAACCCGGCGCATCCGCCGCCGCTGCTCGGAAGCATCCATCCGTGAGCACGGTCCCCTCGAGCTCGCGGCGTCCGCGCCTGCTGACGTTCAGCAGCGGCGGGTGGGTCCTGGTCCTGGCGGCCCTGCTCGTCATCGGAATCGTCGCCTGGCGCGCCGTGATCATCGGCCGCACGCTGGGCGTGCCGGTGGTCGGCGACGGCCGCACCGTCGAAAGCTACGGCTTCGATCTGCACACCTTCCTCG
>CAZVRR010000039.1:0-19801 GCA_964629745.1 uncultured Planctomycetales bacterium | reverse complement strand
CGCGAGTATCGCGCCGCGCAAGATCGCCTGCCGCGCTCGGCCGAGCTGCAGGTGGACCTGGCCAAGGCGCTGCTCGCCGCAAACCGGGGCGAAGAGGCGCTCGTCGCGCTGCACGCCGCGGTTGCCACGAATCCGCTGAACTTCGACGCGAACGTTCTGCTGGATCTCACCTACCACCGGCACGTACCGGCCAGCCGCCGGCCGCCGGACTGGGAACAGTACCTGGCACAGGCGAAAAAGCTGCGGCCGCAGCATCCGTACGTGCTCGAGCAGGCCGACCGGCTCGATCCGCGCGCCGGCATCGCGGCCCGCGAGAAGCGGCGCGCCAGCGAACCGCAGAACATCGAGAACCTGATCCGGCTGGCGCAGCTCTACGCGCATCCGAAAGTCGGCGACGAAGTCCGCGCGGCGGAAGTCTTCGCCGCCGCCGCCCAGGTTGAGCCGGGCAACCCCGCACTGGCCCAGGCGGCCGCCGAGTTCTACGCGCGGACCGGACGGCGGGAGGCCGGCGAGGAGCACCTGGCAAAGTACCTCGAGGCGCAGACGGGGGCCGAGCGCGGCTATGCCCAGGTGCTGCTGGCGAGTTTCTACGAGCAGTTGGGAGACCTCGCGGCCGCAGAACGGGCGCTGGAGCGCGCGCGGCAGGTGGCCCAGGAGAGCGTGACGGACCCGGCAGAGCGGCGCGAGGCCCTGCTGGCGATCGAGCTGTCCATCGTGAACTTCTACAACCGGCAGCCGGACCGCGGGGCCGAATCGATCGCGGCGTGCCGCTGGGTGCTGGACAAGCTGGACCCCAAGGACCCGCGCGACTCGCAGAACATCCGGTTTGCGCGGCTGACGATCGTCCGCGCGCTGCTGCGTTTGAAGCGGCTGGGCGATGCCGAGAAGGAGATCCAGGCCTTCGCGGCAGCCTACCCGACCGACCAAAACGGGCCGCTGCTTCTCGCGCATCTCAAGCTGACGCAGCGCCAGTGGAATGACGCCCACGCAGCGCTGTCGAAGGTCCTGGAGGCCTCGCCCCGGCACGTCTGGGCCCTGCTGCGCCGCGGCAGCATCAACGTGCAGTCGGCGCGCTTCAACGAGGCCCGGGAGGACCTGCTCCGCGCGCGCACGCTGGCCCGCGAGGAGGCCGAACAGATTCCCGAGGAGCGCCGCGGCGACAGCGAGCAGATGACGAACTACCTGTCCGCCAGCAGCGAGCTGGCCCGCCTGTATGAAATCACGGAGCAGTACGAGCTGGCCGAGGCGGAGCTGCGCGAGCTGATCGAGCGCGTTCCGGCCGGCAGCGACGCGAAGCTCAAACCGGATGACAACATCCGTGCCAGCCTGACGAAGGAGCGGATCGCCGAACGGCTCGTCACCCTGTACACCCGCGCGGAGCGTGACGAGCAGGCCCAGCAGTTGATCAGCGAATACACCAACCGCTACCCACAGGACCCGGCGTGGCCGCTTCAGCTCGGGTTCCTGCGGACCGGCCGCGCGACGAAGTCGGACAACCTCGCGACGGAGGCCGGGCAGCGCGGCGACGTGGCCGGTGAACGCCGGCACAAAGAACAAGCCCGCGATGGGTTCGAACTGGCGGCGGAAGCGTATGCCCGTGCCGAGCAATTGGCGCGGCCGCACAGCGCCGCAAGCGCCCTGATCTATGCGGCCTACCAGCTCGACGCGTTGGCCAGCGCAGGGCAGTGTGACCAGGCCATGCAGGTGTTCGAGCGGCTGCGCGCGCAGGCGAGCTATCTGCCCGCGATCGTGCACGCCGCGATGGTGCACGTCCACGAAGCCTGCGGCCGGCGTGCCCAGGCCCTGGAGGAACTGGAAGCCGCTCTGCAGTCCGGGCGCAAAGAGGCCACCGCGCTGACGGGATCGGTGATCAACTTCGCGTCGGCCGTGCTGCCCTGGGACGCCCTGCGGGAGAAGCTGCGCGGGTTCATCGAGCGCCATCCGCCCGAGGCGCGGGAGACGTTTATCCTGCGCAACCTGTTCGGCGTGCAGCTGCTGGCGCACGAAGACCCGGCCGTGGCCCTGGAAATCGTCGAGCCGGTGCTCGCGAACGCCGATCCCAAATCGACCGAGCGGTTCGGCGCGCAGATGGTGCGTTCGCAGGCGCTGGTCGAGACCGGCGACTACGGCGGGGCAATCAGCCTGCTCGAGCAGGTGCTGCAGGCGTTCCCCGACAACGTGGGCGCCCTGAACAACATCGCGTTCATCCTGGCGGAGCATGCCCAGCGCCCCAAGGAGGCGCTGCAATATGCCGAACGGGCGCGTGAACTGGGGGCGCGCGACGCGGCCCTGCTGGACACGCTGGGCTGGGCCTACTTCAAGGACGACCGCCCGGACGAGGCGGAAGCGGCCCTGAAGGAGTCCCTCAGCCTGGACCCGGACAGTCCGGCGGCACACTATCACCTGGGAATCGTGTACCAGGGACGCGGCCGCGCGACGGAAGCGCGGGCCGCCTTCCAGCGTGCGCTGGACGTCGGGGTGCAGCAGGACAATCACAAGTACGAGGAACGGGCACAACAGGCGCTGAGTCGTCTGCCATAGCACGTCGGCGCGCCCGGCGCACCGACCAGTGGAAACGAGGTTGCCATGAGTACCGTCAGCGATGCGCGCGAACTGATGCGCAAACCGGAGTGGGTCCCGGCGGAACGCACGCCCGAATCGGAGAGTGGGGCCCCCGAGGGCGGCCTGACCATGGCCGACGTCGTGCGCGTGATGAAGCAGCGCAAGGTCCTGCTGGTCACGACGTTCGTCATCCTCTACGTGCTCATCGGCCTGATCACGCTCGTGGTGTGGCGCTGGTTCCCCGCGTATCCCGCAGAGGCCCTGCTGCAGCTGCACCCGCCGCAGGAGGAAGCGTACCAGTTTGCTGACCCGCTGGTCGCGCCGGACATGATGGAAGTGCGCGTCCAGACGGAAGCACGGAAGATCAAGCGTCCCGACGTGATCCAGGACGTGTTTGGCCTGCCGGAAGTCAGGCAGACGGCCTATTACCGCTGGTACGGCTCGCACGAAAAGGCCGTTGAAGACGCCGAAGACCAGATCCGGGTGACCCCGGTTCCGGACACGATGCTGATCATGGTGCGTCTCGATGCCCGGGACAAGAACGACGCGCGGCTGATCGTGCAGAAGCTCGTCGAGCGCTACGTGGACCGGTACTCGCGTGAGAACAAGGAGGGGGGCCTGACCGCGGTGGAGACGCTCAAGGCGACACGCGACAAGGTGAAGAAGGATCTGCTTGACAAGCAGGATGAGCTGTCGCGCTTTCGCGCGCAGACGGACGTGGGCGCGCTGGAATCCGAGACCATGATGATGGCGCAGAGCATCTCGGACCAGCAGTACCTCGTGAACACGTACGATGCCCATGCGGCCGAGTTGGAGGCACAAATCAAAGTCATGAGCGGCACGGATCCCGCTTCACTGCCCATCACGCCCGAGGACCGCGTGATCGTCGAGGCCGATCCGCTCCTGCGACTGTATCGCCAGCAGGTCGAGTCGCTGGATGTCCAGATCGCTTCGATGAAGGCAAACACGCTCGGCGGCAAGAACAAGTACGTCCGCCTGCTGAATTCGCAGCGCGACGGATATCTGCGGCTGGAAACCACGCGGCGCGAGGAGCTGTTCGACGATCTGCGCGAGCGAAAGTTCCAGTCGGTCAAGGAACAGCAGATCCGCGTGCGCACCGTGCAAGCACGCGTGCAGGAGCAGCTCGACGAGCTCGAAGCACGCCTGCAGGACCTGGATGCCGCGCGCGTGCGCTACGAGAACATGGTCAAAGATGAAGAGCGGTACCTCAAGAGCCTGGCTGACGTGGAAGAAAAGCTGCTGGGATTCGAGCATTCGGCGGCCGTCGCACCCCGCGAGGGACGACTGAGCGTTGTGCAGCCGCCGACGCTGGCCGTCTGGCCCAGCCGGCCCAACCTGCCGCTGTACCTGGGTGGCGGCTTTGTGCTGGCGCTGGCGGGCGCCGTGGGACTCGTGTTCCTGCGCGAGGTGACCGACAAGTACATCCGCACGCCGATCGACGTGGCCCGCCACGGGCGGCTGTCGGTGCTGGGCGTCGTGCCCGAGCTGGAGGACGAAGAGGCGGAGGTCGACGCGATCGAGCACGCCGCGCGCCAGGCTCCGCACTCGCTGACCGCCGAGAGCTTCCGCCAGATCCGCGCCAACCTGATGTTCAGCGGCCCGCCCGAATCCCAGCAGGTTCTGCTGATCACCAGCCCGGGACCGGGGAACGGCAAGACGGCGGTGGCGATCAACCTGGCCACCACGCTGGCCCAGGGCGGGGAGCGGGTGCTGCTGGTGGACTGCAACTTCCGCCGCCCTGCGCTGCGGCAGGCCTTCCCGGGCACGCGGGCCGAGGGCCTGAGCAACCTGCTGATCGGCCAGGGCAAGCTGGACCAACTGGTCACCCACACCAACGTGCCGAAGCTCGACGTCCTGACGAGCGGTCCGATGCCGCCCACGCCCGCCGAGCTGCTGGGCAGCGCCTACATGCGCGAGCTGATCAAGGAAGCCAGGACCCGTTACGACCGGGTGCTGTTCGACGGCCCGCCGGTGCTGCTGGTCAGCGATGCGCTGATCACCGCGACGCAGGTGGACAGCGTGATCCTGGTCGCCCGCGCGTCGGACAACACGAAGGGCGTGCTGCGCCGGGCCCGCGAGCAGCTCCAGCGGATCCAGGCCCACATTGCCGGCGCGGTGGTGAACGGCGTGCGGGCGCGGCCGGGCGGCTACTATCGCCAGCAATACCGTGAGTTCTACGAGTACGGCGCCGACGAAACGGTTCCGCCGGAATTGCCGGGCCCTGTTTCCCCGGACGCGTCTCGCTAGAATACGCCCGCGGTTCGGCACGACGGGAGCGCGGCGCCGGCATGCGGGTCTCGGGCATGAACATCTTCACGACGGCGGGCGCCGCGCGCCCTGAGCGACGCGGCGCCGTTCGAGTTCTCCTGGCGCTGGGGCTGGCGGCGCTGTCCGTTCCGGCGTCGGGCCAGGATCCCGAAAACTGCCTGCTCTGCCATCGCTTCCGCGGCCTGAGCCGCCTGGATGCGCAGACCGGCGAGCTGCGGCTGTTCTTCTGCAGCGCCGAGTACTACGCGTACCGCGAGGGCCAGCATGCCCGCGTGGCGTGTACCGGCTGTCACGAGCGCAGCGAGGTGGCGACGGTGCCGCACGCGGTGCGCACGCCGGTCGACTGCACGCGGACCTGCCACATCCAGCCGGCGACCGGCACGGAGCTGCGCTTCAGCCACCAGCGCGTCGCGGCCAGCCTCGACCTGAGCGTGCACGCGCCGCAGCGCCTGGCCGAGCTGGAGTTCGAGACGCCGCTGCTGCGGCCCGGCCAGTCCACGTGCCTGTACTGCCACGACGAGCCCGTGTTCGGGCTGGCCGGGGGGCTGCCGGAGGGCTTTCTCAGTCACAGCGGGGGGACGCGCTGCGACACCTGCCACGCCGAAGAGCTGCCGATCGAGATCACCTATTTCGGCAACCACGTCGCCGCCCGCATGAAGCCGGCGCGGCCGATCCGGCAACTGGCCCAGGTCTGCGCGGTCTGTCACAGCGACCCGCAGATCGTCGCCCAGCTCGACAGCCACGACGCGGTCGCCAGCTACCTGCACAGCTTCCACGGCAAGGCCAGCCTGCTGGGCAGCACCGAGACGGCCACGTGCGTCGAGTGCCACTCGTCACCGACCGGCGACCAGCACCTGATGCAAAGCCCCACGCATGCGGATTCGCCCACGAACCCGGCGAACCTCCCCGATACCTGCCGCACGGTGGCCTGTCACCCCGGCTACCCGCCCGAGATGAGCACGGCGGCCGTGCATCTCGAGCTGAACCCGGACAAGTTTCCGCTGGAATTCACGGTCGCCGCCTTCTTCGTCCTGATGACGGCGGGCGTGCTGGCCTTCTTCTTCCTGCTGGTGATCCTCGAGCTGATTAATGCCGCTGTCCGGCGCAGCGACCGCGAGCACCGGCGCCTGGTGCGGCTGGCGGAAGCGCTCCAGGAACATCCGGCGGGCCGGCACCTGATCGCCCGCACGAGCATGCACGAGCGCGTCCAGCACTGGATCCTGGTCGTATCGTTCACGCTGCTGGTCGTGACCGGCATGCCGATCAAGTTCGCCGACGCGGGCTGGGCTCGCTGGCTGATCGGGTACTTCGGCACGCTGACCGTGGCGCGCGTCACGCACCGCGTCTGCGGCGTGATCCTGATCGCGATCTTCCTCTACCACATCGGCTACCTGCTGGCGCAGCTCAGACGCACGATCCGGCGTGACCGCGCGGCGGGCGTGACGCAGCCGCTGTGGCGCCGCATCGTGTTCTCGCCGATGATGATCACGTGGCAGGACGCCCGCGAGTTCTGGCAGCTCCTGCTCTTCCTGTTGTTCCGGCGCGCGCACCGCCCCGCCTTCGGCCGCTTCAACTTCATGCAGAAGTTCGAGTACTGGGCCGTGTTCTGGGGCGTGCCGGTGATGGGCCTGTCAGGGCTGGCGCTGTGGAACATGCCGGCGGTGACGCAGCAGTACGGCGGGCGCGTCATCAACTTCGCCTACATTATCCACTCCGACGAGGCCTACCTGGCCTTCACGTACATCGCCGCGATTCACCTGTTTTCCGTGATCTTCGCGCCGGCGGTCTTCCCGCTCTCGATGGGCACCGTGGCGGGGCAGGCGCCGCCCGAGGAACTGGCGGAGGGCCACCGCGGCCAGCTCGAAGCCCTGGCACAGCGGCTGGGGATCGAGGCGCCGCCGGAGCGCGTGCCGGTCACGAGGTGGGAACGATTCCAGGCGCGGGCTGCGGACGTGGTGCACCGCAGCTACAGCGTGCTGATGGGCGGCGCCTACGCGACCGTGGCATTCCTGACGCTGCGCTTCCTGACGTCGCTGTTGATCGCGCGCGAAGCGGCGCCGGCGGAGATCGTGGAGATTCCCACGCGGCTGGACGCGCAGGTGTTCTTCGCCGGCGTGGGTGCGCCGGGTGCGGCCGCGCCGCAGGACGCCCCGCGCGGTCCGCTGGCGCATTTCCACCAGATTCCCCAGTGGTACCAGAACGACGCGGGAAACTCGTGCGCGACGTCCGGCTGCCACCAGCCGCTGCCGCACGGGAATCGCATCGAGGTCCGGGCGTTCCTGAACATGCACACCACGTTCGTCGACTGCGTGGTGTGTCACGCGCAGGCGCCGCCCGCGGCGGCGCGCGCGCAGTGGTTCGCGTTGCCGGACCGCGTGCCCGGCGACCCACCTGCGATCCTGCGCCTGGCCGGCCGGCTCGAGGCGCTGCCGGCCGTCGTCCCGCAGGAGCAGGCGCCGACGGTCAGCGACGAGCTGCGCGGGCTGGTCGAGGAAGCGCTGGCGGCGGGTGGAAACGAGCAACTGGCGGACTGGCGCCTGCGGCTGGAGGTCACCCATCCGCGCAGCAGGGTCTGGCAGCAGCTCGTCGACGAGATGCGCAGCAACATCCACATGCACGTCCATGGCGAGTACCAGGCAAAGATCGGGCTCTACGAGGCCGGGCGGCGGCTCGGGATCCCGACGGCGGAGCAGGACCGGGCGACGCAGCAATTCGTCGCGCAGTCGGGAACGCTGAGTACTGCGCGGCGCCAGGAACTGCTGGACGTCGTTCACGCGGGCCTCGCGCCCACCGGTGCGCTCTGCACGCCGTGCCACCTGCCCGACCCGACGCTGGTCGACCCCGCGCAGCTGGGATACCCGCCGTCGCGGGCGGCGGCCCTGCAAAACAGCGCCATTGTCCGGCAGGTGCTCAGCATCGAGGCGGGCCAGCCGTTCTCGCTGCCGCTCGCACCGGCCGGCGAGGAAGCGAACCCGTGAGACCCGGCAACCCGCGGCACCGACGCGCCAGCGGCGTGCGCGCTGGTCGGCCCCGGCGATCCCCAGTACCATTCGCGAGCGCATGATGCCGTTGATTTCCCGGCGAACGCGATTCTCGTGCCCCGCCGGCTCGCGCGCCGGGCTGCTGGCGAGCGTTGTCGTGCTGTGGCTGGCGGGCCTGCCGGCACGCGCCGCAGATCCGGACAACTGCCTGTTCTGTCACCAGTATCGCGGACTGGGACGCTACGATCCGGACTCGGACGAGCTGCACGTCTTCTACATCGATCCCGCCTACGTTCACGATCAACTGGGACCCCATGCGCAGATCGCGTGCACCGACTGCCACATCCGCGAGGAAGTCGCCGTTGTGCCGCACCTGCCGGTCTCGCGCGTCGACTGCACGCGCCAGTGCCACCTGGTGGATCCCGGCGGGCTCGAGACACGTTTCAGTCATGCGCCGGTGGCCGAGACCCTGGCGCTGAGCGTGCACGCCGAAGACCGGCTGCGCGACCTGAACCTCGCGGATGGCCCGCTGCTTGGCGCGAACCAGTCGGCATGCCTGTATTGCCACGACGAGCCGGTGTTCCGCGATCCGACGGGTGCGATTCCCGTGCTCGCCGCCCTTGGCAGCCGCACGTTCGATCGCTGCGACACGTGTCACACGCAGCAGAGTGCGACCGAGATCGCATACTACCTCCGGCACATCGCGGCGCGCCTCCAGCCGGCCCGGCCGACGCTCGAGATGGCCCAACTGTGCGCCGTCTGCCATAGCGATCCGGACGTCGTGGCCGAGTTCGAGATGCATGACGCGGTGGCCAGCTTTGTCCGCAGCTACCACGGCAAGGCGGCCCTGCTGGGTGACCAATCCACCGCCAATTGCATTTCCTGTCACGTGGCACCGGGAGCCAGTGCCCACCTGATGCTGGGGCCCGAGGACCCCGGCTCGTCCGTCAGCCCGGCGCGTCTGCCCAGCACCTGTCGCAGCACGGCGTGCCATCCGGGGGCTGACGTCCAGATCGCGGCGGCCGGCGTACACCTCGACCTGCCGGATGCGCGCGGCACGCTGGAGTACTGGCTGGCGGCCGCCTTCATCCTCTTCACGGTGCTCACGTTCGGGCCGTCGCTCGTCATGACCATTCTCGAGCTGCTGGCGATCGTGATCGGCGCACAGCGGCACGATCACGCGCTGGAGGAGCTGACCCACGCCGTGCTGGGGCATCCCGAGGGCCGCAAGCGCCTGGTTCGCTTCACCGTCAGCCAGCGCGTACAACACTGGGTCCTCGTGATCCTCTTCGCCCTGCTGGCGCTGACCGGCTTTCCGCTGAAATTCGCCGATCGGGCCTGGTCGCGCAGCGTGATCGATGCGCTGGGGGGCCTGGACGTCGCGCGCACGATTCATCACTGGGCCGGGCTGGCGCTGATGGCAGGGCTGGTGGCGCACCTGGTCTACGTGGCGGGCACGTGGTACGTGCGGTGGCGCGTCGAGGCGGCCCAGGGCACGCGGCGCGGCTTCGTCGGGTCGATCCTGGCGCTGCCGATGTGGGTGGGACCCAACGACGCGCTCGACATGGGGCGCCTGCTGGCCTACCTGATGCGCCTGCGGCGCACGAAACCCAGCTTCGGCCGCTTCGGCGTGCGCGAGAAGTTCGAGTACATCGGCGTGTTCTGGGGGACCGTGCTCCTGGGTCTGACCGGGCTGCTGCTGTGGGGCGAGCAGATCAGCTCGCGCTTCCTCAGCGGCCGCGCCCTGAACCTGGCGCTGATCGCCCACACGTACGAGGCGTTCCTGGCACTAATCCACGTGGGCATCCTGCACATCGTGCACGTCATGCTCGCGCCGTCGGTCTTCCCGCTCTCGCCGGCGACGATCACGGGACAGACGCCGGCCGCCGAGTTGGCGGAGTTCCACGACGAGCAGGTGCGCGCGGTCGCGCGCGAGCTGGACATCTCGGCCGAGGAGGGCACCGGGCATGCCTGAGCACTCCGGCGCCGCAACCCGCCCTGCGACCGGCCTGGGCCACGTGTGGTGGGAGGCGCTCAAGCGGCTGTACGCCCTGGCGCTGATGGTCCTCGTCGCGTGGCTGAGCTGGCGCGCGTTCGCGTACCTCGTGATCGCGCTCCTGCTGCCCGCCAGGCCGCCGCCACAGATCACCGAGATTCCCAAGCGGCTCGATGCCGCCACGCTCTCGCGGCCGCAGCCGCTCGCGGGGCAGCGGGCGGCCGAAAACCCCCGTGCGCCGCTGGCCCACTACCACCGCCTGGGCAGTTGGTTTCGCGTGGCCGACCCGGCCAACGACTGCACGCGCAGCGGCTGCCACGCCCCCCTGCCGCACCACCGCGACAAGGCCAGCCGCGCATTCCTGAACATGCATGCCACGAGCCTGCACTGCGGCGTGTGCCACCTCGATACCGCGCAGCAGCCGCTGCCGCTGGTCTGGTATGACCTGGAGACGGGAGCCGCGACGCCCCCGCCGGCGCTGCTTCAGGCCTTTGCCTGGCTGAACAGTCAGTCCCAGAACTCACTGCCCGCCGCGGACCAGAACCAGATCGTCGGCCTGATCCGCGCGGCGGCGGAGCAGTCGGGGGGTGACCCCGGGCTGAGCGTGCTCGCGGAGCACCTGGCGGCGGTTCGCGTGGACAGCGAAGAATTCACCCGCCTGCTCGACGTCGCGCGCGACACGGTCGCGGCGCACTTCCGCGGCGAGTACGGGGCCAAGCTCGCGCTGCGCGAGGGCGACGGCCGACCGTGGCTGGGACACCGGCAGAGCGAGGCGGCCGTGCAGGAATACCTGGCGCGCGGGGCGAGCCTGCCGGAGCCCGAGCGGCTGGAGCTGCTGGCCCGTGTGCACCCGCAGCGCCGCAACCCGACCCTGAACTGCACGCAGTGCCACCAGGCCGAGAAGCCGCTGGTCGACCTAGCCAGTGTGGGCTACCCGCCGGCCCGCATTTTGAGCCTGTTGCAACCCATGCTGCTGCACGCGATCGAGAACGCCATGCAGGGCGAACCCTGGTACGCGCCGGGATTCATCACCCCGGGGACCGGGCCGCGCGAGGAGCCGTAGGTGTCCGGGCGCGGACGGGCGGCGGTGGCCATGGCATGGATCATGGCGGCGTGCGTCACCGCCGATGCGGCGCACCGCTACGTGGGGATCCCGGCCCAGACATATACCTTTGCCGGTCCACCGGGCATGCTCATGCCGACCGATGTCGCGGTGGCGCCGGACGGCACGGTCTACGTCGCCGATGGGGTACGCGACCGCATCCTGGCGTTCGCGGCGGACGCGTCGCTCGTCGAGGAAATCAGCGCCGTGGGTGACCGGGCGCTGGCGGCGCCCTACGGGGTCGAGTTCGCCGGCGACCTGCTGTGGATTGCGGACAGCGCCAACCAGCGGGTACTCGCACGTGGCCGCGACGGACTGCTCGCACGCGAGGTGCGCTGGCCGGGGGCGGACGTGGGGCCGGAGGGGCCCGACCTGACGGGCGTCGCACTGGCGCCGGACGGGCAGACGCTTTGGCTGGTCGACAACGATCGACATCGGCTCGGCCGCCTGGACCTGGCCGGCGGCGCGTTCGGCGAGTTCGGCGAATACGGCGAATCGCTGGGCCAGTTCGCGTATCCGCTGGCCGCCGCCACGAACGCCGACGGCGACGTATTTGTCGTCGAGGCGATCAGCGGACGCGTGCAGGTCCTCACCGCGCTCGGGCGGCCCTCCGGAAGTATTGGTTCGTACGGCGTAAACCTGGGCAACCTGTATCGGCCTTCAGGCGTCGCGCTCGACCGGGACGGAAACGTCTGGGTGGCGGACAGCACGCTGAACGTGATCCAGGTATTCAGCGGCAACGGCGTGTTGCAGGACGTGCTGCGCGACGAGGCCGGGCAGCCGCTGAAGCTCGAGATGCCGGGCGGGATCACGTTCGACGCGGAGGGGTACCTTTACGCGGCCGAACTGCGGGCCAACCGCGTCCGCAAGTTCGCATTGCAGATCGATCCCAAGGCGCCACCGCCCAGCCTGGCGCGGGCGCAGCGGCCGGCCCGCGAGGCGCAACCGCGGCGCTGCACGGCCTGTCACCTCGAATGGATTGAGCCGCTGAATCGAGGAGAAGCGACCGCCTTGCTCGCCCCGCCGACATCCCGGCCTGAGCTTCCCCACGTCAGCACGGGCCCGATGTGCCTCTCCTGCCACGGCGGGCAGGTCGTCGACTCGCGCCGGCGCGTGTGGGTGGAGCATGGGCACCGCACAGGGGTCACCCCGCCGCCGACGATGAAAGTCGCGGCCGGGCTGCCGCTGCCGGGCGGCGAAATCCAGTGCCGGACGTGCCACGCAGCCCATACGCGCGGCGGTGCGGGCGAGAGCTTTGCGGATGCCGTGTTCCTACGCGTGGGGAACACGCCGTCAGATCTGTGCCTGAACTGCCACCGCGATTATGGCGCGGGTGTTTCGGCGGGGATGCACCCACTGGGCGAATTGCCCGCGGAAGTGCTGCCGGCGTAGCGTGCGGCCGAGCTGTCCCCGCCGCAGCACGGGCTGACGTGCCTGGTCTGCCACTCCGGACACGGTACCGATTTCGAGTACCTGGCGGTCGCCGATCCGAACAGCAATGAGCTGTGCCTCACCTGTCACGCGGCCCTGGATCCGGTCCTGTTCTCCGACGTGACGCGCAGCGCGCACGGGCGGCTGCCGGAGCTTGCGGCCGACCAGCGGGAGGTCGCGCGGAGCTTCGAGACGCGCGTCACGAGCGATGGACGGTTGATCTGCTCCACCTGTCACCGCACGCATGGTGCTGCCGCTGGCGAATACCTGCTCGCGTTTGATCCGCTGGCGGCGGATGCCTGCACGAGTTGTCACGCTGCACAAGCAGGCGTCGCCGGATCGCCGCACGATCTGCGGCCGGCGCCCGAACCGGAGGCGGCTGAGACCCAGTCCGCGGCGCCGGCGAGCGTGTGCCGGACGTGCCACGCCGCGCACCAGTTTGCGCGGGAAACGCTGCCGACGGTCTTGAACCCGAGTGGAACGTGCATGACGTGTCACGCGCCCGGCCAGATGCCCGAGGCGACGGCGCTGGGCGACGTGAACCACCCGAGTGCCGAGTGTGCTGCCTGCCACGATCCACACGAAGCACGGTTCGGCCATTTCCTGGACACCGAACCGGCCGCGCGCTGCCGGGAGTGTCATACTCCGCATGAGGCGCTGGCCGGCGGGCCGCACGATCTGCTGGCGGGGGGAACGGAATGGCCGGCCGTCTCGAGCGCGACCCAGGACCGCTGCCTGGCCTGCCATCGGCCGCACGGCACGCCGGAGGGCGGCCTGCTGCGGGCCGGGCTCGAAGCGGGTGTGGAACCCGAGTACGCATCCTGCCTGCCGTGTCACGGGGCCACGAATCCGCACCGCGACAGCCCGCTGGCCCTGGTGCACCCGCGCGCGGCACGGACGCTGGTCAATCCGCCGCCGGAGGTGCCGCTGGGGCAAAGCGCGGACGGCACGCTGCTGGTCGGCTGTCGAACGTGCCACGATCCGCACCGTGATCCTGCGACGAGCGAGGACCTGTTGCGCGCCCCACCGGGACAGCCGGCACAGGAACTCTGCATGTCATGTCACCGCGAGCGCGAGAACATTCACATGATCGGGCACGCCGCGGAGGTGCTGGCGCGGTACGACTTCCACGTCGAGGCGTGCGGTCCGTGCCACGTGACGCATGCGGCGCCGGACGGAGTGGAGCCGGGCGTGCTGTGGCCGCTGGCGTTCACGCCCGCCGATATGCCAAGCGGGCCGACGGTGGTCGCCGACCGGCATTGCCTGGCGTGTCACCGCGAGAATGGCCCGGTCGCGCCGCCCGCGGTGGCGTGGCATCCCGAGGTCGAGATGTTCAATCCAGACCTGCCGGAAGCGCCGGGCTTCCTGCCGCTGTTCGATGAGAACGGGAACATCAGTCCGACCGGACATATCGGCTGCCGGACCTGCCACCTGACGCATGGCCGCAGCGAGCCCGCCCCGCTGCCGCCGGAAGTCGCGCTGCGCGCGGCGGACCGCGAGTTGCGGGCGCGGCAATGGCATATCCGCTTGTTTGCGCCGACGAATGTGTGCTCGACCTGCCACGGCGTCGACGCGTTGCGGCGCTTCATCTACTTCCACGACGCGGCGCGGCGGAGCGGTCCGATCGAGGGGGGGCGTTGAGCGGCGCTGCCCCGCGACGCCGAGCCGGCGGGCGGCAGTCGGCGGGGGGCCGGCGCGCGGCTATGATCAGCCAGCGATGCAGCTGCGTCTGCTGACGTACAACATTCACAAGGCCATCGGGGTTGATCGGCGCTTCACCCCGGAGCGCGTCGCGGCCATCCTGCGCTACTACGCCGCGGATATCGCGCTGCTCCAGGAGGTGGATCGCGGCGCACCGCGTTCGGAACTGATGGACGTCGCGTCGTACCTGGCACGGACGCTCGACTACGCGTACCGGGCCGTCGGGATGAACGTGTACATGCGGCACGGGCGCTACGGCAACGCCACGCTCTCGCGATTCCCCATCGGGCGACAGCACAATCTCGATCTCACGATCGGGCATGCCAAGCGGCGCGGCGCCCAGCACACACGGCTGCACGTGGATGTCCGACGCAAGCACGCCGTCCTGGATGTGTTCAACGTGCATCTGAGCCTGCTGGCGACGCTCCGGCGGCGGCAACTGCGCCGATTGCTGAACTTCATCCACAGCGATCGGTTCGAGCCGGACAGCGCCTGCATCATCGCCGGCGACATGAACGACTGGCAGGGGCGGCTGCGGCGCCAGTTCTTCATGCCGGCGGGGTTCAAGTGCGCCACGAACCGCGGCGGCGGTTCGCGCTGGGCGATCAAGACGTTCCCGAGCTTCGCCCCGGCGGGCGGGCTGGACAAGGTGTTCTACCGCGGGCCGCTGAAGCTCGTGCACGCGCACCGCTCGCGGCTGGCGGTGGCCCGCGTCGCGAGCGATCACCTGCCCGTGATTGTCGACTTCGAGCTGTCGTGACCGGTCTTACTCCGCCGACGGCGTCGCCACCATCCCGAGCTGCCACATCAGGAAGCACCAGTCCTCGCTCTCGTTCTCGATGCGCATGCGCAGGGGCTTGCCGGCGCCGTGGCCGGCCTTCTGTTCCACCCGCAGCAGAATGGGCCGTGCCGAGCCGGTCGCGGCCTGGAGTCGCGCGGTCATCTTGAACGCATGCGCGGTGTCGACGCGGTTGTCCGACTCGGCCGTCACGATCAGGGTGGCGGGGTATTCGACCCCGTCCCGGACGTTGTGATAGGGCGAATATGCGCGCAGCCAATCGAACTCGTCGGCCTTCTGCGGGTCGCCGTACTCGTGGACCCACTGCGCGCCCATGCCCCACAGGGGGAAGCGCAGCATGTCCATCAGCGGCACCTGGGCGTGCGCGGCCTGGAACAGGTCGGGGCGCTGTGTCACTGCGGCGCCGATCAGCAGGCCGCCGTTGCTGCCGCCCTGGCACGCCAGGCGGCGCGGGTTCGTGTAGCCCAGCCGGATCAGCTCCTCGGCCGCGGCGTAGAAGTCGTCGAAACTGTGCTGCTTGTGCTGGCGCCGGCCGCCGTCGTGCCACGTCTGCCCGAATTCGCCGCCGCCGCGGATGTTGGCCAGCGCCCACACGCCGCCGCGCTGCAGGAACGGGATGATGCGCGGGCGGTAGAACGGGAAGAAGCTCGAGTTGAAGCCGCCATAGCCGTAGAGCAGCGTCGGGCGGTCGCCGTCGAGCGCCAGGTCGCGGCGGGCGACCACCCACAGCGGGACGCGCGTGCCGTCGCGCGACGTACACCAGAGCTGCCGGGTTTCGTACTTGCCCAGGTCGACGGGGCAGGCCGTCTCGTCCAGCTTTTCGAGCTGGTGCGTGCGCAAGTCGTAGCGATAGGACGTGGTCGGCACGATCCAGGAGGAGAACGTGAAGTACAGGCCCGGGTCGTCCGGTGCGCCGGCGAACGCGGTGACCGTCCCGATGCCGGGCAGGTAGTTCGTCACGGTACCGGCCCCGGGCAGGGCGATCTCCTCGCGGAACGTGCCGTCGAGTTCGTAGACGAGCAGGCGCGAATGCACGTCTTCGCTGAGATGCACGATCAGCTTGCGATCCACGATGGCGAAATCGCTCAGCACGCCGGCCTGCTCGGGAATCAACTCGCGCCAGTGCCCCGGCGCCGGGTCGCGTACGTCCGCGGTGCACAGGCGGAAGCGGGGCGCCTGCCAGTTCGTGCGCAGGTAGAGCCGCCCGTCCAGCACGTCGCCGTTCGTGATCGCGCCGAGTTCCACGGCGACGGGCTGCAGCGACGTCTCACCGTCCGCGGGCGCGAAGTACAGGTCGTTCCGGGCGGGATCGCGGTAGAAGTTGAGCAGCACCCAGCGGTGATCGCTCGAGCCGTAGGGCTTGGGCTCCTCGTCGAGCGGGCGACCCTGGCCCCAGATGTAGCGGTCCTGCACGGGCGGCGTGCCGAGCCGGTGAAAGTAGACCCGCACATGGAAGTTGTGCTCGCCGGGCGGGACGGTGGCGGGATCGGGGCAGCGGTTGTAGTAGAAACCGTCTTCCGCCTCGTTCCACGCGACGCTGCAATACTGCGTGAACGGGATCGACTCGGGCAGGTCCGTGCCACCGGCCACGTCGCGAATGTACAGCGTGCTCTTCTCGGAACCGCCGGCCGACTTGCCATAGGCGACAAAGCGCCCGCTCGGCGAGGCGTACCACCAGTCCAAGGCGACGGTGCCGTCGGGGCTGAACGTGTTCGGGTCGAGCACGACGCGTGACGGCCCGCGGTAATCGGATTCGCGCACCAGGAGCCGCGCGTGGTTCTCCAGGCGCTGCTGTTTCATGTGGAAGAAGCGCTGGCCGTGGGGGACCAGGTTGGACACCGAATCGACGCCGTAAATCGCCTCCAGCTCCCGGGCGATCTCTTCGCGCAGCGGCGCAAGCGGCGCCAGGGTGGCCCGGACCAGTTCGTTCTGGGCGGCCACCCAAGCCTGGGTCTGCGGGCTCGCCTCGTCTTCGAGCCAGCGGTACGGATCAGAAATGGAGAGCCCGTGCAGCCGATCCACCTGGTCGAGCACCGGTGCGGGCGGGTACGCCGGTCGGTCTCCGGCCATGCCCATTGCCGCCAGAACAAACATGCTCAGCAGCGTCCACCTGGCCAGCATGCGATGTCCATCCTCTCTGCCGCGGCCCGCGTCGTGCGCCCCGCGGCAGACTAACATGACCCAGGCCGGGTCGCACGTCCGAATCGGTCCGGATGACAGCCCGCGGGCGGTTCGCTAGAATCCGGTGCTCCGAAGCAGGCGTCGGGCGAACCCGGATCTCGAGGAACAACCGTGCCACGCGAGCCCCTGAAAATCCCCTGGCGCATCGATTCCCTGTCCGTACTCGGTGCGGACGGCGCGCTCGACCGCGCCTTGGAGCCGGCGCTTCCGGCGACGGACCTGGTCAAGCTCTACCGCACCATGCTGGCATCGCGCCGCCTCGATGAGCGGTGTCTCCAGCTCCAGCGCCAGGGCCGCCTGGGCACATACGGGCCCAGCAAGGGACAGGAGGCGGCATCACTGGGCGCAGCCTACGTGCTCGAGTCGCGCGACTGGCTGGTGCCATCGTTCCGCGAGACCGCCGGCCTGCTGTGGCGCGGCTGGCCCATGCAGCACATCATGTACTGGTGGGGCGGCTACGAGCGGGGAAACATGATCCCCGCGGGCCTGAACGACCTGCCGATGTGCGTGCCGATCGCGAGCCAGTGCCAGTACGGCATGGGCATCGCCTGGGCCTGCAAGCTGCGCGGCCAGGGCGCGGTGTGCCTCACCTTCTGCGGCGACGGCGGGACGTCGGAGGGCGATTTTCACGAGGCGCTGAACTTTGCCGGCGTCTACAACCTGCCGCTCATTATGTACATCCAGAATAACCACTGGGCGATCTCGTACCCGCGCGAGAAGCAGACCGCCGCGCAGACCATCGCCCAGAAGGCGATCGCGTACGGCGTGCCGGGATTGCAGGTCGACGGCAATGACCTGCTCGCCGTGATTGTCGCGGTGCGCGAGGCCGTCGAGCGCGCCCGGACCGGGGGCGGCCCGACCCTGGTCGAGGCCGTCACGTACCGCCTCAGCATGCACACCACCGCCGATGATCCCAAGAAGTACCGCAAGGACGAGGACGTGAAGCCGTGGGAGGGGCGCGATCCGCTGCCCCGCTTCCGCGCGTACCTGCGCGAGAAGGCGATTCTCGACGACCAGGCGGAAGCCGCGCTGGACCAGGAGATCCGGGCGGAACTCGACAGCGCCGTGCAGGAGTACCTCGCCGCGAGCGTGGCGCCGCTCGAATTCTTCGAACACATGTACGCGACGATGCCGCCGGAGCTGATCCGGCAGCAGGCGGAACTGCGCAGCGAGTTGGGCCTGGACAAGCCCGCCGGCGGCGGGAACGGGCGTCCGACGGAGCCGCTGCCGCCGCCGGCGGAATCGCCGCGGCTGACCCGCGTGCTGTAGGGCGCGCTGCCGCGGCTGGACGGCGAACACGGAGAGAGCGATGGCCCAACTGACCATGGTCAAGGCGATCAACCTCGCGATGAACGAGGCAATGCGCGAGGATCCCAACGTCATCGTCCTGGGCCAGGATGTCGGCGTGGACGAAGGGGTCTTCCGCGTGACGGTGGGGCTGCAGCGCGAATTCGGCTGCGACCGCTGCGTGGACACCCCCCTGGCCGAGGCGGGCATCGTGGGTGCGGGCATCGGCCTGGCCATCGCGGGCTTTCGCCCGGTCTGCGAGATGCAGTTCGACGGCTTCGCCTATCACGCGTTCCACCAGGTCGAGAATCACATGCGCCGGATGCGCAACCGCACGCGCGGGCGCTACACCTGTCCGATGGTGCTGCGCATGCCCTACGGCGGCGGCATTCGCGCCATCGAGCATCACAGCGAGGCGCCGGAGGCGACCTACGCACACCTGGCCGGGCTGCAGGTCGTGATTCCTTCCGGGCCACGGAATGCCCGCGCCCTGCTGCGAACGGCGATCCGCGGGGCCGATCCGGTCGTGTATCTCGAGCCGAAAGCGTTGTACCGCGCCTTCCGTGAAGAGGTCCCCGACGCGCCCGAAGAGCTGCCGGTGGGCAAGGGCGTCGTCGCCCGCCCGGGCAAGGACCTCACGCTGATCGCGTACGGGGCCATGCTGCGGACCGCGCTGGAAGCCGCGGAGGAACTGCACGACGAGCACAGTCTCGAGGCCGAGGTGCTGGATCTGCTGTGGGTGGCCCCGCTGGACGAGGAGCTGATCTCGCAGTCGGTCCGCAAGACGGGGCGCGTGGTGATCGTGCACGAAGCACCGCGCAACTGCGGCGTCGGCGCGGAGATCGTGGCCCGGATCGTCGAACAGAATCTGCTCTACCTCGAAGCGCCGGTGGCGCGCGTGACGGGATTCGACACGGTGATCCCGTATTTCACCAACGAACGCGTGTACATCCCCGATGCGGGACGCGTGATCCGCGCCGCACTAAACACTGTGCGATTCTGAGGCTGCGCAAGGGGGCGCCGCGCAGCGGCCTGAACGCGTCGTAATAGTGCCGCGCGCAGCGCGCCGGACCACTTGACCCCCCTGGAGCTTGCCCGTCTTATAGGTGGTTTGCCGGCGCCGGCCGGCCGGGCTTGTGAGGGTGCAGACCAATGTTCGATTTCAAGCTCCCCGACCTGGGTGAGGGCATTCACGAGGGTCAGGTCGTCAACGTCCTGGTGAAGGAAGGCGACCAGATCGCCGAGTACCAGCCCATGCTCGAGGTGGAGACGGACAAGGCGGCGGTCGAGATTCCGTCGCCCAAGAGCGGGACCGTCTCCAAGGTCCACGTGAAACCGGGGCAGACGGTCAAGGTCGGCGAGGTCATGCTGACGATCGACGACGCGGCCGCCGGTAACGGCCAGCCGCGCGCGGCCCAGTCGAGTGCCGCCGCGGCGCCCGCGGCTCCGCCGCAGGCCGAGCCCGCCCCGAC
>CAZVRR010000038.1:0-19896 GCA_964629745.1 uncultured Planctomycetales bacterium | reverse complement strand
CGCGGAGAAGACACTGCTGGCACAGCGGTGGCACCGGTACCCGTGTCGGTCATCGTGCCACTGCTCTGTGAGCAGTGCCGGTTGGCCCCCCAATGGGGAGAACACACTGCTGACACAGCAGTGGCACCGGAACCCGTGACGGTCGTCGTGCCACTGCTCTGTGAGCAGTGCCGGGCGGGCATCGGCAGCGGAGAAGACACAGGTGGCACACTGGACTGGTGTCGAAACGGCTTACGTCCTTCCCAGCGCCCCCTGGCGCGCTATCCCCGCGGCCCAGGCGGATCGACGACCGCTGCGAACACAGCCACCGGGCCCCCTCGAACCGGCCGCCGCCGACCTGCCGGCCGCTACCTGCACCTGCCGCCTGCACCGCTGTTATCGGGCGATGCGCGCCTGTGCCCGCGTCGGGGCCATGCCCCCCAAACGCTTTGCGCCAGGCAGGCCGATAACGGGGGTATGCTCTTTAATTCGTACGATTTCATCCTGCTCTTCCTGCCCCTCACGCTCGCCGGCTTCCTGCTCCTGGCGCGCCGCGTCGGACATCGCGCCAGTCTGATCTGGCTGGTGATCGCCTCCTTGGCGTACTACGGCTGGTGGGAACCCCGCAATCTCGGCGTGCTGCTGTTCGCGCTGGCCGCGAACTACGGCATCGGCCAGCGCCTGGGCACCGGCACGACGCTTCGCCGGCGGGCCTGGCTCGGCGCGGGCGTCGCGCTCAATCTCGCACTGATCGCGTACTACAAGTACGCGGGCTTCCTGCTCGCCAACGTGGACGCCTTGTTCGGCACCCGCTTCGAGCTGGGTACCATCCTCCTGCCGCTGGGCATTTCGTTCTTCACCTTCCAGAACATCGCCTATCTCGTGGACGTGTACCGCGGGCACGTGCAGCGTCCTGGCGCGCTCGATTACGCGCTCTTCCTCACCTTCTTCCCGCAGCTCATCGCGGGTCCGATCGTGCACCCGCGCGAGATGCTGCCGCAGTTGCGCCAGCCGCGGCCCGCCGGCCGCCTCGTGCTCGATCTCCCGATCGGCGCCACCATCTTCATCATCGGCCTGGCGAAGAAGGTGCTGATCGCCGACCCCATCGCCTCCTACGCCACGCCCATCTTCACCGCGGCCGACGCCGGCCAGCCGCTGACGCTGCTGGAGGGCTGGGTCGGTATGCTGGCCTACAGCTTCCAGATCTACTTCGATTTTTCGGGCTACTCCGACATGGCCCTCGGGCTCGGTCGCCTGTTCGGCCTGCGCCTGCCGCTGAATTTCGCCTCGCCCTACAAGGCCACCAGCGTCATCGACTTCTGGCGCCGCTGGCACATGACGCTCTCGCGCCTGCTGCGCGACTACCTGTACATCGCGCTGGGCGGCAATCGCCGCGGCAAGGTGCGGCGCTACGTGAATCTCATGCTGACGATGCTGCTCGGGGGACTGTGGCACGGCGCAAGCTGGACCTTCGTCTTCTGGGGCGGGCTGCACGGCCTGTTCCTGATCCTCAACCATGCCTGGCGCGCGGTGCGGGGCCGGCTCGGCCTGCCCGTGGAGGCCCAGTCGGCGCTCGGCCAGCGGACCGGGCGGCTCGTCACCTGCCTGGCCGTGGCCGTCGCCTGGGTGTTCTTCCGTGCCGAGACGTTCGGCGGCGCCCTGGCCGTGCTCAAGGCCGCCGGCGGCGCGAACGGGCTCGACGTCGGGCCCACCGCGCGGATCCTGAGCCGGGGCGTGCCGCTGGCCTGGCTCACGCTGCTCACGCTGGTCGTCTGGCTGCTGCCCAACACGCAGGAATTCATGGGACGCGTGCGTCCGGCCTGCGAGTACTCGTATCGCATCGCGCGCAACCGGTGGCGCAGCTCGCCCGCGGCCGTGCAGTGGACGCCGAGTCCCGCCTGGGCGCTCGTCGGCGCCGTCGTGTTCGTTGTGGCCCTCGCGCGCCTGGGCCAGATCAGCGAGTTCATCTACTACCGGTTCTGAGTGGAGGACCTGTGGCTCCCGTCACCGAATCCCTCGTGCCTCCCCCCGCGGTCTCCGCACCGACGCGGCCTGCCACGCGCTTCGTCCCGGCGCCGGCGACGCCTGCTCCGGCCGCCAGCCACACCGGCGGTAAAAACCTGGACTTGCGGCGGGCGCGCCGGCGCTACCGCCTGTACGGCCTGGTCCTGGCGGCGACGGTGCTCGCCGGCGTCGGCGCGGTTCTGACGCTGAATTTGCTCGTGGACCCGTACGGCATTCATCCCTGGACAGGTTTGCGGCGCCTGGCGCCCTATCGCCGGTGGGACCACCGCCTGGCGCGGGCGGGGCTGCTGGCCCGCGGCGACGCGGACGTGCTTCTGCTGGGTTCTTCCCGTGTAGAGATGAGCCTCGATCCCGCCCACCCGGTGTGGCAGGACCGGCGCGTGTACAACCTTGGATTGCCCGGTTCCAGCATCCACGAGACGGCACGCGTGTTCGATTATGCGCTGCGCTTCGGCCAGCCGCGCCTGATCGTGCTGGGTGTCGACTTCTTCCAGTTCAACGAGACGGCCGCCGACCACAGCGCGACGCGCGACACCCCGTTCGATCCCCATTTCAATTCCTTACGCGCGGCATGTGACGAACTCCTGGGCGGCACGCCAACGTCGCTGGTTGTGCTGTACCGGGCGCGCTGCGACGTGCCGGGCGTCGTGACGTCCGCGGGGCACCGGCCGCGACTGGAAATCCGGCACGGCTGCCGGGCGGAATTCGCCCAGGAACTGGAACAGTGGCTGGGGGATCCGCGCTTTCTCGGCCGGTTCGTGCCGGGAGATGCGTCGCGTGCGGCGCTGCGTCACATCGTCAGCACCTGTGCGAGCCGCGGCATTGCGCTGCACCTGGTCATCAATCCCGTGCACGCGCTGCACCTCGAGGCGATCCGCGCGGCCGGCCTGTGGGATGCGTTCGAGCAGTGGAAACGCGACGTCGCGCACATTCCGGCGGGCGCGGCGGGGCCGGTGGCGCTGCGGGACTTCAGCGGCTATCACGACTTCGCCACGGAGCCTGTTCCGCCGGCAGGTGACCGCACCGGGACGCTGCGCTGGTTCTGGGACACGCACCATGCAAAGGCAGCCCTGGGCGATATCGTCCTGAGCCAGGCACTTTCGAATCCCGCGCCACCCGTGCGGCCCGGCGGCGGCTTCGGGCAACTGCTGACGCCGGAGAACGTGGAATCACACCTGGAGTTGATTCGAACGGCCCGCGCGCGCTACGCCGAAGCGCACGCCGAAGAGGTCCGGTGGGTCGCCGAAATCGCCGCGCGCTGTCGGCCCGGGAATCTCTAGACCGTAACATGAATGGCCGCCGTGCCACTGCTGTGTCAGCAGTGTCTTCTCCGTCGCTGGCACCCGACCCGCACTGCTCACAGGAGCCGTGGCACGACGACCGACTCCCATGTTGTGCCACTGCTGTGTCAGCAGTGTCTTCTCCGTCGCTGGCACCGACCGGCACTGCTCACAGCACAGTGGCACACGATCAGGCGCCGCCCTCTCTCTGAATCCGCCACATCCGCACAGCACCGACCGGACACGCATGTTTGTGCGTGCCGCGTCGTCGTGATTGCCCGTTCGTCCGCAACGAAAGACCGCCGGGGAACGTACCGATATGGGGGCTATGCCGGGGGCAGTTTCGACAAGCGCGGCGTCCTCACAAGACGTGCTGATTCGGCAGTTGCTGGCTGAGCTACAGTCGGCGGCGGCGAGCCATCCGGCGCAGGCTGCCAACCAGCGCGTCCATCCGCGACACCCGTTCCACGTTCGCTGCGAGGTGCGCTACGAAATCGCCGCGCAGGTCGTGGGCGCCTGTCAGGGGACGACGCGCGACCTGTCGGCCTCCGGGGTGGGACTGCTCATCCCGGCCAACCTCGGCCGCGGCACACCCGTACTGGTGCGTTTTGCGCTCAATACCGGCGAACAGCGACACTTGACGGGCACCGTCACGCATTCACGGGAGGTGCGTGCGGGTTGGTGCCTGGTGGGCGCACGGTTTGCGCGCCTGGAGCGCGACCTCCTCGCGGACTCTCCGCCGGCTGCCCCGCCGCCCGCCCCGCCCCCCGCCGCCGAGCCGCCGGCCGCTCCGCGCGCGTTCGAGGAGCTGTCGGGACGCAAGGACGCGCTGGCCTTCCTGGCGGGGCTGCGCGGCGAATGGCAGACGAAGGAACGCACCGCGCGGGTGCTCGCCCTGGCCCGCAGCAGCGATCACATCGTGCGCGAGGCCGCGGTACCGGTCCTGGTGCAACTGCACAAGGACTCCGCTGTGCCCGCGCTGCTGGAGCGGCTGCACGATCCCAATGCGGCGATCCAGGGGGCGGCCGCCGCCGCCCTGGGCGAACTCCACGCCCAGCAGGCCATTCCCAGCCTCGTGAACATGCTCAAGTCACCCAGCGACGATGTGGCACTGTGGGCGGCGCACGCGCTCGGGCGACTGGGCGACCAGCGCGGCCTCCGGGTCGCCGCCCGGCTGCTGGACGGCGAAACGCCGCTCGGCCGGCGCGCGGCCCGCACGCTCGGCATCATTGTCGGGCGCGAGTTCCGGCCGAATCCGGAGGGGGTCAGTGCCGCGCGGAGCTACGTGCGCGAGAACCGGATCGAGTCGCGCGGCGCCGAGTAAGCCCGGCCGCGCTCCTCCGGCCTGACTACACTTCACCGGGCGCGCGACGTGGGACGCGACCGCCCCTTTCTGGAGGAGCATGGAATGAAGAACCTGGTCGTATGCATCTGTCTCGCGCACGCGGCCGCCGGCGCCCGTGGGGCCGCCGTCCATACCGGGGAGCTCGTCTACGAGCACGCCGGCGCACGGTGCAGCGGGTACATCGCCTGGCCGGAGGACGCAGCGGGCCCCCGCCCGGGGGTGCTGGTCGTGCACGAGTGGTGGGGTCTCAACGACTTCGCCCGGCAGCAGGCCCGCCGGCTTGCGGAGCTGGGATACGTGGCACTCGCGGCCGACATGTATGGCGACGGAAAGGCCACCGCGGACCCGCAGGAAGCGGCGCGCCTCGCAGGCGAGCTGCGCGCGGATGCTGCGTTGTGGCGGGGCCGCGCGCAGGCCGCGTACGAGGCCCTGCGCCGCCACGAGAAGGTCGATAGCCAGCGCCTCGCCGCGATCGGGTTCTGCTTCGGCGGCTCCACCGTGATCGAGCTGGCCTGCGCGGGCGTCGAGCTGGACGGCGTAGTGAGTTTCCATGGCGGCCTGGGGGCCCCGGCCGCGCCGCCCGCGGGCGCCGTGAAGGCGCGCGTGCTCGCCTTGCATGGAGCGGCCGATACGCTCGTGCCGCCGGAGAAGGTCGCCGCCTTCGAGCAGGCCCTGACGCAGGCCGGCGCGGACTGGCAGCTCGTCGTCTACAGCGGCGCCAGGCACAGCTTCACGAACCCCGACGCGGATCGCATGCAGGCCCCGGGAATCGGGTACGATCGAAACGCCGCCGAGCGCTCCTGGCGCCAGATGAAGCTCTTCCTGGCGGAGTTGTGGGCGCCGGGGGCAGCCGTTCCCTGAGGCAGCGCCGTCGCTTGGAAGTGAATCTCGACAGTTGTCCCGAGTGTGGCTTCGATGCGGTCAGCGCCGGCCGGCCGGCCGCCTGTCCGACCTGCGGCTTTCCGCTGGCGTCGGGCGTGCGCGTCTGGCGGACGAGCCGCACGTGGCACATGCATGCCGCGCGGTACGCCCTGCTCGGCGCGCTCGCCGGCCTGGTCGTGCTGCTCGGGTATCGCAGCGAGTTCGAGGAATTGCCCAACGCGCTGCTGCCGGTCTCGGCGGGCCTGGCGCTCGCGGGGCTGGGGCTGCTGGCAGATCGAATCCTGGCGGGGCGCCTCTCTCACCGCTACGTGGCGCTGACGGAGGCGGGCGTGCTCGTGGGAACGCGGCGCCGGCGCGTGCTCGTCCCGTGGAACGACGTGTACCGCGTCAAGACACACGGCCAGGTGCCACGCCTGGAACGTCTCAGCGACGCGGCGAGCATTCCGCTCGATGAGCTCTTCGACAGCGCCGACGAACTCCGCGAGTTCCAGCGCCTCGCGCACGAGCGGCGCGTGCGTCCGCCGGCGTAGGTACACCGGATCCTACGGCTTCTCCGGCTCGGGCTCGGGCTCCGCTTCCGGCTCGGCCTGTTCCGGCTGCTCGACGGTCTCCAGTTCGAGCCCCAGGCGCGTCTTGAGCCGTTCCTTCCAGGCGTTCATCTCGATCGACATGTCGACGTAGCGCGCCTTCTCCATCGCGAGGCGCACCTTCGGTGCCTCGGCGGCGCTGAGCCCCAGCAGCTCGACCAGTTGCCGCTCCGCCTCGGTGATCAACAGCTCCATGCTGTTGCGCATCTCGACCAGTTCGGGGCTCGAGGTCTTCTCGCGCACCTTGAAGAGCTGCGGATCGCCGTTGACGTAGCGATCAACGCCGTGGTGCAGCAGCCGGCCCAGGACCAGCATGTAGCGCCGGCGCGCCTCCTCCTCAAGGCCCGTCGCGAGCGGGCGGAGCGTCTGCAGCGCCACGTGGTCCGCGCCTTCGGCCCGCGGGCGTCCGGCGGCCAGCCCGTTGAGGCGCTCCTCGAGAATCGCGATCAGCGCGTGGGCCGCCTCGCGCCGGTCGGGCGCGGCGACCGCCTCGGGCAGCGCCAGGGCGCGGTAAATCAGCTCGAGCGTGTTCGTGGCGGTCTCCCCGATGCCAGCCTCGCGCAGCGCCGTCACCATCCGGCGCAGTGCCTCGGCATCGCTGGCGATGCGCGGCTCGAGCTTGCGCAGGGCCACTGCCGCCGCGGCGCGCACCGCCGGCCGGTCGTCGCGCAGCGCCTCCAGCAGCAGATCCACCGCCCGCGGCTCGCCGATATCGCCCAGCAACGTGATCAGCCGGGCCGCCGCCACCAGGTTCGCCCGCTTGTACGCGGGCCCGATGGCTTCCACCGCGCTGACGGCGAATGCGTCCTGGTAGTTTCGCGTGCCGCGCATCCCCTTGCGCAACTGCTCGAACGCCTGCTGCCCGCCCGCGGCATCCCCGGCCGCCACGGCGGTCACGCGCTCGGCAATCCAGGCACGCAGCGCTTCGCGGTCCTCGTCCGCCAGCGCATCCTTCGCGGCCAGTGCCGCGATCGGGTCGTCCGCCGGCTGCTGCGTCCAGCCGGTCTGCACGGCGGCGATCAGCAGCACCGCCTCCACCAGGCACCACGTTCTCGAGCGTGTCACGTCGTCGTCTCCCAGGTCAAGCCGGCGATTCTAAGCACCGGCCGGGGATTTTGCATCCAGCGCGCCGCGCAGTGGCGTTAGGATATGCGGCCATGCCCGAGCGGACCGCGATGAACTGCTTCTTCGCGACGGACCTGCATGGCGTGCTGTCGCGCTACACGCGCCTCTTCGAGCGGATCTCCGCCGAACGACCGGCGGGAGTCTTCCTGGGCGGCGATCTGCTGCTCAGCGGCCGGCTGGCGCGCCACCTGCCGAATATCGGACACGAAAACCCGGTCGGCGCGTACCTGCTGCCGGCGCTGCGCCGGTTGCGCGATCGGCTCGGCCGTGACTACCCCCGCCTGTTCCTGACCCTGGGCAACGATGATCCGCGCAGCAACGAACCGGCGTTCGAGCAGGGCGGCGAGGAAGGCCTGTGGGAATACATGCACCAGCGGCAGACCGCGTTCGGCGAATGGACGGTCTACGGCTATGCCTGCGTACCCCCCACCCCCTTCCTGTTGAAGGACTGGGAGCGTTACGACGTGTCCCGCTACGTTCCTCCCGGCTGCGTGCCGCCGGACGAGGGCCGCGGCCGCATCACCGACTCAGCCGACGAGCGGACCTACGCAACGATCGCCGACGATCTCGAACAACTGACCGCCGGCGCCGCCCTGGACCGCGCGATCGTGCTCTTCCATACGCCGCCCCACGAGACCTGCCTTGATCGCGCCGCGCTGGACGGCCAGCAGATCGACTACGTGCCGCTCGACGTGCACGTGGGCAGCATTGCCGTCCGGCGTTTCATCGAGGAGCGCCAGCCTCTGATCACGCTGCATGGCCACATTCACGAATCGGCGCGGCTGACGGGATCGTGGCGGCAGCGCCTCGGGCGAACCTGGTGCCTGGGGGCCGCGCACGACGGGCCGGAACTGGCGCTGGTGCGATTCGATCCCGCCGCACCGCAGTTGGCCACCCGTGAACTGCTCTGATGCCCACGGGCAGGCGGTCCGCCAAGGGCGGCTTGCGGCGCGCCGGCCCGCAGTGTCACCTGGCCGCGCCGGGAATTCCCGCCGGGCGCTGTGCCGCTCTTCCGGATCGTTCGTCGGCACCTTTATAATCGAGGTCATGCGGCGGTGGCGGTGCGCGAAAGCGGGGCGCTGGCTGGCGACGGCGCTGCTGACAGGCGGGATGCTCCATGCCTGCCGTTCCGCCGTCCAGCAACGGGAGCAACTGACGTCCGGCTCGCCCGTGGACCAGGCGGCGGCGGCGGTCTGGCTGGCCGAGCGGGGTGATACCGCCTCGGTGCACCGGCTGGTCGGGCTGCTGGAGAGCGAGGATCCGTCGGTCCGCATGTATGCGATCCTGGCCCTGCGGCGGCTGACGGGCGAGACGTACGGGTATGCGTGGTATGACGATGCCGACAGCCGGCGCGACGCCGTGGAGCGGTGGCGCGACAGCCTGCGCGAGGGACGCGTGACGGCCCGGCCGGCAGCTCAGGAGGAGCCAGCGCGATGAGTTCGCCGGTGACCAGTCCCGATCCTCTCGAGTTGGAGCTGACCAGTGATCCGTGTATCCTGCCGGAAGTCCGGGAGCGTGTCGCCGCGTGGTGCGCAGCGCGCGGCTGGAGCCCGGAACAGGCAGCCGAGATCGCCCTGGCGATCGACGAGGCGCTGAGCAACGTCATCCGGCATGCCTACGCTTCGCATGCGGACCAGCGGATCGAGCTGAGCCTGCGGCCGGTGCACGATGGGCAGCATGGGCCGGGCCTGGAAGTGCGCGTGCGCGACTTCGGCCGGCAATGCCATCCCGACGAGATTCGCGGCCGCGACCTCGACGACGTCCGCCCCGGTGGACTCGGTGTCCACATCATCCGGGCCATGATGAACTCGATCAGTTACAGCCCCGCCGAAGGCGGCGGAATGCTCCTGATCATGCGGAAATACCAGTCCCACACGGCGGCCAGACCTTAGGCGGATACGAATGGACGGGAATCCCCGCGGCCTGAAGATCACCACCGCCCGGCACGGGCAGGCGCACGTGGTCCGCGTTGCGGGCGACATCGACCTGCGCAGCAGCCCCGAGCTGCGCGAGGCCCTGATCCAGACGCTCGAGGCCCGCCCGCAGCGCCTGACGCTCGACCTGTCCGACGTCCCGTACATGGATTCGTCGGGCGTGGGCACGCTCGTCGAAACGAAACGCCTGATCGAGAAACAGGGCGGCCAGATCGAGCTCACCGGACTTCAGCCGCGGGTCAAGAGCGTCTTCGAGATCACCCAGCTCGACCGCTTCTTTGCCATTAAGGACGCGGCGCCCGGAGGCAAGCGGCGATGAGCAGCAGCCCGGAGCCCGTGTCGCCGGCCTGGCAGCGCGGGCCCGAACTCCTGGGGGCCGGGGTGCGGCTTGCCGCGGCGGCGCTGGCGGGCGGAATCACCTACGTCGGCGCCCTGCTTACCCTGCTCGCGGCCGCGGCCCGGCGCACCTGGCTGGCCCTGCGCGGACACGGGACGCGGATCCGGACCGCGTCGCTCGTGGACCAGATGGTGCGGGTCGGGGTGCGTTCCATTCCGATCGTCGTCGTGGTCCAGATCTTCATCGGCGTGATCCTGGCGCTGAACCTGGCGCCGACGCTGCGCGACTATGGACAACTCGAGCGCGTCGCCGACGTCGTCGCGATCGCCGTGCTGCGCGAGCTGGGTCCGCTGATCAGCGCGATCATCCTGAGCGGCTTCGCCGGTGCGTCCATCGCCGCCGAACTCGGGGCCATGGTGGAAGGCGAGGAGATCAAGGCGCTGCGGGCCCATGCACTGGACCCGATCCGCTATCTCGTCGTGCCGCGGCTGGTGGCCACGACCGTCATGCTCGTCGGGCTCACGGTGCTGGCGGATGTCGTGGGCGTGCTGGGCGGCTACCTCACCTCGGTCACCGTCCTGGACGTGAACGGCCGCGTGTATCTCGACCAGACCCGCCTGGCGCTCAAGCTCGGCGACTACTTCACCGGCCTGTTCAAGGGCGGCGTGTTCGGGGCGATCATCGCAGCGCTCGCGTGTTTCGAGGGGCTGAATGTGCGAGGGGGCGCCGAGGGCGTGGGCGCGGCGACCACAACCACCGTCGTCAAGAGCATCGTGGCCCTGATCGGGGCCGACATGGTCTTCACGGCCGTCTTCTACGTGCTGGGGTGGTGACGTGCCCATCGTGATCGGGATTGACGAAGCCGGCTACGGTCCGCTGCTGGGTCCGCTCGTCGTGGGGGCCACGGTCTGGCGCGTGCATCCCGACGCGCTGACGGCCGACCACTGGCAGCGGCTGAGCGGCGCCATCTGCCGCAAGCCGGGACGGCACGAGTGGCGCCTGCCCGTGAATGACTCGAAACAGGTGCACGATACGAAGTGCATCGCCCCGCTGGAGCGCACCGTGCTCGCCTTCGCCCGCTGCGCGGGACTGGATACGGCGCGGCTGGATTTGTTGCTCAGCGGGCTGTGCGGCGACAACGGCCTCCACCCGGACGGCCCGCCGTGGTATCGCGATCTGACCCACCGTCTCCCCCTCGACCCGCTCCGTTCCGCCTGCGACGCGATCGCCCAGCGCCTGCGGCGCTGCATGGACGAAGCGGGCCTGTACTGCTGCGCGCTGCTGGCCGAAGTGGTGCCCGAAGATGCGTTCAACCGGCGCGTGAACCAGACCCGCAACAAGGCCGTCCTCCTGCTCGAGCGCGTGCTGCGGCTGATCCATCGCGCCACCCTCTGCGGCGGCGACCAGGACATCATCATCCACGTCGACCGTCTCGGCGGGCGCGTCGACTACGAGCCGCCGCTGCTGGAGGCCTTTCCACAGCGCCACCTGCACATTCAGGCCGTCGCCGAGACATGCAGCCGCTACCGCCTCGCGTCCCAGCAGGACGACTGGATCATCGACTTCACGGTCGACGGCGACCAGCAGCACATGTCCGTGGCGCTGGCGAGCATGGTCGCCAAGTACACGCGCGAAGCGCTGATGCAGCGGTTCAATGCCTTCTGGCGCGGCCTGCTGCCGGGACTGGCTCCCACCGCCGGCTACTATGGCGATGCGCGGCGCTTTCTGCGCGACATTGATCCCGTCCTCGCCCAGGCCGGCCTGCCGCGGGACCAGTTCGTGCGCCGGTTCTAGCCCCGATGCGAATTCTGCGATTGGCCATTGCGTGCATCCTGCTGTGGGGCGGCGCCCGGTCCAGCCCTGCCGCCGACGCGGACTGGACCCCGGCCAGCCGGGCCGCGCTCGCCCACTTCCAGGCCGGCGAGTACGACGCCGCCCGTGACCTGTGCGCCGGTCCATTGGCCGGGGCCGACGATCCGCTGGTCCGGCGCGATGCGGCGGCGCTGCGCGCCATGCTCCTGATGCAGGGGCCGGCGCGCACCGAGCGCCGCTCCGGGGTCGTCGAGTTTGACATGTTGGCGCGGGCGCACCGGGAGTTGCTCGCACGACCGGAATGCCAACTCGCGCTGGGCACCGCCCGGCTCGAACTGAACGAAACGGCGGCGGCCCTGGAGCACCTGGATGCGGCGGCCGGCGGTTTCGCCGCGCAGCGCGACGCCAAGCGCCACCGTGCCGCGCTCGTCGCGCTGGCCGAGGGGTGGACGCGGCACACGGAATGGGAACACACGCCGGGCCGGTTCGGCATCTCACGACCAGCCGACCGGGCCGCCGCCGAGCGGATCCGCGAGCAGCAGGTCGCGAAGATCCGCGAAGCACTTGCTCAACTGCCCGACAGCACCGCGGCCTGCGCCGCGCTCGACCTGGTCTGGGCACGACATTTACTGGCCGCCGGCGACCGTGCCGCCGAAGCGCGCGATCTGCTCGCGCGGGTCGCAGCGCTGCCGCTATCCGTGCCCGCGGCCGCCGACGCGGCCTTGGCGCTGGGTGCGGAGTACGAGGTCGAGCAGCGCTGGGGCGACGCGCTCGCCATGTACGCGCGGCTGCAAGCGGAAGCATCCGGCCCGCTGCTGGACGAAGCACGAGCGCGCCAGGCGGCCATTACCAAGCCGCAACTACAGCTCAGCAGTCCCCCTGTGGCGCCGGCCGATCGCCCGGTCCGGCTGGAACTCGGCACGCGCAACGTCTCCGCTTTCGAGATCGAGGTTCGACGCCTCGACCTGCCGGCCTGGCTGGCGTCGCGCCAAGGACGACTGATTGAGGCTCAACTGCCCGCCGCCGGATCGGTGCAGTTCGCGCAGCGCTTCACGACATCGACGGAACAACCCTACGACTGGTGGCACGCGCCTCCCGTGGAAGTCAGTGCGCCGCCGGGCGCCTACGTGGTCAGTATGACCGCCATGGCGCCGGTCCCGGCGACAGTCCGGCAACTCCTGCTGATCAGTGACCTGGTCGCGCTCACCGTGATGGGGGACGACCGCGTGCTGGTCTGGGCGACGGCGCGCTCCGGGGCGGCTGCCGCGGACCTGGACATCTCCACGGCCCAGGCGCGCTTCTGGATGCACGGTTCGTTCATGCCGGTCCAGTTGGCGTTGGCAGATGGATTGGCCCGTTTTGCCCTGCCCCCGGAGGCCCGCGTCCTGCGGGAAAGGCGCTGGGTCTGCCTTGTTCAGGCGGGTGAACATCTGGCCCTCTGTCGCGGCGAAGTGCCCCCGCCCGCTGCTGCTCCTCCGCCGCTGCTCCTCGCGACAGATCGACCGCAAGTGGGCCGGCCGCTCACCGTCACCGGTCTGGCTCCGCCCGGCCTCGACTCCGCCGCACCCGCTACCGACCCCTGGCGCCTGGAGGTGCGTGACCCCCTCGACAGTCTCATCGCCAGCCAGGAACTTGCCGTTTCCGCCGGCGGCGTACTGCACGGGGCGCTGCCGGTCCCCGCGCCGGCCGGCGGGCAGACGGTGCGGCTGGTCGCGCGACGCGGCGAACAGAGCGCGCAAAGTCTGGCGGGCAGCCACATGCTCCCGGTCCCGTGGCCCGGCGCCGCCGAGCACGTACTGGCGTGCCGCGTTCCCACGCATGTTCCCCCGGACAACCGCGCGATCACGGGAACCGCCCAGGCATGGCACGCGTGGGGCACGCCGGTCGAGCCCGATGCGCTGACGGGCATTCTGCGCGTCGCCGACCTCCCCAGCCCGGCGACGAATGACCAGTTCGAGAGCAACGAGGCGGTTCGCCTCGGACGATCTCTGCACGGCGACGAGTACGTGGGCGTCATCCCCGCCCGTGAACGCACCTTTGCCGTGGATATTCCGGCCCGCTGGCTCACCACGCGCGCGAACGGACCGGCAGCCGCGGGCATCTGGCTCACGGGTACGGACGACGACCGCAACGCCACGACGATTCTGCGCTTGGTGGCCATCGGCGCTGCGCCGGCGGTGGCCTGGGTCCGGCCGACCTCGGCCGAGTGCCAGGTCGGCCGTCCGGTACGAATCGAGGGTGGCTGGTTCGACCCGTCCGAACTGACGGGATGGGAGCCACCCGAGTTCCTGGTGCGCGAAGCACGCGGGAGACAGGTCCACCTGGCAGCGACCGCGGAACCCACCGGCTGGTGGAGCGCGCAGTGGTCGCCGGAGCAAAGCGGCCCGGCCGATGTGCAGTTCACGGCGCCGCGTGAAGGAAGCGTTTCGGCGCACGCCACGCGCACTTTGCTGATCAGTCCTGCGCCGGCGGGAGATCGAACGCCGTCGATTGCGTGCTCCGCCGAATGGCTAGCCGGCGCGCAACCGACGGTGCGTGTCCGCCTCACCGGCGAATCCGCTGCCCCCCTGCTGGTCCTGCTCGAGTCCGGTGCCCCGCATGCCGCGGAGGCCCTTGATGAGCTGCACGGCGAGCGCGAGCTGAGCCTGCCACTGGCGTCTGCGCCGCGCAGCTTACGGGTTCTGGTCGTGGACCTCGCCGCCTCCGGCACGCGGGTGCTGGCGCGCGCACCGATAGCTCCGCCCGCGACGGAGCGGCTGGAGTTGGCGGTCGACACTCCGGGCGATCCGCCGGCCGCCGGCGCCGCGGTCAATGTTCACGTGCGCTGCACCGGCCCCCCCAGCGCGGTGCAGGATGCCTGGCTCATCGCGCGCTTGACGCCCGCGACCACGATCGGCCCTGTGCTCTGGATCCCCGGCGACCCGCGCCGCGACACGTGGTCCGGGCCAGCCCTGCCGCAACTGATCGCCGGCGGAGTCGACTCCGCGGGCTCGCTGAAAATCGCGAACGCCGAAACACAGTGGCTGCCCCGCGAGGTCTATGCAGCTCTCCGCGATCGGGAGACGCTCTGGACCACGGCGGTTCCCGCGGCGCGCGATCTCGAACTGTCCGTGCCGTTGCCGCCGCAACCCGACCGTTATCGCCTCGATCTGCTGGCCTGCTCCGCGCGCGGCGCAATCAGCACCGCGCAACGAGTGCTCGACGCGCGGAGCGGCGTGCACCTGCGGCCCGATGTCCCGGCGCGCCTGACGCTCGGAGACCGCTGCCTGGTTGGAATCGCGATCGAAAACCCCGCCACGACGCCGGTGACCGGCACGTGTGAAATCTCGTTCGGCGCAGGGCTGCAAGCGGAGAGCATCGAGCATGCGGGAACGGCGCAGCGTCCCGCCAATCCCGGCGCTCCGCTGTCCGTCACGGTCCCCGCCGGCGGCCACGCGTGGATCCAGGCGCGCGTCGAAGCCGTGCGCGCCGGACACGCCTCATTGGGCGTCACCTTCTCAGGCGACTTGGCGCAGACCGCGGTCGCCGAGTACGACGTACTGGAACTTGACGAGCGCACCTCGTCGTCGGCCGTCCAGGTGAAACGCACGGTCCTCCTGCTCGCGCGGGGGCACGCGGCGCACGCGGGTGAGCCGGATGATGCGGGTGCGGCGGCTGCCTCGCCGGTCGGCGACGAACTGCACACCGGTGACCGCATCTTCGCCGGGCAGCGGATTCTGGTACGCGACGCGTTCACCGTGCCTTCGGCCCTGGCGGCAGTGACGTGGTCACAGCGCCTGCCACCAGGCTGCGTGGCGAACGTCTCGCCCGATCTGCCGGCGCGGCCGATTGGGCGATCTTCCCGGCGGCGTGGTGACGAGCTGCGCTTCGAAACGTCGCGCCTGGCCGGTGGTGACCACGTGCACGAGTTCGTGCTGACCGGCGCGCGACCGGGCGCCTGCACGTTGCCGGCGCCACAGATCGAGAGCGGGGGCCGGCCGCTGCCGGTGCAAGTCGAGCCGGCCGACTGGCGCATCGTGGTCATCGAGAATCGCCCCGGACCCTAGGCGGCCCTCGGGTCCGGCCGGGGACGCGGATGAGCGTTCAGTCGCCGACCCGTGTGGCAGTCACACCGCGAACCCGCCACGATGCGCCGCGCGAGAACCCGCCCGCGCCACTGCTGCCGTGCACGCTGGCGCTGCTCGCGGGCGTGTGGCTCTCGGACTGCGTCGGCTCGTCCGCCGCGGTGCGCTGGTGCGGCTTCATCGTTGCAGCGTGCGTCCTGCTGCCCCTGGCGGCCTGCCACGGGCGCCTGCGCCGCGTTGCGTCGGGCCTCGCACTCGTCGCGTTCTTCGCCACCGGCGTGCTGCGCCACCAGGTGCTGGTGTGGCCGGCGCCGCACCACGTGAGCCGCGTCGCCGGCGCGGAGCCCCTGCTCACACGCGTGGCCGGTGAACTCGTGACTACGCCGAGCGTGGCTTCACCCGAAAGGCGCAACGCCTTTCTGCCGCACACGCCGGCGCCGCGCACGCGGTTCGTGCTGGCAGCGCGGGCGCTGTGTACCACCTCGCCGCCAGCGCCGCTCTGCGGTCGCATCCAGGTCACGGTCAGCGGCGACGTGGCGCACCTCCAGCCCGGGGCCACCATCGAGCTCACCGGCTGGCTGTCGACCCCGCGCCCGCCGCGGAATCCCGGCGAATTCGACTGGGCCCGCTGGCAGCAGCGCCAGGGCATCGATGCCGTCCTGCGCGTCGACGGTCCGGGGTACATCCGCCATGGCCTCGGCGAACCCTCCTTCATGCAGCACGTGAGCGGTTCGCTCCGCCGCCTGGCGCGGATGCTGTTGCTCGAGCCACAGGCGGATGCGCCTGCCGATGACGCATGCCAGCTGCTGGATACGATGGTGCTCGGACAGCGCGGCGCCGCCGACCGGCGACTGAACGAGGCCTTCGCCCGCGCCGGAGGGCTGCACTTCCTGGCGGTAAGCGGATTCAACGTCAGTGTGCTGGCGGGCGCGAGCTGGGTTTTGGTGCGTCGGGTGCTGCGCCGCAGTCCGCGCACCACGGCCCTGTTCACGCTGGTGCTGATTCTGCTGTTTGCGCTGGTCGCCGAGCCAAACGCGCCAATCGTACGCGCGACGATCGCGGGAGTTCTGGCGGCCGTAACGGTTTGCACGCGCCGTCCGGTCAACCTCCTGAACTGGTTGGCGGCGGCGGCGCTGGGCATCGTCATGTTCAACCCGCTCGAGTTGTTCCGTGCCGGCTTTCAGCTCTCCTTCGTGCAGGTGCTCGCGCTGCTGCTGCTTGTCCCGTGGCTCCAGCGGCAGTTCGGGCGCAGCAAGCGCGACGACGACCCCGACGTTCCCTGGGAGACACCCACATGGAGCCGCTGGATCCTGCGCTCGGCGGCGCGCGGCGTGTTGGGGCTCGTGCTGGTCTCAACCGTGGCCTGGGCCATCTCGCTCCCGCTGACGTGCTATCACTTCGGACGCCTGGCGCCATGGGGCGCGCTCGGGACACTGCTGCTCGCCGTTCCAGTCACGCTGATGATCTGGATGAGTCTGCTCACGCTGCTGGCGCGTGCGTTGATGCCACCCCTGGGGGACCTGCTCGACATCATTCTGAAATCCGGGGCCGACCTGCTGCTGCGCCTGGTCGGGCTATTCGAGCTTCTGCCTGGTTCCATGCTCGAAGTGAACCCGCCGCCGTGGTGGGCGGTCTTCGCCACCTACGCCATTCTCTTGTGGGTTACGACGCGGCGCGGCGCGGGCAATGGCGAATCGCGGCTCCGGCAGCGACTGCGCTTTCCCGCGCTCGTTGGGGGCGCGCTCGCCGTCCTCTGGTCATCGGTGCTCGTCTATCCGGCGCAGCGCGACGACGCCGTGGTGCTGGACGTGCTGGCGGTGGGGGATGGCGCGGCACTCTTGGCCGTCACGCCGCAGGGCGCGGTAGCGCTGTTCGACGCCGGCACCGATCGCAACAGCGACGTGGCCGCGACGGTCACCCGTGCCCTGGCGACGAAAGGCTTGTCACGGCTCGACTGGGCCTTCATCTCGCATGCGAACCACGACCATTACAGCGGCTACCCCGAGCTGCTGCGCCAAGGTCGCATCACGCGCCTGTCGGCCAATGCGGGCTTGCTGCGTCCGGATGACCGCGCGGCCGAGCGTCTCGCCGCCGCCCTGCCGCCGGACATACCGCCGCTGGAGTCGATTGCGGCGGGATCGGTGCTGACGATCGGTGCGCTGCAGATCGAGGTGCTGTGGCCGCCGGCGGAGCTTGAAACTGGCCGCTGGAGCTGGAACGACCGTTCGCTCGTCGCGCGGCTCAGTTGCGAGGGCCGCAGCGTGCTCGTCACGGGCGACATCGAGCGGTCGGCTTTGCGGGAGCTGCTGGCAGCGGACCGCGCCGGCACATTGAGCCTGGCCGCCGACGTGCTGATCGCGCCGCACCACGGCGCAGTCGTCCCGGAGACCGGCGCTTTCCTGCGCGCCGTGAATCCGCAAGTGGTGATCGCATCCTGTGCCGAGCCGCGGCCGCGGCTGGCGTCGCTGCTGCGCCAGGAACTGCCGGCGGGCCGCCGGCTGCTGGCGACCGCCGAAGACGGCACCATCCGGATCAAGCTCGGTCCGGCCGGTGCACTGCGCGTCGCGACTCCCTTTCGACGCGCCAGCGGGGTGCCGCGCTGACCGGCGCTGACATGCGGCATCAGCCGTGGCATCGGCGTTGCAGCGTTCCGCTCGTCCTACTGCGGCACCGTCGGCCGCGGCAGGTCCTGCATGTCGCGGGCCAGCGCGAGTGGACCCACTTCCTTTTCCACGGCGTCGAGAATGGCGTTCGACTCGATCAGTTGCCGGATCGCTTCGATGTCGGTGTACATCACGCGATCGTCCTTCATGAACGGCACCTGCCGGCGGATCACCTCGTACGCCACGCCGGTTCCGCGGCCGGGCTTGCGGGGCTTGTGGAAATCGAAGGCCTGCGCGGCGGCCATCATCTCGATCGCGAGCACCGCCCGCAGGTTCCGCAGGATCTCGCCGCACTTGCGCACCGCGATCGGGCCCATGCTGACATGGTCCTCCTGGTCGGCGGATACGCTGATCGAATCCACGCTGGCCGGGTGCGAGAGGACCTTGTTCTCCGAGACCAGCGCCGCGGCCGTGTATTGCGCCACCATCAGCCCGCTGTTCAGGCCGTTGCCCTCAATCAGGAAATCCGGCAGCCCGTTCGACAGCGCCGGGTTCAGCAGGCGATTCGTATGCCGCTCCGACAGGTCCGCCGCCTCGGACAGCGCGATGCACAGGAAGTCAGTGACAAACGCGACGGGCTGGCCGTGGAAGTTGCCCGCGGCGAAGTACTCCTGCTCGTCGGGAAAGAACAGCGGATTGTCGGCCGCCGCATTCATCTCGATCGTCACGACGTGGCGCGCGTATTCGAGCGTATCGAGCGAGGGTCCCAGCGCCTGGGGCGTGCAGCGCACGCTGTAGCCATCCTGCACCTTGCCGCTCTTGTCCGCCATGATCTCGCTGCCGGCGAAGAGCTTGCGCAGGTTGGCGGCGACGGCGTTCTGTCCGCCGAAGGGACGCTGGGCATGGATGCGCGGGTCGAAGGCGCGATCGACCGCACGCAGCGCATCGCACGACATGGCCGACGCGATGCACGCGTTCTTCAGCACGCGCTCGGCGTCGTAGCACAGCAGCGCCGCGCCGCCGGTCATCATCTGCGAGCCGTTGATCAGGCCCAGTCCCTCCTTGAACGTGAGGTCCATCGGCTCGACGCCGGCCTGCTTCATGGCCTCGCGCCCGGACATCAGCTCGCCGCGGAAGTACGCGCGGCCCTCGCCGATCGCGACTTCCGCAAACTGCGACAGGGGCGACAGGTCGCCGCTCACGCCGAGCGAGCCCTTCTCATTGATCGCCGGCACGACGCCGCGGTTGATCATGTTGACGACGGTATCGAGGCACTTCTGGCGGACGCCCGAGTAGCCCTTGGCCAGCACGTTGGCCCGGCACAACATGGCGGCGCGCACCACGTCTTCGGGGAAGAACGCGCCGGTGCCGGCGGAGTGGCTGTAGATGATCCGGCGGCTGAGCTCCGCGCTCTGTTCCGGCGAGATACGTACGCGCGCCAGCTCGCCGATGCCGGTCGTGACGCCGTAGATCGCCACGCCGTCGCGTACGCACTTTTCCAGGAAGTCGCGGCTGCGCTGCACCTCCTGCCGGGCGGCGGCCGAAACGGAGACGGGGGCGCGCGTGCGGCCGACCCCGGCGACCTGTTCAATCGAGAGGGAATTTCCGTCCAGGACGACTTCCATGGTGCTTCCTCGTCCAGCTCTGTTCCGCCGCCAGACCAGGCCGCGTTCGAGGAACGCCCGGCGGGAGGTCCGCACGGCATTAAAGCACGAATCGTATCGAAAACGCGAATAGAACGCACGCGCGTGCGCGGACCCAGGTCCCGGCGACGAGGCGTGCCTCCCCGGCAGGGAAACCGGCGGCGCGCGCGGCCGAACCTGCCGCTTACCGCGCGGTCGGGTGCCGACATAGAATCCGACGTTCACGCACAAGGAGTGAGTCATGCCGCAGATGTCCGGCCCCGCGATGTCCGCGAACCGC
>CAZVRR010000037.1:5123-20289 GCA_964629745.1 uncultured Planctomycetales bacterium | reverse complement strand
CGCGGAGCAGCGCGAGCAACTGCTGCTTCAGGTCGAAGCCGCCGTGATCCGTCGCGATGCCGACGCGCATGCGCGGGTCCTCCTCCGCCGGCGCGTCAGGGCACCGGGCACGGTTTCACGTTCCAGATGTCCGCCGCGTATTCGGAAATGGTGCGGTCGCTCGAGAACTTCCCCGCGGCTGCCACGTTCAGGACGGCCGTGCGGGCCCAGGCCTGCGGGTCGGCGTACAGCGCGGCGGCCCGGTCCTGCGCGTCGAGGTACGCGCGCAGGTCGGCCAGGTGCATGTAGAAGTCGCCGTGCGTCAGCAGCGTGTCACGCAACGGCGCGAACAGGCCGGGCTCGCCCCGGCTGAACGCGTCGGAAAACACCAGGTCCAGCGCGGCCCGCGCCTCCGGCTCGTTCTCGTAATGCCAGTGCGGGTTGTACCACGCGCGGCTTTCGGCGACCTGCCGGGCCGTGAGGCCGAACAGGAACAGGTTGTCCGCGCCCGCCTCCTCGGCCATCTCGATGTTGGCGCCGTCGTACGTACCGACCGTCAAGGCGCCGTTCAGCATGAACTTCATGTTGCTCGTGCCGCTGGCCTCGTATCCGGCGGTCGAGATCTGGTTCGAGATGTCGCTGGCGGGGACCAGGCGTTCGGCCAGCGAGACGCAGTAGTCCGGCAGGAACACGACCTTCAACCGTCCGCGCACCGCCGGGTCCTCGTCGAGACGCCGTGCCAGGTTGTTAATGAACTTGATGACCAGCTTGGCCAGGCGATACGCGGGGGCGGCCTTGCCGGCGAAGAAGAACGTGCGCGGCACGAGGTCCAGCGCCGGGTTCACGCGGAGCCGGTGGTAAAGCACGACGATCCGCAGCGCGTTCAACAACTGCCGCTTGTACTCGTGAATCCGCTTCACCTGGCAGTCGAACAGGCTGTCCGGATCCACTACCTGGCCCGTCGTCGCCCGCAGCCAGTCGACGAAGCGCGTCTTCGCTTCGCGCTTGGCGCTGCGGATCGCGGTGCGGAACGTCCGCTCATCGGCCAGGGGCGCCAGCCGGCGCAGGTGCGTCAGGTCGGTGATCCAGCCGTCGCCGATCGCCGTCGTGATCGTGCGGGCCAGGGCGGGGTTGGCCAGCAGCAGCCAGCGGCGGGGCGTGACGCCGTTGGTCTTGTTGTTGAAACGCTCGGGATAGAGTTCGGCCAGGTCCCGCACCGTCTGCGTGCGCAGCAGCTCGGAGTGAATCGCGGCGACGCCGTTCGTACTGTGCGTGCCGACGATCGCCAGGTTGGCCATGCGGATCTTGCGCGGGCTGCCCTCTTCCACGAGGCTCACGCGGGCAACGCGTTCGCGATCCTGCGGGTAGCGCTGCCGCACGCGATCGAGCAGGCGGCGATTGATCTCAAAGATCAGCTCGAGGTGCCGCGGCAGCAGCAGTTCGAACCAGGCCAGCGGCCATTTCTCCAGGGCCTCCGGCAACAACGTGTGATTGGTGTAGGCCAGGGTTTCCTGGGTGAGCTGCCAGGCGTCGTCCCACGCCAGGTGCGCATCGTCCAGCAGGATGCGCAGCAGCTCGGGTACGGCGAGGGCCGGATGCGTGTCGTTGAGCTGGACGGCAACCTGCGCCGGCAGCGCATGCCAGTCCGCGTGGTGTCGCCGGAAGCGGCGCACGAGATCGGCCAGCGCGCAGGCCACGAGGAAATACTCCTGGATGAAGCGCAAGCCCTGACCCATGCTGGTCGAGTCGTCGGGATAGAGCACGCGCGTCAACGACTCGGCCGTCAGCGTCTCTGCCAGCGCACCCACGAAGTCGCCGCCGCTGAAACGCTGGAAGTCAAAGTAGTCCGCCGCGGCGGCGGCCCACAACCGGAGCGTGTTGATCGTCTTTCCGCCGTAGCCGACCACCGGGCGGTCGAACGGCAGGCCGATCAGCGTGCATGGCCGGCCCGGGATCGTCCGCAGGGCGCCGCCGCGCTGCTCGAAGGAGCAGTTGAGCCGGACCGTGACGGACTCGTCCGGGCGAGCGACTTCCCACGGGTCCGGCCGGCGCAGCCAGTTGTCGGGGCGCTCGAGCTGCCAGCCGTCCTGGAGCGACTGGCTGAAGATGCCGTATTCGTAGCGCAACCCGTAGCCCATGGCCGGCAGTTGCAGCGTGGCCATCGAGTCCAGGAAGCAGGCGGCGAGGCGCCCGAGTCCGCCGTTGCCCAGCCCCGCGTCCGGCTCCTCGTCGACAATCTCGCGCCAGTCCAGACCCTTCTGGGCCACGGCCTTCCGGGCGAGGGGCTCCAGGAGGAGATTCGTGACGTTGTTGGCCAGGCTGCGTCCGATCAGGAATTCCATCGACAGGTAGTACACGCGCTTGGGCTGCTGGCGCTCGTAGGTCTGCTCGGTGCGCACCCAGCGCTGCGACAAGATGTCGCGGATCGAGCGCGCGAAGGCCTCGAACCGGGTGCGTGCCTGGGCCGCCGCGGGATCCACGACCTGGTCGAACAGGAGGTGCCGTTCGTACAGCGCGTTGTCCGTGCCCGAAAACGAGATGGGGCCACAGCCATACTGTGCCCGCAGGGGCGCGAACTGGTCGGACGCCGCCTTGCTCCGCGCGGGTCTGCTCTTCGCCGGCATGCGCGATGTCCTCCTCGACTCCTGGCGCCGCTGGCGACGTCGGCCTTGTGCTGGCCGCCGCCAGGCCGGTCACCACGGCCACGAGCAGCTTCGAACCGTCACACGCAAGGACCGCCGGCGGAGCGGCGGCACCGTATCAGGGGCGACGCCCGCCGCCGCCCCGCGGCCGGCCCCCACCGGCTGCGGACTTGCGCTGCTGGACGCGGTCCCGCGCCTTGGCCTGGTAGTCGCCATCCCGGTAGGCGGGGCGCTCGCGCTTGGCGTTGTCGAGCACACCGTAGTACCAGCCGGCGTACCAGTCGTCACCATCGTCGACTTCAACGGCCTCTCCCGCCGGCGCGGCATCCTGCACCGCGTACAGCGCTTCCTGCATCGTCTGGCTTTCGGCGCGCTGCCGTTCCCGCTCCGCCGCCCGCGCCCGCTCCGCCTGCTCCTTCTGTTCCTTTTCCTTGGCCGCGCCGGCGGCGCGGCGGGCGGCCAGCTCCTGCTCGTATTCCTGCTGGCGACGGTCCGTTTCCGCCAGCGCCCAGGTCATGTAAGCCTTGATCTTGCCGTTGGACTTCAGAAAGGCAGCCATGCTGCGCACGCTGCGCGCCGACTCCGAGAAGTCGGCCCACTTGTCGGCGCAGGTCTTGCCGTACAGCTTCTCGTAGGCCTGGAGCCCGGGCTCATCCGTCTCCGACAGCTCGGTCGCGTAGCGCGACCGGGCCAGCGGACCCTTGAGCAGCGCGACAGCGACCTGCTGCGCTTCCTCCATCGTACGGATCCGCGGCGGGCTCTCCGGCGGCGCTGCGGCGTACGCGTCCATCAGTTTCTGCTGCTCGAGGAACTCACCCAGCAGGTCGGCCTCCGTGATGGTCGCGTCGCCCAGTTCGTCGAGCGCGTGGTTCAGCAACAGGAGCGTGCGGCAGCGTTCGACCAGGGTGAGCGAGGCCAGGTCGACCTTCTGCCACTCCAGCGTGGCGAGTGCGTCTCTCAACTCGCCCAGCTTCCTTTGCTTTTCGCTGCGCTGGGCGGTGGCATGCGACACCGCGAAGCTGAGCAGGCACGCGAGCACGGCAAGATGGCGGATTCTCATGTGGCTTCTCCCGGATGTGGTGCCCGGCGACGCCGCCCGGCTGCCGTGGGCCGATTCTACAGTGCCCGGCCGCCGGCCGCACTCGCCGTTGCGCCGCGCTGGCGCGGTCCCCGCCGGCTACTCTCCCAGCGCGGGACGCCCCGGCGCGAGCGTATCCAGGAAGTGCGCGACGCAATCCGCGTAGCAGGGATCAAGCACCGACGACAGCAGGTGACCGCCGAACACTTCGCACCACTGACTCGGTGCGGGGGCCAGTTCAAACAGGCGCTGTGCACCGACCAGCGGCGTGACCAGGTCCTGCGGCGAGTGGATGAACAGCTTGGGCAGCGTGATGCGCCTGGCGTACTGGGTGGGCTCGAGTTCCGGATGGTTGTCGTACAGGCTTGCGAGCACCTCGGGCACCGGCAACACCCCAACCACGGCGAATGAGGCGGGCGGCAGGGACTCGAGTTCGAACGAACCGTCGAGCATGACCCCGACGACGCCCCGCGGCGCCCGGGCGGCGTGCGCCAGCGCGGGGAGCGTGCCGAGCGAGATCCCGAACAGCACGATGCGTCCGCCGGACAACTCGGGCTGCCCTTGCAAGTATGCCAGCATCGCGTCGGCGTCCGAAAGCAGTGTCGCCAGGCTGGCGGCGCCGGGGCTCTCGCCGAACCCGCGATAGTCGTAGATCAGGACGTGGCAGCCCAGGTCGTGCAGGAGCGAATAGTAGGCAAAGTATGCGGCGCGGTTGAAGACTGAGCCGTGGTGAATGAGCACGGTGGCCGGCGGATCCGGCTCGGCGGCGGGGATGAACCAGGCATGGAGGGTGTGACTGGCAGCGGGGACTTCAATCGCCTGGTAGTCCAACCCGATTTCCGCCGGGCTGGGCACGAGCGGCTTCTGCGCGGGCGGCGTGAACTACCCCGGCTGGATGGGCTCGGTGTAGCAGCCGCCCAGCCAGGCAGCCGCCAGCAGCGCTGGAATCCAGACGCGCGCGGGACGCATGGACTGAACTCCTGCCGTCGCGCCGCACCGGCCCGCGCGAGTGCGGCACACGCGACTCTCTGATGATAACGCGCCGTCCGCCGGTGCCGCCCGACTTTCCCGTCACGTGCGGTTTGCGCGTCGCACAGGTGCGACCGACCTGCTTGGCGCGGCCGCCGTGGGCAATTCAGGGACGCTCCCTCACGCGCCTCCCGGCGATTCGCGGCGGGCGGTGCGTCTGAACACGCGATAAACGACGACGAAGAACAGCGGGATGAAGAAGATGGCCAGGAACGTCGCGGTGGCCATCCCGCCCAGCACGCCGGTGCCGATCGCGGTTTGCGCGCCGGCGCCGGCCCCCGCGGCCGTTGCCAGCGGCAGGACTCCGAAGCCGAAGGCCAGCGAGGTCATCACGATGGGCCGCAGTCGCAGTTTCGCACCTTCGAGCGTGGCGTCGATCAGGCTCATGCCCTCGTGCACCTTGGCCATGGCGAACTGCACGATCAGGATCGCGTTCTTGGTGGTCAGCCCCAGCACCGTCAGCAGGCCGATCTGGAAGTACACGTCGTTGGGCAGCCCGCGCCACGACGTGGCCATGACGCCGCCGATCACGCCCAGCGGCAGCGCCAGCATGATCGAGATCGGGACGGTCCAGCTTTCGTACAGGGCGGCCAGGCACAGGAAGATCACGATCATCGAGAACGCGTAGAGCAGCGGCGCCTGGGATGTCGCCATCCGTTCCTGGTAGGAGACGCCGGTCCAATCATGGCCAATACCCTTGGGCAGCTTGGCCACGAGCTCCTCCATGGCCTGCATCGCCTCGCCGGAACTCCGCCCGGGCGGCGATTCACCCTGGATGTTGATGGCCGGGAAAGCGTTGAAGCGTTGCAGGCTCGGGGAACCGTAGCTCCAGCGTCCCGTCGCGAACGCGTCGAACGGCGTCATCGTCCCCGCCCGGTTGCGCACGTACAGGTGCTCGAGGTCGTTCGGCAGCATGCGGTAGGGCGCGTCGGCCTGGACGTAGACGCGCTTGACGCGTCCACCCTGGATGAAGTCATTGACGTAGGCGCTGCCGAACGCCGCCGAGATCGTGCTGTGGATGGCGCTGATCGGGATGCCCAGCGCGCCCGCCCGCTCCCAGTCCACGTCGATGCGGTACTGCGGTACGTCCTCCAGGCCGTTGGGCCGCACCTTGGTCAGCCGCGGGTCCTGCGCCGCCATCCCCAGGAGCTGATTGCGCGCTGCCATCAACGCCTCGTGCCCCACCTCGCCGCGGTCCTGCAACTGGAAGTCGAACCCGGTCGCCGTGCCCAGTTCGACCACGGCCGGCGGCGAAAACGCGAACACTCTCGCATTACGAATCTGCGAAAACGCCTGCATCGCCCGGCCCGCGACCGCGGTCGCCTTCAGGTCCGGCCGTTGCCGCAATTCCCAGTCTCTCAGTTTGACGAACGACATCCCGTTGTTCTGACCGGCGCCGGCGAAGCTCCGGCCCGCGAGCGTCATACAGGACTGCACTGCGTCTTCTTCGTGATCCTCGAAATAGGCGCGAACCTGCGCCATGACAGCCTCGGTCTGATCCAACGTCGACCCCGCCGGCAACATGGCCTGTACCATCAGGATGCCCTGGTCCTCATCGGGCAGGTACGCCGTGGGCATGCGCCGAAACAGGTAGGCCAGGGCCGCCACGATCAGAAGGTACACAAACAGATAGCGGAGCGGCTTGCGGAGTATTCGATCGACGCGCCTCTGGTAGTGATCACGGATCCAGTAGAACGCGCGATCGAACGCCAGGAAGAACGGCCGCAGCAGGAAGAACCCGCCCTCGGCCGCCTCATGCCCCTTGGCGACCGGCTTCAAGAGCGACGCGCAGAGCACCGGCGACAGGATCAGGGCCACCACGACCGAGAGCAGCATTGCGGCGATCACCGTCACGGAGAACTGCCGGTAGATGACGCCGGTGGAGCCGCCGAAGAAAGCCATCGGGCCGAACACGGCGGCCAGCACCAGGCCGATGCCGATCAGCGCGCTGGTGATTTCGCGCATGGACTTGCGGGTGGCTTCGCGCGGCGGGAGCCCCTCCTCGCTCATCACGCGCTCGACATTCTCCACCACCACGATGGCGTCGTCCACGAGCAGGCCGATGGCCAGCACCATCGCGAACATGGTCAGCATGTTGACGGAGAACCCAAACCACTCCAGCACGGCAAATGTGCCGAGGAGCACGACCGGCACGGCGATGGTCGGGACCAGCGTCGCCCGGATGTTTCCCAGGAACAGGTACATCACCAGGAATACCAGCACAATGGCTTCAATGAGCGTCTTGATGACCTCATTGATGGCCACCCGCACGAACGGCGTCGTGTCATACGGGTACGTGACCTTCATGCCGAGAGGGAAGTACTGGGACAGCTCCTCCATCTTTGCCTTCACGGCATTGGCGGTGTCCAAAGCGTTGGCGCCGGCGGCCTGGCGGACGGCCAGCGCGGCGGTTTCCTTTCCGTTGTACAGCGCGTTCATTTCGTAGCGTTCGGTCCCCAGTTCCGTTCGCCCCACGTCCCGCACGCGTACGATGGAGCCGTCCGGGTTGATTCGGAGCGGAATGTCGGCGAACTCCTCGGGGGTGCGCAGCAGGTTCTGCACGATGATCGAAGCGTTGAGACGTTGGCCGTCCACCGCGGGGGCCGCGCCGAACTGGCCGGCGGAAATCTCCACGTTGTAGGCGCGCAGGCCTGCAATGACGTCGTCAATCGTGAGCTGGTAGTCCGTCAGCTTGTCCGGATTCAGCCAGATGCGCATGGCGTACTGGGAGCCGAAGCTCTCGACCTCGCCCACGCCCGGCACGCGCGCCAGCACCTTCTCGATGTTGGCCTGGGCATAGTCACGCAGGTCGATGCCGTCCATGCTGCCGTCTTCCGAGACCAGGCCGACGAGCATCAGGTAATTGCGCGTCGACTTGCTGACCTTGACACCCGCCCGCTGCACGACGTCGGGCAGGCTTGCCATCGCCAGCTGCAGCTTGTTCTGCACCTGGGCCCACGCGAGGTCCGGATCGGTCCCCGCGGTGAACGTCAACTCGATGCGCCCGGCCCCCGACGCGTCGCTGCTGGCGGTCATGTACAGCAGCTTGTCGAACCCGGTCATCTTCTGCTCGATGATCTGGACGACGCTGTTCTCGACCGTTTCGGCGGATGCGCCCGGGTAGAAGGCGTCGATGGCAATCGAAGGCGGAGCGATAGGAGGATACTGCGAGACCGGCAGGTTGTAGATGGCGAGCCCGCCCGCCAGCATCATGATGATGGCGATCACCCACGCGAAGACCGGCCGGTCCAGAAAGAAGTTCGATAACACCGCGCTGCTCCGTCAGTCCGGCCGGCCGGTCGCGCCGGCGGACGCCTGCCCCGGCTCACCTGCGAAGGGCACAACGCGCACCGGGCTTCCCGGCCGCACACGCAGCGCCCCCTCGACGATCAGGCGCTCGCCTGCGGCCAGACCCGCGGAGACGAGCCACCGATTGCCGAGCGCCCGGTTCAGCGTGAGGATCCGCTGCTGGACGCGATCGCCCTCGTCGACCACCAGCGCCACCGCTTCACCTTTCGGATTGCGGCTCACCGCCTGCTGCGGCACCACGAGCGCCTGCTCGGCCGTACCTTCCTGGACGATCGCCCGCACGAACATGCCCGGCAGCAGCAGGTGCTCCGGGTTCGCGAGCACGATGCGCAGCGTGTAGGACCCGGTCGTGGGATCCACCGTGATGTCACGGAACTGGAGCTTGCCGTCCAGCGGGTAGGGCGTCCCGTCCTCCAGCAGCAGGCGCACGATGCGCTGCTCGCCGTTGGCGCGGAGCGTGCCGGATTCGAATTCGCGCTTCAACCGCAACAGCTCCGCCGAGGACTGCGTCACGTCCACGTAGATCGGATCGAACTGCCGGATGGTCGCCAGGGGCGCGGGCTGGTTCGCCGTCACGAGTGCGCCCACCGTGACTTCCGACTTGCCGATCCGCCCGGAAATCGGGGCAGTGATCCGCGTGTAGGACAACTCGATGCGCGCGCTCTCCACTTCCGCCGCCCGCAGCGCAACCATGGCCTCGCCCTGCCTGAGCGCCGCGACGGCCTCGTCGACGTCCTGCTGGCTGACGGCCCGATCGGCCAGCGCGCGGGTGCTCCGCTCCGCCCGGGCCTGCAGCGCCGGCACGTGCGCCTGCGCCACCGCCAGCGCCGCCAGGGCCTGGTCGTACACGGCCTGGTAGCGGGCGGCATCGAGCTGGTACAGCACGTCGCCCGCCGCGACATCCTGCCCTTCGTCGAAGTGCCGCGCCTGGAGGATGCCGCTCACCTGCGGCCGCACCTCCGCTTCCAGGTACGCGGCCGTGCGCCCCGGCAGCTCGGTGCTCAGCGCGACCGATTCGGGCGCGAGCACTACCACGGCCACTTCGGGCGTATCGGGCGGCGGTGCGGCGGCCGGCTTTGAGTTGCAGTCAGGCAGCAGCCCTGCGGCGCCCAGCAGCGCCAGGCTCGCCACACGCTGGAAGGAAAACGACGTCCACATCCCAAGCCTCATTCTTCGGAGGGCCGCGTGGTCGCAGCCCGTTCCCCGCCCGCATCCTGCCCCGCTTCCCACGGCAGCGGCACGTTCCCCCCGGAGAAGAAGTAATCCAGCGGCGCGCCGAGCGCCCCGGAGCGGTCGTCCAGGTATTCCTGCTGCGGCAGCCCGTCCGGCGACCATCCGCCGCCCAGCGCCTTGTACAGCGCCACCAGGTTGACGGCGACCTGGCCGCGGCTTTGCGCCACGGCGTTCTCGAGCTGGACCAGCGAGCGCTGCGCCACCAGCACGTTCTGAAAATCGGTCAGGCCGTCTTCGTACCGCGTCTCGGCCAGCCGTACGGCCGCCCGGGCCGCATCGACCGCCCGGAGCAGCGCATCGCGGCGGACTTGCTCTTTCTTGTAAGTCACCATGGCAGTCTCGACGTCCTGCAAGGCCACGAGCAGCGTCTGCTCGTACAAGACGTAGGCCTGGTGTGCCACCGCCTCCTGGGCAGCGATCCGGTTCAGGTTTCGCAGTCCGTCGAAGATGTTCCACCGCACCGCCGGCCCGAAGCCGTACGAAACGCTGCTCGCGTCGAGCGCGTGATTGAAATCGGTCGCCTCGACCCCCAGCGTCCCCACCAGGGTGAACTGCGGATACAACTCCGCGGTCGCCACGCCGATCAGCGCGGTCTGGGCGGCAAGCCGGCGTTCGGCGGCGCGCAGATCAGGCCGGCGTCGCAGGAGGTCCGCGGGAACGCCCACCAGGGTCTCGCCCGTCGGCTGCGGAATGTTCCGCGTCTCGACCAGCTCGTTCACCAGGGCCGCCGGCTCGCGGCCGAGCAGCACGCCCAGCCGGTAGATGGCGATGGTCAGCCCGGATTCCAGGAGCGGGAGTTCCGACTCCGTCGTCGCCAGATTCGTCTGGGCCTGCCGCACATCGAGTTCGGAGGTCAACTCCGCGTCGTAGCGGGCTTGTGTGAGCGCCAGTGTCTGTTTCTGAAGCTCGATGTTCTTCCGCGTGGCATCGAGCTGGCTCTGAAGAGCGCGCAGCTCAATATACGTCGCGGCCACTTCGGCGAGCAGGCTCACCTGCACGCTGCGGACGTCCTCCACCGCCGCCGCGAGCTGGGCATCCGCGGCCTCGACGTTGCGGCGGATGCCGCCGAACACGTCGATCTCCCACGACGCATCGAAGCCGCCGGCGAACAGATCGAGCTCATCGGTATCCGCGCGCTGCGTGGGGCTGGGGATCAGCCCGACGATGCCGCCGGCGAGTGAATTGGTGAGGCCCGTCGCGCCCGGGACGGCACTGGCGAGGCCCTGGCCGATGACGCTGCCCGCGACACCACGCCCCACGGTGCTGGCGAATTGCTCGCCCGCGCTGGGCAGTCCCACGCCCGCCCCACCGATCCCGTTTGCACTGGGCTTGGAGCGCTGGTAGCTGCCCTGCCCGCCCAGCGTCGGCAGCAGCTCGCCGGCGGCGATTCCGCGCAGGGCCCGGGCCTCCCGCACGCGCAGGACCGCCAGCCGGAGGTCGAGATTGCCGGCGGCGGCGCGTTCAACCAGGCTGGAGAGCTGGCCGTCGCTGAACACCTGCCACCACTCCTGCACGTCCGCCGCGCCCGCCGCGAGCCCATCGCGCGCTTCCTGGTCCCAGGCACCGGGCAGGTCGGGGCTTGGCGCGTGGTAGCGGGGGCCGACGGTGCAGCCCGAAAGTGTGCCGCCCCCCACGAGTGCCGCGACGACAAGCCAGCGTTTCATTCGCGCGTCCCTGACAACCGCTCGGTGGCGGTGGCTGCTACCCGGTTATTCAAACGGGAATTTTAAACTTGGATTTGCCGGCGAGTCAAACCGATTTTTTAAAATTTTGTTTGACGCGCGCGGCGCGGCGCGGTAGGGTGTCCCTGTGGGGCGGCGCGCGATGCAGCGTCCCACGCGAGCAATCCATGCCTCAAGCCCGCCATGGCAACCGCCCGGTCACGCGCGAAAAGCTGATCGAAGCGGCCGGCCAGAGTTTCGCCGAAAAGGGCCTCCACGGCACATCCATTCGCGACATCACGCAACGCGCCGGCGCCAACATCGCGTCGGTGAACTATCACTTTCATGACAAGTTCGAGCTGTATGCGGTGGTCCTGCGGCGGGCGCATGAGGGCATCGTCGCGGTCATGAATCAGCCGCTGACCGCTTCGACACCCGAGGGTCGCATGCGCCAGCTTCTGTCCGCGATGCTCAGCTCGGCCCTCGATCCGGCGCGCCCGAAATGGCACCAGCCGTTGCTGGCGCGGGAGCTGGTCGAGCCGACCCCCGCGCTGGACCTGATGCACGACATGATGGACCGCCCCTCCCGCCGACTCGAGGAAGTGGTCCGCGAGATTCGACCGGACCTCTCGCCCAAGCAGCTCATGCTGACGGTGTCCGCCATCGTCGCGCAATGCCTGTTCCATGTTCATCACGGGCACCTGGAGCGGCGCATGTTCCGCGCGGTCCCCGAGCCGACGCTCGATGTGCTGATCAAGCATGTCACCGAATTCTCGCTGGCCGCTTTGCGGGGCATGTGCATCGACGACGAGGCGACGGCGCACCGCCAGCGGGTGGCCAGCCGGCCGCGCAGCAACAGGGCGGGCCCGGTGCCCGCCGCCGCGAACAGGGCGAGTGGCCGGCGTCGCCGCCAGGCAGGCGGCACCAGTTAAAACAGAATTAATACTGACGTTGGGCGCGGCGGGTACACTGCTGCCGAGCGGCGTGTGATTTGCCTGTACTCGGGGGGAGCGGCGTTTGGCGCACGAAGTTCAACACCCCACCGTCACGCGGTCGCGCAGCAGCGGAGAGCCTGTACTCGACCCTCCCGTCGAGATCATCCGGAGCCCCCACCGCCGTGTGCCGAGCGCCGCCGGCCGGCAGACGTGGTTCACGGCGCTGCCGCTGCTGTTCTTCGCGTTGCTGACGGTTTTCTTCTGGCTTGCCCGGATCCCCGGACAATATGAATCGCTGGCGCTGATCGCGATCCTGAATCTGCTTTTCTCCACGCTGACCTCGTTCGCCGTCGCATACCTGGTCGCCCGCAGTTTCCTCGCCAGCGGCGCGGCCGGTCTGCTCCTGTTCGGGTGTGGAGTGTTGGTCTGGGGCAGCGCCGGTGTGGTGAGCACCATCGCCGGCCGCGGCGACTTCAATCTGGTCGTCACGATACACAACACCTGTGCGTGCATCGCCGCCCTCTGCCACCTGGTCGGCGTAGGCCTCTCGTTGCGATTGGCGCGGCCGCTGGTCGCGCCAAGTCTGTGGTTGCCGCTCGCCTACGCGGCGGCCCTCGCCGGCGTGGCGGCCGTGACCTTCGTGGGCATGGCCGGCGTGCTGCCGACGTTCTTCATCCAGGGCGAGGGCGGGACTCCCGTCCGCCAACTCGTGTTGGGCCTCGCGGTCGTATTGTTCGCCTGCACGGCGCTGCTGCTGACGGCAAACAGCGGACAATCCGTTTCCCGGTTTCCGCGCTGGTACGCGCTGGCGCTGGGCCTGATCGCGGTCGGCCTGCTCGGGGTGCTCGCCCAGGACACCCGCGGCAGCGCGGTGAACTGGACCGGCCGGGCTGCGCAGTTTGCCGGCGGCGTGTACATGCTCATCGCCGCCGTGACGTCCGCACGCGAGACGCGCGCGCTGGGACTCTCGCTGGAAGCGGCGCTGCACGAAAGCGAGGACCGATTCCGCGTGCTCGCCAGCGCCACCTTCGAGGGCATCGCCATCACCGAGGGCGGACGGATCGTCGATGCGAACGAGCAGTTGCTGAACATGCTCGGCTACTCGCGCGCCGAGCTGATCGGAATGGAGGTCGCGTCGCTCCTGCCAGCCGAGGATCGTCCGCGTGTGCTGTGCAACATCCTCGCCGAGCGGGAGGCGGTTACGGAACACGCGATGATCCGGCGCGACGGCTCGCTCATCGTGGTCGAGGCACACGGACGCACCGTCGCGCTGCACGAGCGCCCGGTGCGCTTCACGGCGATTCGCGATATCAGTGAGCGCAAGCGGGCGGAGGAAACCGAACGCCGACAGAACGCGGTCTTGACAGCGATCGGGCGGATCTTTCGCGAGGCCCTGACCTGCCGCACGGAAGAGGAGCTGGGCCGTGTCTGCCTCTCCCTGGCCGAGGAGATCACGCAAAGCAAGTCCGGATTTCTCGGCGAGATCAACCGCCGGACCGGGAAGCTCGACGACATCGCCATCAGTAATCCCGGCTGGGACGCCTGCCAGGTGCAGGACCCAACCGGCCACGGAAGACGCGTCCCGATTCAGTTCACGATCCACGGCATTTACGGCCAGGTGCTGCGGGACGGCAAGAGCCTGATTACGAATGACCCGGCGCGCCATCCGGATCGCATCGGCACGCCGCCGGGCCACCCGCCCCTGATCGCGTTTCTCGGCGTTCCGCTGACTCACGCGGGGCAGACAATCGGCATGATCGGCCTGGGTAATCGACCGGGCGGCTACGGGCCGGAGGAGCAGCAGGCGGTCGAAACACTCGCGCCGGCCATCGTGCAAGCGTTCCTGCGCAAGCGCGCGGAGGCCGAACTCCGGCGCAGCGAAGCGCTGTACCGCGCGATTGGCGAAACCATCGATTTCGGCGTCTGGGTCTGTGCGCCGGACGGCCGCAATACCTACGCGAGCGAGAGCTTCCTGAAGCTGGTGGGGATCACGCAGGAGCAGTGCTCGAGCTTCGGCTGGGGCGATGTGCTGCATCCGGATGATGCGGAGCGCACGATCGCGGCGTGGAAGGAATGCACCCGCACCGGTGGCACCTGGGATATCGAGCATCGCTTCCGGGGCGTCGACGGCGCGTGGCACGACGTGCTGGCCCGCGGAGTGCCCGTCCGGGACGAAGAGGGCAACGTCCTGTGCTGGGCCGGCATCAACCTCGATATCAGCCGGCTCAAGCGCACCGAGGAGGAGCTGCGCCAGGCCCATCACAAGCTGGAAAATGTGCTGAACAGCATCAGCGACGGCCTGCTGGTGCTGGACAAGGACTGGCGCTACACGTACTTCAACGAACAGGGCGCGCGGCTGTTGGGCCTGCAGGCGCAGGCCGTATTGGGAAACTGCGTGTGGGAACAGTTTCCCGCCGCGATCGGTACGAAATTCGAGGAGGGCTTCCGCCGCGCCGTCGCGACCCGCCAGCCCGTGCACTTCGAGGAGTTCTACCCGCAGCCGCTGAACCTCTGGCTGGAGTGTCACTGCTACCCCTCGTCCGACGGGCTATCCGTCTATTTCCGCGATATCACAGAACGCAAGCAACTCGAGCAGGAGCGCGATGCACTGCTCGACAGCGAGCGTGCCGCGCGGACTGACGCGGAGCGTGCCAGCCGCATGAAGGACGATTTCATTGCCGTCCTGTCGCACGAGCTGCGCAACCCGCTCAACGCGCTGATGGGCTGGACGCAACTCCTGCGGCGGACGCGGGCCATGCCGGCCGACGCCTACGAGGGGCTCGATATCATCCAGGCCAATGGCCGCATCCTGGCCGACATGATCAATGACCTGCTCGACCTGAGCCGCATCACCGCCGGCAAGCTGCGCCTCGACATCCAGCCGGTGGAAACCGAGGCGGTGGTCGGCGCGGCCGTCGAGGCGATCCAGCCCGCCGCCGTGGCCAAGAAGATCGAAATCACGACGGACGTCGCGCCGGGCACGGCCCCGGTGCGCGGCGACCGCCAACGCCTGAAACAGGTGATCTGGAACCTGCTGTCGAACGCGGTCAAGTTCACCGAGCCCGGCGGCGGCGTGCGCATCCGCGCCTGGCGCGTGGATTCACGCGTGGAAATCAGCGTGTCCGATACCGGCCAGGGCATCGAACCGGAGTTCCTGGAACATGTCTTCGAGCGCTTCCGGCAGGCCGACTGCGAGCGCATCCTTCTGCTTCTGTCACGGGTGGATGGGCTCGTGCGCGCCACAGGTTCGATCTTCGAACGCTGCCTCCTCCATCTCGCCGTCTACGGCATCGTGGCCAG
>CAZVRR010000037.1:0-5113 GCA_964629745.1 uncultured Planctomycetales bacterium | reverse complement strand
ACCTCCGCATACACGATGGGATTGATGACGAGCGCCGACGCGTCGGCCGCCCGGAAGCACGGTGGACTCGGGCTCGGGCTGTCGATCGTGCGGAGCCTGGTGGAACTGCACGGCGGGACGGTGCGGGCGGAGAGCCGCGGGCGCGGAGCCGGCGCGACGTTCACGGTCACCCTGCCGGCTGCGGTGGCCGAGGCGACGATCGCGCCTCCGGTCGAGACGGCAGATGCGCCGGGACAGGTCGGCATTGATTTCGAGAGCATCAGCCTGAGCGGCCTGAAGGTGCTCGTGGTGGACGATCAGCGCGAATCCCTGGAAATGGTGAAACGCGTCCTGGAGGAACGCCACGCCGCCGTGCTCATCGCGACGTCGGCCGCCGAAGCGTTCGCGCAACTTCAGCCCTTTAAGCCCGACGTACTCATCAGCGACATCGGGATGCCGGGGGAGGACGGCTACACGTTCCTGCGTCGTGTCCGGGGGCTGCCGGTCGAGCGCGGCGGCGCCATTCCGGCGGTGGCCTTGACCGCATTCGCGGGACTGGAAGATCGCCAACGCGCAATCGCCTGCGGATTCCAGGCGCACGTGCCCAAGCCGGTGGATGTGGCGCAACTGATCGCAACCGTCGCGTCCCTTGTCGGCCGCATTGCCTACGTGCCGCTGCCGGTCGATGCGGAAGATTCGACACGCTGACCGGCCCGACCGGTCGCGTCGACCACGATTCCCCGAGTGCCGCCCGGAACCACCTGTGATTCGGCTGTCGCGCGCCGCACGGCTGCGGCGATCCCGCGCAGCCGTTATGATTCCAGGCTCCGCGCAAGAGCCGAACCGTCGCTGCCTTGGAGTACGAGATGAGACACAACCGCGTCCCGCGCCACTTCGGCCAGGACGGATTCACATATCCGCGTGCTCCGCGGCGCCCGATCTGCCGCGCGCCTGTGCTGCCATGGATCGTCCTGGTGTGCACGGCCGCAAGCGCCGCGGACATCGATCCGTGGACCCAGTCGGCGACCTACGAACTGGAGTACAGCGTCGACGTCAGCCCCTTGCTGACTGATCCGCATCAACACCTCCGCGTCTGGATCCCCACGCCCGCGGAGTTGCCCCACCAGCAGTTACGCGCAGCGGAAATCGATTCCCCCTGGCCCTCGCGCCAGACGCAGGACGCCAAGGGCAACCGCTACGTCTACGTCGAGCCGACGCCGGGTGCGCCGGCCGCCCCTGAGCTGGTCCTGCGCTTCACCGTCTGGCGTGAACCGGATACCGGCACACCGGCCGCGGATGCAACGCCCGACTCGCCCCGCGACCCGCGGCACTACCTCGGCCCGCTTCGCCGCGTGCCGCTCAGCGCGCAGGTGCGGGAGCTCGCAGAGCACGAAAGCCGCAACTGCCCGGACGACGCGGCGAAGATTCGCGCATTTTACGATTATGTCCTGCGCAGCATGCGCTACGACAAGAGCGGCACTGGTTGGGGCGAGGGCGACATCCAGTGGGCCTGCCGCGCCGGGTATGGCAACTGCACCGACTTTCACTCGCTGCTGATCGGCCTCACGCGCGCCGAAGAGATCCCCTCGCGCTTCCTGATCGGCTTCTCCATTCCCGCCGATTCGCCCGCGGGCGACATCACCGGCTACCATTGCTGGGCGGAAGTCTACGACGCCCGGCGCGGCTGGCTGCCCGTCGACGCCAGCGAGGCCTGGAAATCGAAACGCCATGACGAGTACTTCGGCAAGCTGCCGAGTGATCGCGTCGCCTTTACCGTCGGCCGCGACCTCGTCCTCGAGCCGCGGCAGGCCGCCGAGCCGCTGAATTTCCTTGTCTACCCCTACGCCGAGGTCGACGGCCGGCCGGTCGAACGCCTGCCCTGGAAACTGCACTATCGGCGGCTCGAGAATTCGCCGGCGGGCGAATAGGACCTGCCGCAGCGAGGTTGCCATGCTGAGCTACGCGGGACAGGTGGTGATTGTCACCGGAGCGGTCGGACGGCTCGGCTGTGTCACCGCACGCACGCTGGCGCCCCTCGGCGCGCGGCTGGTGCTGGTCGACCGCTCCGAACAGCGCCTGCGCGCGGCCTACCCCGACCTGGCGCTCGCCTCCGATCACCTGCTCGCCGGGGACATCGACCTGTTGGCGGCCGAGGCGGCGGGCCGCGTCGCCGCCCTCGCACTGGGCCGTTTCCAGCGGATCGACGCGCTGGTGCACACGGTGGGCGCGTTCGCCGGCGGCACGAAGGTGTACGAAGGCGACCTGCAGCTCTGGACGCGCCTGTTCGATACGAACGTCCGTACGACCTTGCACATCTGCCAGGCGGTCCTGCCGACGATGCTCAAGCAGCGGCGCGGGCGGGTCGTGACTGTCGCCAGCCGCGCCGCGCTGGCCGGACCGGCCGGGGCCGGCGCGTACGCCGCGGCGAAGTCCGCCGTCCTGCGTCTGACCGAGAGTCTCTCCGCCGAGGTCAAGGACGCCGGCGTCAACGTGAATTGCGTTCTGCCCGGGACGCTGGATACACCCGAGAACCGCCGGGCCATGCCCGATGCCGACCCGCGCACATGGGTCCCGCTCCAAGCCGTGGCGAACGTGATCGCGTTCCTCGCGTCCGATGCCGCCGGCGCCATCCACGGCGCGGCCCTCCCTGCATTCGGCACGGCGTGACAGTAGCTATGCGCCGCCCTTGCCGCGCATCAGCCACAACAGCGCCAGCTCGACGACGCCGATCACCGTTCCGAACGGCAGGTACCAGAGCGAGGCCACGCTGCACGCCAGCAGCGCCGACGGCGCCCGGCCGGCACCGGCGAGAAGCGCGCCACACGCGGCGAGCCAGCTCAGCCCCAGCATGACGTGAACGCATTTCATCGGCGTGCCGCGCGGATTGACCCCGACCGCCGCCGCCACGCGTGACCACGGCCCGAGCTGACCGGCATATGTACCGGAGCGCGGGGTCACGTAGTCGCCGACGACCAGGGCGCGCACGCCATCGAACGCGAGCCAGCCGCCCAGGATTACGCCGCCGGCCAGCACGCTCCAGCTTTTCCATTCCATGATTCGCTCCCTGCCCGAACGTGAACGAACGATTCGCGCGACATCTTACCGCGTTGAATTCGCCGTCAGCCGCGCTGGCGGAGTAGGACGGCGGGGGCCTCGCGCTACGATCAGGCGGCGAACCGGATCCCCGCTCGGAGCAATCGCATGCCACGCTGCGAAACCTGCGGCAACGATTATGACAAGGCGTTCCAGGTCACGATGGGCGGTCGCGCGCACACATTTGACAGCTTCGAATGCGCCATTCACGCGCTGGCGCCGACGTGTACACACTGCGATTGTCGCATCATTGGTCATGGCATCGAGGCGGAGGGTCGGATGTTCTGCTGCGCCTACTGTGCGGAGCAGGCCGGCGTAGCGGGAGTTGCGGACCGGGCGTGAGGCGTCCCGGCGGCCCTACACGCGCAGGGGCGCCGCAAAGTAGCGCCGCTGCAGCCACAGCGCCACATTCACCAGGCTGATCAGCACCGGCACTTCGACGAGCGGCCCGATTACCGCCGCGAAGGCGGCCCCATGCCCGAGGCCGAACACGGCCACCGCGACGGCGATCGCCAGCTCGAAGTTGTTGCTGGCGGCGGTGAAGGCGATGGTCGCGGTCTTCGAGTAGTCCGCGCCGATCCGCCGGCCCATCCAGAACGAGACCAGGAACATCAGCACGAAGTAGATGCACAGCGGGACGGCGATGCGGACCACGTCAAGCGGAAGCTGGATGATCTGCTCGCCTTTCAGCGAGAACATCACCACGATCGTGAACAGCAATGCGACGAGCGTGACGGGCGAGATTTTCGGGATGAACCTCTGTTCGTACCAGGTGCGGTCCCTCACGTGCAGCAGCACGAAGCGCGTGATCATTCCCGCCAGGAACGGGATGCCCAGGTAGATGAACACGCTCTTGGCGATCTGGCCGATGGTCACGTGCACCTCGGCGCCGACGAGCCCAAGCCGCGGCGGCAGCACGGTGATGAAGAACCACGCGTACACCGAGTAGAACAACACCTGGAAGATCGAGTTGAACGCGACCAGCCCCGCCGCGTACTCGCTATCGCCCCGGGCCAGCTCGTTCCAGACGATCACCATCGCGATGCAGCGGGCCAGCCCGATCAGGATCAGGCCGACCATGTACTCCGGCTGGTCACGCAGGAACAGGACCGCGAGCGCGAACATCAGCACCGGGCCGATCAGCCAGTTCTGCGCCAGTGAGAGCCCCAGCACGCGCGTGTTGCGGAATACGTCGCCCAGCTCCTCGTATTTCACCTTCGCCAGCGGCGGGTACATCATCAGGATCAGCCCGAGCGCAATCGGGATGTTCGTCGTGCCGGACTGAAAGCGATTCAGGAAGCGCTCGACGTCCGGCCACAGCCAGCCGCCGAGCACGCCGGCCGCCATCGCGAGGAAGATCCACAGCGTCAGGAAACGGTCGAGGAACGACAACCGCGTCGGGCAGCCGGCATCCATCCGTGCTCACTCCGCTTTGCGCTGCGGCGGCGGCTTCCAGCCGGTGACGTTGATGCTCGTCACGAAATCAGCCGGGGTCGTGCCGGTCGGCAGCGCGGCGGCGATCTGCTGGTACAGCGGATCCTGGAAGCTTGTCATCGACGCGACGTAGTCGGGTTTCTGCTCGAGCTGGACGTCGACGAGTCCCGCATCGCGTGCGAAGCGCTCGGTATCCGACACGAGCGCTGCACCCGCCACGCAGCCCACGAGCGCCTCGACCATGCTGCGCACTGCCGGCGGCAGTTGCTGGAGCAGCGCGAGGTCGGAGACGGCCACGCGCCCGCCCGGCTTGAGCACGCGGGCGATCTCGCGCCAGACCTGGGCCTTGTCGGGCGACAGGTTCAGCACGCAATTCGAGATCACGACATCCACGCTGCCGTCCGCGACCGGCAAGTGTTCGATCTCGCCCAGCCGGAACTCGACGTTGTCCAGGCCGCTGCGCTGCCGGTACGCCGCCAGGTTGCGCCGGGCCTTTGCCAGCATCTCCGGCGTCATGTCGACGCCAATCACGCGGCCGGTCGCCCCGACCCGCGGCCCGGCGAGGAAGCAGTCGAACCCGCCGCCGCTGCCAAGATCGAGCACCACC
>CAZVRR010000036.1:6283-20390 GCA_964629745.1 uncultured Planctomycetales bacterium | reverse complement strand
GGGATGGCCGATCCGCAGACTGCGATTCCGGTGTACCTCGTCGCCGAAGCTCCTTATCCGTATGCAGTTACGCACCGGCGGCGCGGCGGCGGCGGCGTCTGTTTCGTCGGCGCGACCGGGCTGGATGGAACGCTGCTCGCGGAGACGGTCCTGCACGAGGCAGGGCACGCGCTGGATGTGTGGTCCCGCGCCTCCGGCAACGTGCTGGCCGACCTGGAGCGCCGGCTGAGCGCGGCGGGCTTCGATCGGCATTCGTCCCAGTTCCGTGACGTCCCGCATACCCTGCTGTTCGTGCAGGCCGGCGAAACGATCCGCCGCACGATCGCGCCGCAGCACGTGCACTACGGCGATGCGCGGCAGTATTACGCGAAGGTACCTCAGGCCGCGGCGGCGGTCCGGCCGGCGTGGACGGAGTATCTCGACGGCAAGTTGACGCGTGAGGAAGCGTTGGAGCGAATCGTGGCGGCGGTGGGGCGGGCCGGCGGCCCGTGAACGTTACTTGAACTCCACGCCCCAGTCGAACGGCAGCTCGTTCCAGCCCTTGCGCTGCTCGTCCGGGTCTTGCGGGTCGTATTTCCTCGTGACGTGGTAGAGCAGCAGGGCGTCGCGCCCACCGACGGCAACGCCGCCGTGCCACAGCCCCGCGGGAATGCGCAGCACGCCGGCGCGGTGTTCGCCGAGGTAGACCGCCTGGCCGCTGCCGCTTTCGATCCGCAATTGCCGGACCTGGTCGGCCCCCGGCACAGGCCCCGCCAGCCGCAACTCCGCGGTGAGCGCTGGCGATTCCGTGTTGAACAACCCGATCTTGAGGCTTCCGGCCAGCACGCACCAGTGGTCGTCCTGCCGCGCATGCCGATGCCAGGCTTTTACTGCGCCGGCGTACATGACCGAGGCGTTGAACTGGCCAGGCAACTCCGGCAGGTGATCGAACAGGGACATGATCGAGCGGCCGCGATCATCGGCGTACGTGTGCATGCCGGCCTCCTTCGCTGCGTATGGTAGCGTAGCGTCGGGGCGGCGCCGCGCGCTGTGCGTGCCCGGTTGGAAGTTTGGTTTTTGTTTGCAGCGCGGGTATACTCGGGCCAATCCGACCGGAGGCCTACACCGGCATGGATGCCCTGGGATTCCTGCAACGGCTTCAGGCGCGGCGCGACTACCGCGGCCAGATTGCAGCGGTCCGCGTGTTCGATGCGCAGCCCGCCCAGCACGCCGTTCCGCAACACACCCCGCCCGCCGCCGTGCGTGAACTGCTGCGCCGCGAAAGCATCGTGGATCTCTACAGCCACCAGGCGGAGTGTTTCGACGCCGTCATGGGCGGCGAAAACGTGGTTGTGTGCAGCGGCACCGCCTCCGGCAAGAGCTTGTGCTACTTGCTGCCGATCCTCGCCGCCCTCGCGGAGGATCCCGCGGCCCGCGCCTTATGCCTCTACCCGGCCAAGGCGCTGGCGTATGACCAGCTCGGAAACCTGGAGCGCATGGTCAGCGCCGGCGGTTTGGCCGACGTGGCGCGTCCGGCCTGCTACGACGGCGATACGCCCTCGCACAAGCGCCCCGGCATCCGGCGCAGCGCGTCGATCCTGCTGTCCAATCCCGACATGCTGCACCAGTCCATCCTGCCGTATCACCCGAAGTGGGCGAACTTCTTCGCCAGCCTGCGCTATGTCGTGCTCGACGAAATTCACACGTACCGCGGTATTTTCGGCAGCCACGTGGCGGGGCTGGTCCGGCGCCTCCAGCGCATCTGCCGGCATTACGGCGCTGACCCGCAGTTCATCTGCTGCTCGGCGACTCTGGGCAACCCACGCGAACTCGCCACGCGGTTGACGAATCGGCCGATGCGCCTGGTCGACCGTGACGGCGCCCCGCGCGGCCGGCGCTACTTCGTGCTCTGGAATCCGCCGTGGCTGGAGCCCGAGCTGCGCGGCGCCGGCGGCGCGCCGGTGGTCGGCCCTCCGCCGCGGATCGCGCGCGGCAGCGCGAATGTCGAAGCGCAGCACCTGATGCAGCTTCTGCTCGAGGAGGGCGCGGGGACGATCGCCTTCGCCAAGGCGCGCGTCGTCGCCGAGCTGCTGTACAAGTATGTCGCCGACAGCCTGCGCCGCCGGCGTGCCGACCTGGCCGGCAAGCTCCGGCCGTATCGCGGCGGGTATCTGCCCCTCGAGCGGCGCGAGATCGAGAGCGCGCTGTTCTCCGGCGAGCTGCTCGGCGTGTGCACGACCAGCGCGCTCGAGCTGGGGATCGACGTCGGCTCGCTCGATGCCGCCCTGCTGGTCGGATTCCCGAGCACGTTTTGCAGCCTGTGGCAGCAGGCGGGCCGCGCGGGCCGCCGGCAGGACGAATCGCTCGCGATCCTCATCGCCTACGACGATCCCGTGGATCAGTACCTCATGCGCAACACGGGCTTCGTGTTCGATCGACCGGTGGAACAGGCGATCATCGATCCGCAGAACCCGCATATCCTCTCGGCGCAGTTGGCCTGCGCCGCACGCGAACTGCCGCTGACGGACGCGGACCTGGATGAGTTCGGCGAGCTGGCCCGGCCCGTCGCGCAGGAGTTGGCGGCGGCGGGGCGGCTCAAGGCGGGCGACGGCCGCTACGACTACTCCGTGAGCGGCATGCCGCATCACACGACCAATCTGCGCACGATCAGCAATGCCACGTTTGCCATCGTCGATGAAACCGACGGTCGCAACGAGGTCATCGGGCAGATCGATTCGATCTCGGCCCCCGAGCTCGTCTATCCGGAGGCGATCTACCTGCACCAGGGCGACAGCTACATCGTCCGACAGCTCGACATCCCGATGCGCACTGCGCGTGTGAATCGCTTCGATGCCGACTACTACACGCAACCTGTGCTGGCCGACGAGTGCCGCATCGTGGGGCAACGGCTGGCGCGCGAGTGTTGGGGCGGCCAGCAGTTCTTCGGCGACGTGACGGTCCGCTGGCAGACGGTCGCATTCCGCAAGTTCAAGTTCCACACGATGGAGCTGATCGGGCAGACGGTGCTCGATCTGCCTGCGCAGGAGGTGAACACGGCGGGCTGCTGGCTGCAACCGCCGGCGGCGGCAGTCGAGGCGCTGGTCGCGGGCGGCCATGCCCCGTGGGAAGCTTTTGCGGGCGTACGGAACCTGCTGGTGGTTTGTCTCCCCACGCTGGCGATGTGCGACCGTTACGACATCGGCGGCGTGGTGGACTCGACGCAGTTGGGCCGCATGACCGTGATCCTGTATGACCGGTACGAGGGCGGAGTGGGCTACGCGCGCCATGCGTACGAGCGCTGCGAAGAGCTGCTGCAACTGGCCCATGACCTGGCTGCGGGTTGTCCGTGTTCGGAGGGATGCCCGGCCTGCGTGGGGCCGCCCAACCTGCGGGTGCCGATCCACCACGACCCCGACTTGCAGGCGGGCTACCGCATTCCCGACAAGCGCGCGACGGTGGCGCTGCTCGCGGCGTGGCGGAAGCGCGGGACTGACGTCTGATAACCATCCGGACAATTCGCGACAGCAAGCTCCGCGCGCCGGTAGTAAACAGGCAGTAATTCGGTACGATTATGTGAGCGCCGCCGCGGGTCGGAATATTCCCCGGCGCTGCGCGGTTGGCATCGGTACTCCCGCGTCGGAGGAGCAGGGCCGGTACGGGCGTGCGGCCGGCCGTCTTGGACTCGCATCCAGTTACCCAAACAACAGTGAGGAAACTATGAAAGCGTGGATCCTGTCTATCGCGATGGTGGTGGTGTTGACGGTCGCGGCTGATGCCCAGGCACAGTGTTGCGCCAAGGACAAGCAGAACACGGCGGGTGTGACGGCGGCGAAGACTGTCGCGGATGAGGGCGGTGCCGGCAAGACCTGCACAAAGACGTGCGACAAGTCGCAGATGGCCAAGGCCGGCTGCGACAAGACCGCGCTGGCCAAGGACGGCTCGTGCGATAAGTCGAAGTGCGACAAGGCCCTGGCCGGCGCCGGTTGCTGCGGCATGCCGTGCATGATGTTCAAGGTCGGCGACGAGACGACCTGCTGCCCCAAGACTGCTGAGACGCTGGCGGCCGACAAGAGCGCCAAGATTCTCTACGTCGTAGGCGAGAAGGAATTCACGGACAAGGCCGAGGCCCTGACGGCCTATGCCGACGCGCTGGATGCGCACTTCACGAAGTTCACCACCGTCCGCTACGTCGTGGGCGACAAGTGCGTCGAGTGCCCGCAGGAGGCCGGCGAGCTGGCCAAGAGCGGCGGCGCGACGATGAAGTACTGCGTTGCCGGCACGATGTTCGACAGCAAGGACAAGGCTGACCAGGCCGCCACGCAGGCCCAGAAGTCCGCCCAGGAAATCCAGATGACCACGCTGGTGGACGGCAAGCCGTACACCTGCGAGCACAGCGCCGCCACGGCGTGCGAGAAGAGCGGCAAGAAGGCCGAGTACGCCGTCGGCAGCAGCTGCAAGACTGAGTGCAAGACCACGGCACGCATTGAGCTGGCGAAGGCGCGGATCGACGCGGCTCGCCAGGCGGTTGCCAAGCTGGCCGACGTGGCCAGCGCCGCGCAGCCGTAACGGCGCGACAGGATGTGACCCCGCGGTCCGCCGCACAGGCCGACCGCCACCCGCCACGGTTAACGGACAAGACCGTGACGGGCCTGGGGTGTCGCTCGGATCGAAGTCGGCCTGGCGTTGACTTCGATCATTTTTTTCGCTGGGTTTCCCCCCGCGTAGCGTTACTGCTGGGGGGGGTGGCGGCGCGCAGCGGGCAGTTCGATCGGGCCGAAGCGTTCCTCGTGGGCCTTGATCGTCTGCTGGAGCGCGATCATCAGGCGCTTCGCGTTCACCGGCACAAACGCCACGCGATGTGACACGCGCACGAGCGGTTCTTTCATGTTGGGCATCGGCAGGTTTGCGCCGACGTACAGCACGATTTCGTCTGCCGAGCCGGCCAGCGCGAACGCGTTCGCGTAGATCGTTTCCAGTTGCGACATGTCCAGTCGCACCTGCGGGCCCTGGCTCTTGGGTTCGCTGCTTTCCTCGCCGAAGATCATCATGTGCTCCTGTTGGACGGGCAGACCGTAGTGTATGAGCCCGCCGCGGCGGGGACAAGTTTCACGCGGGCGCGCGCGGCGGTCGCACGAGCCCGGCACGCGGCTCCAGCCACAGGTCCGCGGTGCGGCCGGCCTGCAACAGGTGATAGCCCAGCGCGGCCACCATCGCCGCGTTGTCCGTGCAGTAGCACAGCGGCGTGAGATGCAGCGTCAGTCCCGCCGCCCCGCAGGCGCGCGCGAGTTCGCCGCGCAGCGCGGAGTTGGCCGCGACGCCGCCGCCGATCACCACGTGCCTCACCTGCGCATGCCGCGCCGCCGCGATGGTCTTGGCCACCAGTGTATCCACGAGCGCCGCCTGGAAGCTGGCCGCGACGTCCGCGAGTTCCCGGCGCTGCCAGTGCGCTACCGACCCATACTTGCGCCCGGCGCCGAACGTGCGGTAGAGCACCGCGGTCTTGAGGCCGCTGAACGAGAAGTCAAAGTGCGGTTCGTGAATCCACGGACGCGGGAACGCGATCGCCGCCGGGTTCCCTTCGCGTGCCAGGGCATCGATGAGCGGCCCGCCGGGGTAGCCCAGCTCGAGGATGGCCGCCACCTTGTCGAACGCCTCGCCGGCCGCATCGTCCACGGTTTGCCCGAGCAGCTCGATCTGCAGGAAATCGCGGACGAGGTACAGCGACGTATGGCCGCCGCTGACGACCAGGGCGACCGCGGGCCACGGGATTTCGTCCGCCGTGAGCGCGGCGCTGGTCGCGTGCGCAGCAATGTGATCGACGGCGACGAGCGGCAGGTCGTACGCCGCGCTGAGCGTCTTCGCCGCCGTCACGCCGATGAGCAATGAGCCGACCAGGCCGGGGCCCGCCGTGACGGCCACCGCGTCCAGGTCGTCGTACGTGAGCCGCGCGGCGGCGAGCGCCCCCTCGATGATGGGGCGGACGTTTTCCACGTGGGCCCGTGAGGCGAGCTCCGGCACGATGCCGCCGTACTTGGCATGTATCGCGACCTGCGAGCTGACGAGGTTAGCGCGCACGTCGCGCCCGTCGATGACGAGCGCTGCCGACGTTTCGTCGCACGACGTCTCGAGGCCGAGCACGGTGCAGGGCTGGGCGCGTGTGCTGTTCATCCCAGGGATTATCGTGTGCTGCGGGGCGGAGTCGAGCGCGAAGCGGCGCTCCCCGCCTGGCCGACGAGCCGTGCGCCGGCCCGCAGCGCGATCCACTTCAAGCTCGTCGTGGCGCATCGAGCCGCGCCGCGATGATACGCTACTCTCGCTGGGCAACCTGCCGCAGATGAGGTGGTCATATTTTCCGGCCCGCTCCAGCAGCGCCAGCCACGCGGCCGGCGCGACGAAACTCCGGGCCGACCTCGAGCAGTTCCAGGCGCAGCGCGGCACGTCCCCGGGCCGGACCGATCGCGCCGCGCTGAGGCCGGGAGCAGCGCCGGCTGCGGTCGCTGGGCTACACCGACGAAGCGCCGCCTCGTTAGACCCGCGCGGCGCCATCCCCCTAGAATGGGGGAATGATGCGAATACTACTTTGTGGTGGTTTTCTGCTGGCAGGGAGCCTTGCCGCCGGGTGCGGCAAGTCGGACGGCGTCGCTCCGCCGGCGCTGACTGCGGCGGCCGCCGGCTGCAACGTGTTGCTCATTACCCTCGGCACGGCGCGGGCGGACCACCTGGGCTGTTACGGCCATGTCCCCGCGGTCACGCCGGCGCTCGACGAGCTCGCCCGGCGGGGCGTGCGCTTCGACCAGGCATTTTCGCACGCGCCGATCACGCTGCCGTCCAACGCCTCGCTGCTGACCGGCACGCGGCCGCCGGAGCATGGGGTGCGCGACAATGGGCGCTTCGCGCTGGGGCCTGAGCTTCCCACGTTGGCGGAGCAGTTCCGCACGCGCGGGTACCGTACGGGTGCATTCATCTCCGCGGCGGTGCTGGCGGCCCGCTACGGGCTGAATCGCGGCTTCGATACCTATCACGACGAGATGCCCAAGAACGACGCAGGGCAGTCGTTCATCGAGCGGCACGCGGGTATGATGACCGCCGACGCGCTGAATTGGCTGAACAGCGTGCAGGCTGGTCCCTTCTTCTGCTGGGTACACTACTTCGACCCGCACGCCCCGTATGTTCCGCCCCCGCAGTTCGCCGCGCGTGCCGGCGACGACCCGTACCTGGGCGAGATTTCTTTCGCGGACAGCCAGGTGGGGCGGTTGCTGACCTGGCTGGAAGAACGGCAGTTGCGCGGCAAGACGCTGGTGATCGTGATGTGTGATCACGGCGAGTCGCGCGGGGACCACGGCTACGACTGGCATGCCCTGCTGGTGAATAACGGGACGATGCGAGTGGCGCTGCTGTTCTCACTGCCCGGCCGGCTGCCGGAGGGGCAGGTACGTGCGGAGCTGGCCGCAATCTCCGACGTGATGCCCACGACGCTCGGGCTGATGGGCTGGCCGGTTCCCGAGACGGTCACCGGCACGAGCCTGTTGCCGGCGCTGGCGGGTCTGCCGATGCCCGCGCGGGCGATCTACGGCGAATCGGAATTCCCGTTCTACAGTTTCGGCTGGAGCAGGCTGCAGTGCCTCGTGACACCTGAGTGGAAGTATATCCGCGCGCCCAAACCGGAGCTGTATGACCGCGGGGCCGACCCGCGCGAACTCGTGAACCTGGCGGCGGCCCGTCCGGAAGTGGTGACGCAGCTTGACGCCGAACTCGCGGCGCTGGAGGCGAGCATCACGAAGCGCGACGCGGTTGCGGCGCTGTTCGACCCCGAGCAGCAGCGCGCGCTGCAGAGCCTCGGGTACGCGGGGGCCACGCCGACGACGACCGCGAGTGCGGCGGACCTGAAGAATCCGCGCGACATGATCGACGTGTCACACGACTATCGGATCGCCGAGTCGCTCGCGCAGTCGCAGCGCATTCCCGAGGCGATCCCCTTGCTCGAGCCGGCCTTCGAACGAAGCCCCGAATCGTTCGTCATTGCCCGCCTGCTGGGCAACTGCTACGGCGAAGTCGGACGCCTGGAGGAAAGCCAGCAACTGCTGATGCACGCGCTGACGCTGTTTCCCGAGTCGGCCGATACGCAGACCGACCTGGCCGTAACGCTGGGGCGCCGCGGCCGTTTCACGCAATGCCTGGAATTCTGCCAGCGCGCGCTGACCACCGATCCGCAGCACGATCGCGCGCCGCAGACGCTCGGCTGGGTGCAGCCCTACCTCGCCCGGCAGGAAGCCGAGATCGCCGGCTTGCGGCGACAGGTGGCGTCCAATCCCGGCGTCGTCAACGCCGTGGTCCGCCTGGCAGAGCAACTGGTCTCGGCGGGCAAGAGCGATGAAGCCGTGGCGATTCTCCGCACCGCGGCGGAACGGCAGCCCGATGCGCCCGCCGTTTCGGCCGCCCTGGCGTCGCTGCTGGCCACAGCCCACGTGGATACGTTGCGTGATGGGGAAACAGCACTGCGTCTGGCGGAGGCGGCGCACGCGGCGGCCCCCAGCGCCCGTACGTGGATGGTGCTCGCGGCGGCCCGCGCGGAGTGCGGGCGTTTCCCCGAGGCCGCCGAAGCGGCCCAGCAGGCGCTGGCCGAAGTCGGCGCCAGCGGCGATGCGGTCACCGTGAACTCCCTGCGGTACCAGTTGAAACAATACCAGGCCGGCCGGCCGTACCACGAATTGCCATAGCCGACGAAGTCAGGCGAGTTCGTCGGGTGAGTCGATGATCCGATCCGCCCCAGCCGCCTCGAGGTCGGCGCGCGTACGAAAGCCCCATGTCACTCCGAGGGACGGCATACCGGCCCGGCGAGCCGTTTCGACATCCGTCGGCGTGTCGCCGACGATCCAGGTCTGGGCGGGCGGAATGCCGAGGGTGTCGCAGAGGCGCAGGGCGTAGTGCGGGCTCGGCTTGCGAAAGCCCTCTTCGACGTATCCCTGGATCGCGGCGAACTGGTGATCGGGCCAGAACGTTCGGACGATTCGCGTCGTCATTTCATGCGGTTTATTCGACAGGACGCCCAGGCGCAAACCCCGATCGCGCAGGCGCGCCACCATGGCCTCGACGCGCGGGTAAGGACGGGTGTAGCGCAGGGGTCGTGCCCGGTAGCGCGCACGGGCCAGTTCGGTCAGCCGGCCGACCAAGTGTCCGTGGTGGGCCCCGATCGCGCGCTGACAGAGCGTCGGCACCCCTTCTCCGACCATGTACCGATAATCGTCGAGCGGGTGTGGCTCGAGTCCGAGCAGCTCCAGGCATTCGTTCAGCGCCTCGGCGATGTCGCGCAGCGAGTTCACGAGCGTTCCGTCGAGGTCGAAGATCAGGGCCCGGGGCAGCTCGAGCATGCGGTGTACTCCCAGCGCGGCGTCCACCGCGGGTCGGCTGGTGCCGACACGCATCGCAACCGCCGCAAGCGCCGATGAGTATAATGTCTCGCGCGGGCGGGGAATGCTGTGCATCGACGCAGCAGCCTGGAGCATAGGACGATGGCTGAACGAACCTGGCGGACTGCATTGCTGATGGCGGTGCTGTGGGCGGTCATACCCGCCTGGGGGCAGCGCGCGGACTCGTCGCCGCCCTCATTCGGCAGCCTCCTGAACGTTGACGCGCTTGTGGACAACTATCTCCACTTCGTATCGCGCAAGTACGAGCTGACCGCCGATCAGGACGCGTACACGGAGCAGCTCGTCCGCACCAAGGTGGACGAGTTCATGAGCCGACATCACGACGAGGTCACGGACCTGGTCAACAAGCTGGTCTCCGCCCGCAACGGGACGGAACTCAGCCCCGACGAGCTCATGGACTGGGGCCGGCGGATGCAGCCGCTGTACGATGAGGCCAAGGACGTCATTCTGCAGACCAACGACCAGTGGCGCGGCATCCTCAGCGAGAAGCAGCTGGTCATTCACGACGAAGACGTGAAGCTCATGCATGAGAGCTTCACAACCACGGAAGATCAGCTCGCCCGGCTGGCAACGGGGCAGATGACGCTCGAGGAATTCCGGAATCCCAAGCGGGCCCGCGACGCCCGGCAACGTGCGCCTACGCCGATCGATATGCCGCTGCCGACGTCCGGCGGCGGCGCGAAGGCGTCACGGGCGGGGCGGTCGGGCGATGCGACGGCCGATTCGGGCGCCAGAGACGGCTCCGCGGCCCGACGCGGGCGCAGTGGAGCAGGGGGAACCGACAACGACACCGCGGGCCACACACGCCGCGACGGCAGCACGGACGCCGCCGGTCGAAAAGGACGTGCCGCGGGTGGGGCCGCGAAGGGCAGCTCGCAGATCGAGAGTCAGTGGGAGCAGTACGTCCGGCAATTCATCGAGAAGTATGCGCTGACCAGTGAGCAGAAGGCGCAGGCGGAAAAGATTCTCAAGGCGTGCCAGGAGCAGGCGCAGCGCTACATGCGAAGCAAGGCGGACCTGCTCGAAAAGCTGGACAGGCAGGCGGCGGCCCTGAAGGGCGACGACGCCCAGGCGAAGGCCAAGGAGCTGGCCGACATCAACGCCCAGAAGAGCAAACTGCTGGCGCCCATCGACGAGATCTTCGAGAAGCAGCTCAAACCGCGGCTGGACCGGATCCCGACGCGCACGCAGCGCGAGGCCGGCGACAAGGCCGGGACCAAGCTGCCCACGCCCAAAGCGGAGAGTGCCACCCCCTCGGCCGGTGGGGACGTGCGCAAACCGGGCTCTCGGCGGACGGGCGGCCACCTCAAGCCGCCGGCCGACGAGGAGGCCGAAGCGGGCGAACCCGACGAACCGCCGGCCGAAGAGCCGGTTGAAGAGGGCAACGAAGAGAAGTAAGTCCCGGATGTCGCCTCGGCAGGGCGCACAGCCCAGTGCCCGCCCGGTGTGGCCCGGATGGTTAAATCGCCCCGCGAAGCATCCGATGGTACTCGCAGGGCCGGACTGCCGGTTCTGGGGAGGCGGTCCGGATCGACAGGAGTGATTGCGATGCGCACATGGCTGAAGCGCGGTCAGGTTTGGCTCGTAACTGCTGCTGCTGGCGGGGTCTTCGTGCTTGAGGGCTGCGACGCCACCGTACGGAGTGATGTGCTGTCAGGGGTGGGCTCCGCGGCGACCGGCCTGGCCACGACGTTCATCAATGCCTTCTTCCAGGGGTTGATCAACGACGCCGAGGAAGAGGCGACCGTCGTCCGGGCGGACTTCGAGCTCAATCCGCAAATCTTCAGCTAGCCGCGCCGGACAATCCGGCGTTCTGCCGCGGGTCGTCGCCCGCCGGACGGCGACCCGCTGCCTGAAACCGGCCGGAATTGCGCGTCCGCTCCGGCGGCCTGGCCGCCGCATTCCACGTTTTCTCCCACGCAGCGATCCGCGCAGAACGAGCGCGGGGCCGGTGGCTTATCCCGCGGGGGCGGTTGCGACGCCGGGCCGTCCCGAATATAGTACCGGAAGTTCAGGCTGCTCCGGCGGGCTCGCCGGCCCGCGGGTTTCGGCTGGAGCAAGCCCCAGCGTAAAGGAATGGGCCAATGTCGCTGACGGCGGAACGAAAAGCGGAGATTACCCAGGGGCATCGCCGGCATCAGTCGGATACCGGGTCGGCGGAAGTGCAGATTGCGCTGCTGACGACGCGCATCGCCCAGCTCACTGAGCATCTGAAACTGCACAAAAAGGATCACTCATCCCGGCGCGGTTTGCTGAAGATGGTCGGCAAACGCTCCGCCCTCCTCAAGTTTCTCTCGCGCACGGATCGCGAACGCTACTTGGGCACGATCTCGAAGCTGGGACTGCGCAAGTAGTCGCCGCCCGATCCACGGTGGTGGGTCATCCGCCGCGGGGCTGCCCGCGCCGCGGTCGGTTTGGGTTTGGCCGCCACGTCTCGCCGCAGCATGGTCGGTCGGAAGACAGGTACAGGAAAAGCAGACGACAATGACGGTAAAGGTTGAACGAAAAATCGGCGCGAACACTCTGTCGATCGAGACAGGCAAGTTGGCCAGGCAGGCTCATGGAGCGACGGTCACCCGCTATGGCGACACGGTGGTGCTCGGCACGTGTGTCACCGCCGACCCGCGGCCGGGAATCGACTTCTTTCCGCTGACGGTGGATTACCGCGAGAAGATGTCCGCGGCCGGCAAGTTTCCCGGCGGCTTCTTCAAGCGCGAGGGGCGTCCCACGACGAAGGAAGTGCTCACGAGCCGGATGATCGACCGGCCGCTGCGGCCGTTGTTTCCCGAGGGCTACCTGAACGAAGTTCAGATCCAGGTGATGGTGATTTCGGCGGATGCCGAGAACGATCCGGACGTCATTGGCTGCGTCGCGGCCGCCGCGGCCGTGGCGATTTCCGGCGCACCGCACGATGGCCCGATTGCCACGGTGCGCGTGGGCCGGATTGATGGCAAGCTCGTGATCAACCCCAGCCGCTCGCAGCTCGAATACTCCGACATGGACATGGTTCTCGCCGGGCACCGCAAGGCGGTGAACATGATCGAAGTCGGCTGCCGCGAGCTGTCGGAGCGCGACATCGCCGAAGCGATCCGTTTCGGGCACCAGAACGGCGTGGTTCCGATCTGCGAGATGATCGAGGAGCTCAAGCGGCAGGCGGGCAAGCCGGTCAGCTGGGAAGCGGCCGAACCGGACACGGCGTTCCTGGAGGAGCTCAAGAAGAAGATCTGGAGCGACCTGCGCGCCGCCAAGTCGATCGCGGGCAAGCAGGAACGCAACCAGGCGGTGAAGGAGATCTACACGCGCATCCTGGCCGAATACTGCCCCGAGGGCGGGGAGAACCCGGAGCACACGCCGGAAGCGGTGACGACGGCGCTGTCCAAACTCGAAGAGCGCTTCGTGCGCGAACGGATTCTCAGGGACCGCGTGCGGCCTGATGGTCGCAAGCTCGATGAGATCCGTCCGATCTCCTGCGAAGTGAACTGGCTGCCGCGCGTGCACGGCTCGGCCCTGTTCGCCCGCGGCGAGACGCAGGCGATGGTGACCTGCACACTCGGCACCTCGCGCGACGAGCAGATCATCGACGACCTGGTGGAGGAGTACGCCAAGAAATTCCTGCTGCACTACAACTTTCCGCCGTTCTCGGTCGGCGAAGCCCGGCGGATCTCCGGCCCGGGCCGCCGCGAAATCGGGCATGGCGCCCTGGCGGAGCGGAGCCTGGAAGGGGTGCTGCCCTCGCCGGACAAGTTCCCGTACACGATCCGCCTGGTGAGCGACATCCTCGAGTCCAACGGCTCGAGTTCGATGGCGACAGTGTGCGGCGGCTCGCTGGCGCTGATGGATGCCGGTGTGCCGATTCACGCGCCGGTGGCGGGGATTTCCGTCGGCCTCGTGGAGGACGGCGAGAAGCACGTGTTGCTGGCGGACATCATCGGGGAGGAAGATCACTTCGGCGACATGGACTTCAAGGTCGCCGGCACGCGCCAGGGAATCACGGGGATCCAGCTCGACATCAAGACGCACGGCCTGCGCCAGGAGATCCTGGTCGAGGCGCTGGATGTCGCGCACCGCTGCCGGATGTTCATCCTCGACGAGATGGACAAGGCGATCTCCGCCCCGCGGCCGGAGATCAGTCCCAACGCCCCGCGCCTGATCACGATCAAGATCAACCCGGAGAAGATCGGGAAGCTGATCGGGCCGGGCGGCAAGTCGATCAAGGCGATCCAGGCTGCGACCGGCGCCCAGATCGACATCGAGGACGATGGCACGGTCTTCATTTCCAGCCAGGATGCGGAGAAGGCCAAGAAGGCCCAGGAGGCCGTGGAGCGGATCACGGAGGACATCCAGATCGGCCGGATCTACGAAGGCCGCGTGACGAGCATCAAGGATTTCGGGGCGTTCATCGAGATTCAGGACGGTCAGGACGGCCTGTGTCACATCAGCGAGCTGGCCGAGGCATATGTGAAGTCCGTGTCAGAGGTCGTGCAGATCGGCGACGTGGTGAAAGTGAAGGTGATTGCGATCGACGATCAAGGGCGTGTGAAGCTGTCGCGGAAGGCGGCTTTGCGGGAAGTTAAGTCCGAATAACAACTTCCGTTGCCCTCACGATTTGTCGGATTTTGCATTGACGACACCGGGTCCGAGCGCGGTATCATGTGCCCAATCGGACGATCCGCAGGTACGGACGGACCAATTCAACCCTT
>CAZVRR010000036.1:284-6273 GCA_964629745.1 uncultured Planctomycetales bacterium | reverse complement strand
TTGGTGTCGAACCGCTCGAAGTTGCTTTGCATGAACTCGGGCGCCTCGGCGCGGTGCGAACCGGGCGCGGGCCCCGGTGTTGGTGCGTGTCGTACGTCCGAGCGCCTGACACGTCTCGGACAGCTGCGCTTTGTGGCCACATCTGCCGCGCAGCTCAACGGAGGTCGCCATGACGACCGGCAGCGTGAAGTGGTTCGACTCGAAGAAGGGTTATGGTTTTATCATAGGGCCGGGGGGCGAGGACGTGTTCGTTCATTACAGCTGCATCACGGGCGAAGGTTTCAAATTCCTGCGACAGGGCGAAGAGGTTGAGTACGAGTTGTGCACAACCCCGAAGGGGTTGCAGGCGCACAGCGTCCGCCAACTCGAAAAAGCCGCTGTCTGAAGTCGCAGCGCCCCCACACGCGGCATCGTGCGTGCTTGACGGGTTAGTTACCGGGACGGCCTGAACGGCCTGTCACCCCCGCTTGGTGCGGGCGGGGCTGGAATTGCGCGCCGGCTCTCGTGCCGGCGGTGCGCCGCCCCGTGGTTCGACCCGGGACGCCGCTGGGTACTCATGTGCCGGCATTCGTAGTCCTACAAGGTCCTGACAAGGGCCGGACCCTGTCGGCCGATGATGACTGCACGGTCATCGGCCGGACGGGGCCGGGCCTGGTTCTCGCTGACCATACCGTGAGCCGCCGCCACGCCGAGCTGCGCCACGTCGACGGCGGCTGGCTGCTGGTCGACCTGGCCAGCGCGAACGGTACGTACGTCAACGGCACGCGCATACAGCAGCCCGTGCGCATCAAGTACGGCGACCAGATCCGCTTCGGGGCCACGCTGGTGGTCTACACCGCCGACGAGCACGGCGAGCAACTCACCAGTCCCCATATTCCGCAGGAGATGGTCGCGCTGGACGTCGGGACGCGCGCGGTGGACGCGGCGATTGTCGCGAGCGTGCCGTCGAACGACGACAGCATCGTTCTCGCGGCGCCCGAGACGACGTACGCGCTGAAGGCGTGGAACGTCCTGCGCGACTTCTCCGAACTGACCGGCAGCCTGCTGCCGCCGTCGCGCCTGGTGGCACGGATCCTCGACATCATCTGCGAGCAGGTCGAGGTTGCGCGCGGCGTGATCCTGATGCGCCAGGGCGCCGACGGCGCGTTGGTGCCCGAGGTCGTGCGATTCCGGTCCGCCGCGGCCGCGGAACAGTCACAGCCCAAACCGATCATCGCCTCGCGCACCATCGTCAACTACGTATTACGCTCGCGGGCCGGCGTGCTCTGCTCGAACATCGTCTCGGACAAGCGTTTCGGCAGCGGCCAGAGCGCCGTGCATCTCGGCATGCGTTCGGTGATCTGCGCGCCGATCGTGGCACGGGACCAGATTCTCGGCGTGATCCACCTCGACTGCCCGCTGACCCAGCACACGTACAACGAGTTCGAGTTGAAACTGATCACCGCGATCGGTTACCAGGCCGGCCTGGCGATCGAGAACGCGCGCCTCGTCCAGGTGCAACTCCAGCAGGAGCGCTTGGCGGCCGCCGGGGAGACCGCGGCCTACCTGTCCCACTACATCAAGAACATCCTCCAGGGCATGCGCAGCGGCGCCGACGTGCTCCAGGCCGGCCTGGACCGGCAGGACCTGGGCCGCACCGCGCAGGGCTGGAGCATCGTTGAGCGCAACCTGCAAAAAACGTATGACCTCGTGATGAACATGCTCGCGTTCAGCAAGCCTCGCGAGCCGTGCCTGGAGTTCAGCCGCGTCGATCCGATCGTCGACGACATCGTCGAGCTGGTCCGCCGGCAGGTCGAGGATGCCGACATCGTGCTCCGCACAAAGCTCGATGACGCGGCGCCGCCCATTCCGCTCGACCGCGCGGGCGTGCACCAGGTGTTGTTGAACCTCGTCACGAATGCGATTGACGCGGTCCCCGCGGCGGGCGGCATCATCCAGGTGCGCTCGGCGTACGATCCGGCGCGCCAGGAACTGATGCTGGCGGTCACGGACAACGGTCCCGGCGTTCCCCCCGAGCAGCACGAGCGGATCTTCGATCCGTTCCGGTCAAGCAAGGGGCACGGCGGCACCGGGCTCGGCCTGGCCGCGGCGCGGAAGATCGTCCAGGAAATGGGCGGGCGGATCGAGCTGGTCACACCCAGTGAGGGCGGGGCCGAGTTCCGGGTCTACCTGCCGGAAGCCCAGCCCTCGATGCAGACCGCCGACGACACGCATGGCCCGTCGATCTGACGCGCGCGGCACTGCGTTACCAGTCGAGCTCCAGCCGGCGCAGCGTGTCCCGTGCCGCCGCCAGGTCCCACGTTTCCACCGTGCCCGAAGTGGTGGCGACCAGCAGGTAGCGCCCGCCGTCCGCAAAGCACAGGTCGCTGACCATGTGCAGCTCGGGATTGGGCAGGCGTAACCGGGCCCCGCCATCCGCGGCAGCCAGCAGCACGACCTGGTACACGGAATCCGTGCACGCCAGCAGATCACCCGCCGGGGAGAACGCCAGCGGCGACGCCAGCCCGGCCCCGGTGAGGCGCGGGCGCCGCAGCCGGACACAGTCCGTCTCCAGGGACCACATCTGCACCTGCTGCGCATCGGCCACGACGAGCAGCCCCGCCGGTCCGAACTCGCCCACCACGTGGTCGCCGGGGAAATGGCGCGGCGGGCGAACCCCGTGCAGGTCGAGCAGCGTGCCGCCGCCGACCGCGCCCTTCCAGTTGCCGGCGAACAGCCAGCGTCCGTCGGCGCTCAGCCGCGGCCCGATCAGTCCCGATCCCACCTGCACGGCGCGGACCTCGTCGCCCGAATGCCGGTCGAGCCAGCGCACCGCACCGCCCGCACAGGCCAGGAGCGCGTCACCGTCCGGCGTGAGGTTGATGTCGCCCGAGCGCGGAATCGGCGGCGACTCCGGTGCGAGCGACGCGCTCTCGCCCCCCGGCGCGAGGTTCCAGTGCAGCAGGCCCGCTTCGGTCATCACGTAGAGCTCGCGGCCGTCGGGCGTGAGCAGGGGGGGCCGCGCGGGCAACGGACTCAGCTCCAGCGGCTCGCCCGGACGATCCCAGTGGAAGAGCTCGACGCCGCCGGGCCCGGCGGCTACGGCCCAGGCGCCCGCGGCCGGTGCGGCGAGCTTGCTTTCGCGGTTGTGGCCCAGCGGCAGCACGCGCAGGTGATCCGGACGGGCGAGCGTCCAGAGGCGCAGACCGTCGCGGCGGATCAGCGCCAGTGCATCGGAGTATGCGCTGAGGCGTCCGCCCAGGACGGGCGCGGTCAGCGGCGTACCGGACGCGACGTCCCAGATCCGCGTCTGATCGTCCCAGGCGCTGGAGGCCAGCGTCAGGCTGTCGTGGCTGAACTCGAGCGCCGAGACCTGTGCCCGGTGCGCCGCGAATGCCCGCGGTGCGCCGTCGGTCTCCAGGTCCCAGACGTACGCACTTCGGTCGTCCGAACCGGCGGCCAGCCAGCGTCCATCCGGGCTCCAGGCCAGTGCGAGCACCCCGCCCGCGGCGGTCAGCTCCCGGACGACCGTCCCGTCGTGAGCGCTGTGGATGGTGACGGTGGGGTTGTTCCAATTGGCCAGTGCTAACTGGTCTCCCGACGGGGATACCAGCAGCGTGGTGGGCGGCTCGGGCGGCGTGAACTGAAGTTGTGCGGCCCCCTCGGGCAACCGGTACATCGCGCATTGCCCCGCGTTTTCGATGCAGGCTGCCAGGCGTCCGCTGGCGTCGAATCGGGTGTTGCCCACGCCCCCGCCGCCGGCGTATTCGCGTTGCAGCAGCACGGCGCCGCTTTCGACTTCCACGACGCGGAGTTCGATACGGCCGGCCTGGTCGGACTTCGCGGCGAGGAAACGGCCGTCGGGACTGAATCGCATGATGCGTACCGGCAACTCGCCGGTGCTGAAGCGCAGCAGGCACCGGTCATCCGGCAGGGCGCGGACCTCGACCGTGCCGGGCTCGACCACGCACGCATAACGGTCGAGCGTCTTCAACCCGTCCATGGACGGATGGTGCGCGGTACGCTGTTCGCCTTCCTGGAGATCGAACAGATTCAGCGACGCCATCGCCTCGTCGCGCAGCAGGGGATCGAAACGCAGCGCCCGCGCGGCGCGGATCGCCTGCAAGCTCGCGGCCTTGCGCCCCAGCAGGTCGCCCGAGCGTTCGGCCCGCGCCTGCGCCACGTATGTTTCCCACATGCGGGCCTGCTCGTGCAAGCGGGCCTGGCGCGTCACCGCATAGAGCGACCACGCCAGCACCGAGCTCAGCACCAGCAGGACGACCAGCGAAGTCGCGCCGGCCAGCACGCCGCGGCGCCGGTGGACGTATTTCCGCAGCAGGTACCAACCGCTGTCGCGCTTCGCCTCGATGGCCTCACCCGCCAGGTAGGAGCGCAAGTCGCGCGCCAGCTCACCCGCACTCTGGTAGCGCCGGCCGGGTTCCTTCTCCAGGCACTTCAGCAGGATGGTCTCGAGCTCGTCATCGATGGACGGGCAGACGCGCCGCGGCGGGCGCGGCGGAGTCTCGCGGATCCGCGCGATGAGTGCCGCGAGGCTGCCGGTGAGTTCGTAGGGGGCCTGCCCCGTGGCGGCCTGGTACAGCATCACGCCCAGCGCATACACGTCGCTCCGCATGTCGACGCTGCTCGCGTCTCCTCCGACCTGCTCGGGCGAGGCCCAGGGCAGCGAGCCGAGAAACTGACCGGTGTGGGTTAGGTTCCCCTCGTCCTCGGACGGCTTGGCCAGGCCGAAGTCCAGCACGTGCGGCGTGCCTGTCCCGTCGACGCGGATATTCGCCGGCTTCAGATCCCGGTGAATGATGCCGCGGACGTGCGCCGCCTCGACCGCGCCGCAGATCTGCACGAAGAGCTCGAGCACCGCGCGCCGCTCGGTGCGGAGCCCTGCCACGTACGTGTCGAGCGCCGCACCGGCGATGTAATCCATGACGAAATACTGGCAGCCCGCCACCTCGCCGCTGTCGTGGATGTCCACGATATTGGGGTGACGCAGGCGGGCCAGGATCCGGATCTCGCGTTCGAACCGGGCCCGTTCCGCCAGGCCGGCGAAGGGGCCGCCGTGCACGACCTTGATCGCCACCTCGCGCCGCGTGCTCTTGTGGAGCGCGTGAAACACGACGCCTTGCCCGCCGCGCTGGAGTTCCGCGCCGATTTCATAACCGTCGAGCGCGTTGGCGAGCAGGGAGCGCACGTCGGGGCCGGGCTGCACACGGGGCACGTCGCCGGCGGCGTGCACCCGCTCGAAATCGCGCCGTGCGGCGGCGATCCACTCGCCGTGCGTGGCTGCGCTGCTGCCGGGATCGGCGCTCATTCCGCCACCGTGGGTGAGGGAGACCCCTGGCCGGCGCAGCATGGATGGCGCCCCGGCCGCGTGCGCACCGTCGCCGCATCCCCCGCGCGGACGCGGCGCAATAGCTCTCCGACAGATGTCATGGACTCTGGCCCGACGGCCGCCAACCCCCGCGGCGGCTTGCTGGATTGTAGCCTGGCGGCATCCCCGTGGGACGGGCGCTTCCGGCCGGCCGGGAAACGCCGCCATTTTTTGCATGTGAGTTCGTGAAGGCTCTCGTGCCGGCGTCGCACGATTACCGGCGGGGGAAATCCCGGGGCCGGACGTGGAGTCCGGCGCCGAACTGGATAGGCGTGCGGAAGGGAGATATCGCACATGTATGACGACCTGGCGCCGCGCGGCATGTTGCGGCGGATGCGGCCATTGTGTGTGCTGCGGGTGAGCGGTTGGCTGGGACTGTGCCTGGCGGGTTGTCCGCTCGCGCCGGGCGGGACGATTGATGATCCGAACGCGCAGGGCAACGACGGCAAGGATGGGCCGCGCGGACCGGCGGGTCCCGCGGGTCCCGCGGGTCCCCAGCGTCCGCAGGGCGAGCCGGGCCCGGCCGGTGAAGGGTTCGAATCGCCGGACGTCTCTGGCGTGTGGCGTACCGAGCTCGGTGGCGTGCTGGACATATTCGATCTTTACGCTGACTCGAACGGTTGG
>CAZVRR010000036.1:0-274 GCA_964629745.1 uncultured Planctomycetales bacterium | reverse complement strand
TATTACAGCGATCCGCGGGAGCACGTTCTCGATCTGCGGTCCGACGGCTCCGGCACGTATCACGTGGTCAAGTCGACCACGGGCCGCGCCATTTGCTGGCCCGTGACGTACGTCACGTTCCCGGGCGTGCTGCTGCTTCAGCTCGACTACTACGCGTTTGTCTGGCTGATCGAGGAGCAGGATGATGCGAGCCTGACGCTTTCGGACATTCGTGAGCGGACCACGGTCCTGACGCGGGTGGACGAGGTCCCCGCCGCTGTGCAGTGCCAGGAGC
>CAZVRR010000035.1:12671-20674 GCA_964629745.1 uncultured Planctomycetales bacterium | reverse complement strand
ACTTCAGCGGGCCGATCCAGCTCTACGGCCCGAGCAAGGTCAGCCGGGGCGGCGACATCCTGATGCGCCAGGCGCGCATCTGGTTCGCGGAGGCCACCTGGAAGGTGCTGCCCAGCGATGACGCCATCGTCGCAGCCGTCGCCGCCGACCCGCTCGGGCTCGGCTTCGCCAGCATCGGCTACGGGGAGGACGTGCGTGCCCTCGGCCTGCGCATGGAACGCACGCGGGCAGCGGCGTTTCCGTCGCTCGAGGAGATCGAATCGGGGCGTTACGGCCTGGCCAAGGTGATCTACCTGTACTACCTCGACCCGCCCGGCGCCGCGATCGAGGCGGCCCTGGAGTATCTCTACAGCGAAGCCGGGCAGCGCGCCATCGAATCCACTGAACTCTGGCCCATCGCGCAGGACCGGGCCGGCGTGGCGAACCCGCCGTGAACGAACCCTCACACGTCGAACCCGGGTTGCGTGGGGGCGGCCCGTGACGGCGCTGCGCATCCGCAGCCTGCACATTTATGCGCTGGCCATCCCGATGCGACTGCGCTTCGAGCACGCCGCCGCCAGCCGGGACACCGCCGATCCGATCGTGCTGCAACTCGGGGCCGCGGCCCCCTATGCCCAGTACGCCGGACATGGCGAAACTCTGGCGCGGACGTATGTTACGGGGGAGTCGAGCGGCTCGGTCGTCGAGGACATCGCCAACCTGTTCGCGCCGCGCCTGGCAGCCTTTGCGCCGGAGAGCTTCGCCGAGGCGCTTGAATTCATCGAGGCCCTTCCCACCCAGCTCGGCGGCCGGATCGTGACGGCCGCCCGGGCCGCCGTGGAACTGGCCCTGCTCGACCTGGCGGGCAAAGCGTTCCGGCGGCACGCGACGGACGTTGTCGGCTGGCTCGGGTTGCCGGCGTTCGGACCGCCGGGCGCGCTGCCGACCGTCCGCTGCTCCGGCTTCGTGGTCGGGCGCACGCGACGCCAGGTGACGGCTCTGCTGCGCATACAGCGGCTGTACCGGCTGCGCGACTTCAAGCTGAAGGTCGCCATCCCGGGCTGGCGCGAGCGGCTGGAGTGGGCCCACGCTGTGCTGCGCCGCGCCATCGACCGGGGACGTGCCACGCTTCGCGTCGACGCCAATGGCGGCTGGACCCCCGCCGAGGCCCGGGCCGCCTGGCCGATCCTGCAGGAGCACGGCGTCTGCGCGCTCGAGCAGCCGATGGGCGAGAGTTGTGATGACGAGTTGCCGGCGCTGGCGGCGGAGCCCGGCTGTGAGCTGTTCGTGGACGAATCCCTGATCACCGAGCAGGACGCGCAACGTCTGATCGCCCGCGGCGGCGTCCGCGGCTTCAACATTCGCCTGGCGAAGAATGGCGGGCTGATGCCAGCGCTGCGCATTGCGCGGCAGGCGCTCTCTGCGGGCCTGGACGTGCAGTTCGGCTGCCTGGTGGGCGAAACCAGCATCCTGAGTGCGGCGGGGATCGCGTTCCTGCAGGCCTGTCCCGCCGTGCGCTTCGTCGAGGCGGCCTACGCCCCCTGGCTGCTGAAACGCGACGTGGTGCGCCGCCCGGTCCGTTTCGGGCTGGGCGGCCGACTGCGGCCCCGGACCGGGTTCGGCCTGGGGGTGCAGGTCGAGCCGTCGGCCCTGGAGCAACTGGCGGCCGCGATCAAGACGGTTCACTTATGACCGGTCCAGACCGACGGTCCCTGGCCGCCGCGCACGAGAGTGCAAAAACCGCGTATCGCAGGCGTGATCGGGCCTTGAAGGGACGTTACAATAGAAGCGGTGGCATGGGTGGGTTCGCGTACCCGTCCGGCCCGCCACGTGGAGACAAGCCATGTTCCGCTGCGTATTGGCTTCGGTCGCTGCCGTGCTGCTGCTGTCCGGCTCCGCAACGGCCCAGGAGGCGCCCCCCGCCGGCCGTGACGGCCCGAGCACGCTGGAAGTGCTGAACCAGATCGTGCCGGAACTGACGATTGAGGAGCAGCCGTTCAAGTCCGTCATGGACTACCTGGCGGATCTCACCAAGGCCAACCTGATCATCCGCTGGCAGGTGCTCGAGGACGCGGGCCTGGATCCGGAGCAGCCGATTACGCTCAGGATCAAGCACCAGCGCCTGGCACAGGTGCTCTGGCTGGTGCTGACCGAAGCCGGCGGCTCCGATTTGAAGCTCGCCTACCGCGCCGTCGGAAATCGCATCGAGATTTCCACCCACGAAGCCCTGAACCAGGAGATGTTTTCACGCGTGTACGACTTGCGCGATCTGCTGGTCGGAATCGCCCGGTTCGCCGCCCCGCAGATGGATCCCGGACAGGCCCTCTCGCAGCAAGGTAGCGGCGGTGGCGGCAGCGGCGGCAACTCCCTGTTCCGCGGCAACAATCAACAGCGAAACAACCAGGCCGTCAGCGCCGAGCAGACGCCGGAACTGGCGAGCATCGTCAACATGATCAAGAAGACGATCGAGCCGGATAGCTGGGAGGAAGGCGGCGAGAGTGGCCGCGGCCAGATCCACCCATTCGGCGGCATGATCGTGGTTTACAACACGGCGTTCGTGCACCAGCAGATCGCCGGTTTCGTCGAGGAAGAGGAACTCGGCCGCTAGTCCAGGGCGGCACGCGTGCGCCCGGGGCGCGCGAGTGACCGATGGTAAAGGTACTGGCGGCAGTCAGCCTGACTGATTACCTGCAGTTGGGGGTAATCCTCCTGCTGGCTGCGATAGCAGCCGCAGTCGCGCTGCGCGCCGCCGGCGCCGTAAAGCGGCGCCTGATGCGCGATCCGGACGTGGCGACATTCACGCTGCAGGACCTGCGCGAGATGCGTGCGCAGCAGCAGATTTCCGAGCAGGAGTTCAACGTGCTGCGCGCGGAAATCCTGCGCCGCGCACGGGAGAAACCCGATGACTCGGGCCCCGCGCCACCCCCGCCGGTTTGAACGCTGCGTAATCGCCGCTAGAATAGGCAGAGGTTCCGGGACACACGTCGCAGTTGGCGGCATGGCCTGCGGCAGGCGGTCGAAGGTGTAGGACGGCGCATGAGCAATAACCGGAGTGCGACGGGACCACGCGGCCGCCGCGGCGGCAACGTGTGTAGCTTCTGCGGCAAGAGCCATCGCGACGCCGCTCCCATGGTGGAGGGGGCGAACGACGTCTTTATCTGTGCCTCCTGTATCGAGTTGTGCTACAACCTCGTGCGCGAGGAGCGGCGCCGGGCGGGGCGCAGTCGCACTCCCCTCAAGTCGATCCCCAAGCCCCGCGAGATCTGCGAGTTCCTCGAGCAGTACGTGATCGGCCAGGCCGTGGCCAAGCGGACGTTGTCCGTCGCCGTCCACAACCACTACAAGCGGCTGGCTCACGCCGACGCGATGGACCCGGACGACGTCGAGATCGACAAGAGCAATATCCTGCTGATCGGGCCGACCGGCTCGGGCAAGACGCTGCTGGCCCGCACGCTGGCGCGCGTGCTGAACGTTCCCTTTGCGATCGGCGACGCCACGACGCTGACCGAGGCCGGCTACGTCGGCGAGGACGTCGAGAACGTCCTGCTCAAGCTCCTGCAGAATGCCGACTATGACCTCGAGGCCGCGCAGCGCGGCATCATCTACATCGACGAAATCGACAAGATCGGCAAGACGTGGAACAACGTCTCGATCACGCGCGACGTCTCGGGCGAGGGTGTGCAGCAGGCCCTGCTGAAGATGCTCGAGGGTACGATCAGCAACATCCCGCCCCAGGGCGGCCGCAAGCACCCCGAGCAGCAATACATCCAGATGGACACGACCAACATCCTGTTCATCTGCGGCGGAACGTTCGTCGGCCTCGACAAGATCATCCGCAAGCGGCTGGGCCGCAAGACGATCGGCTTCTCCTCGCTGGACGGGGTGGGCGACGAGGCGAGCGAGCTGGGCACGCTGCTCGAGCAGGTCACGCCGGATGACCTGATCGAATTCGGCATGATCCCGGAGTTCGTCGGCCGGCTGCCGGTCGTCACGACGCTGGCGCCGCTCGACCGCCGCGCGCTCGTCCAGATCCTCACCGAGCCGCGCAACGCGATCGTCAAGCAGTACCAGAAGCTGTTCGAGATGGAAAACGCGCAGCTCCAGTTCACACCGGCCGCGCTGGACGTGATCGCCACCGATGCCCTGCACCGCGACACCGGCGCACGGGCCCTCCGCGCCGTCGTCGAACGCTTCATGCTCGACTACATGTTCGATCTGCCCGAAGTGAAGGGCGGCGGCTCCTACACCGTCACGCCCGAGGTGGTCCGCGGCGAATCGGATCTGCTCGAGCCGGGCCGGATGCGCAAAGAATCCGCGTAACGCACCCTCGTTCCCGCAGCGCTCACATGCCCGCACACGACTACGACGTGATTGTCGTCGGCGGCGGACACGCCGGCGCAGAAGCCGCCTGGGCCGCCGCCCGCCTCGGGGCACGCACCGCGCTGTTGACGTTCAGCCGCACGGCCATCGGCCGGCCCTCGTGCAACCCCGCCATCGGCGGAATCGGCAAAGGCCAGATGGTGCGCGAGATCGATGCGCTCGGCGGATTGATGGGCCTCGTGACCGACGCGGCGGGCATCCAGTTCCGAATGCTCAACCGCAGCAAGGGACCGGCGGTCTGGGCCCCGCGGGCGCAGATCGACAGCCAGGACTACCCGGCCACGCTGCGGCACTATCTTGAGACCTGCCCGAACCTGGAGATTCTGGAGGCAAGCGTCGAAGCGCTGCGCACCGCCGCGCCCACGACCGACCGCTACGCGCACCGCATCGCCGGCGTGACGCTCGCCCACCAGCGCACCCTGTCCGCCTCCGCCGTCGTGATCACGTCGGGCACGTTCCTGCGGGGCCTGATGCACACCGGCCCGGAACAGACTTGTGGCGGCCGGATCGGCGAGCCCGCTGCCAGCGGGCTCAGCGCTTCGCTGGAAAACCTGGGCTTCGCGCTGGGGCGACTCAAGACCGGCACGCCGCCGCGCGTGGCGCGGGACAGCGTGGACCTGGCCGCGCTGGCGACGCAGCCCGGCGACGCGGTCCCCGCCCCGTTCTCATTCCTGCACGACGCGGTGCCGCAGGAGCAGGTGTGCTGCTGGCTCACGTCGACGACGCCGGCGATCCATGAGCAGATCAGGGCCAACCTGCACCGGGCGCCGATGTTCTCCGGGCAGATTCACTCGCGCGGTCCGCGTTACTGTCCCAGCATCGAGGACAAGGTCGTGCGCTTCGCGGACAAGACAAGCCACCAGGTGTTCCTGGAGCCGGAGGGCCGCGCGAGCGATCGGCTTTACGTGAACGGGATCAGCACGTCGCTGCCGCGCGACGTCCAGGCCCGGGTGGTCGCCGGAATACCGGGCCTGCAGCACGCTCGTATCGTGCAGTGGGGCTACGCCGTCGAGTACGACTTCGTCCCGCCCGAGCAAATCGACCTGGGCCTGATGACACGGCGCGTCCAGGGCCTGTTCCTGGCCGGCCAGATCAACGGCACCAGCGGCTACGAGGAGGCCGCGGCCCAGGGGCTGCTGGCGGGAATCAACGCCGCGCGCTACTGCGCAGCGCAGCCCGCACTCGTGCTCGGGCGCGACGAGGCCTACATCGGCGTCATGGTGGACGACCTCGTCACGCGTGGCGTGACGGAGCCCTACCGGATGTTCACCTCGCGTGCGGAGCACCGCCTGCACCTGCGTTATGACAACGCCGATGAGCGCCTGACCCCGATCGGGCGCAAGGTCGGCCTGGTTGACGAGGCGCGGTGGCGGAAGTTCGAGGGCCGCCAGTCCCGCTGTGCTGAACTCCGCGCGCTGTTCCGGAAGCTCCGATTTGAGGGCCGGCGGCTGGAAGATTGGCTGCGCCGGCCCGAGGAGGACGGGGCGCGCTTCGTGCCGCACTTTCCGGAGCTGGGGCCGCTGTGCCAGGAGCTGGACACCTGGACCCGCGCGCTCGTTGCCATCAAGTACGAAGGCTACCTCGAACGGGAGAAGCGGGTAATCGATTCCACGCGGCAGTCCGACGCGGAACCGATTCCCGACTGGCTCGACTACCAGCACGTGCCCCAACTCCGCCGGGAGGCTGTGGAGCGCTGGGCAGCCGTGCGCCCCGCCAGCCTGGGCCAGGCTGCCCGCGTCAGCGGCATCCACCCCACCGACGTCTGTGTGCTCCGCGTACACCTGGCGGCCATGGCGCGCGCACAGCGCTGAAACCAAATCGTTAAACTCCTTGTGCAATTTGCCGGGCCCTCCCGTGTATGCTATTATTGTTAAGATGGGAGCTTTGGATAAGATGAAGGCCGACTAATGGCACGATCTAACCGCGGAACCGCCAGCATCCAGAAGAGCGTATTTACGACAGGCGAGGTCGCAGAAATCTGCAATCTCAGCCAGCAGACGGTCATCCGCTGCTTCGATAGCGGCCGGCTGAAGGGCTTCCGTGTCCCCGGATCGCGTTTCCGGCGCATCCCGCGCGACAGCCTTGTCCATTTCATGAAAGAGCACAATATCCCCCTGGATCGCCTCGATATGGGTCGTACGCGGGTCCTCGTCGTGGACGATGACCTCGCGATCGTCGATATGCTGGTGGAGGTGCTCGAGCGTGACGGGCGCTTTGAAGTCCAGACGGCCACCACTGGCTTCGACGCCGGCCTGCGAACCCGCGAGTTCCTCCCGGACGTCATCGTGCTCGATTACATGCTCCCGGATATTAACGGCAACGCGGTCTGCCGCAGCATCCGCGCGGATGAGGCGCTGCGCGATGTGAAGATCATCATCGTCTCTGGCGTGATTGATCGAAACGATGTCGACAAGCTCCTCCAGGACGGCGCCGACGACTTCCTTCAGAAGCCGTTCAGCATCGAGCTACTGGTCAGCCGGATCGCGGAACTCGTAAGTGGAAGCAGCACACGAGCTTAATGCCACAGCGGCCAACGGCACGCGGCCGGATCCAGACCTGATCCTGACGCACCTGGACCGGCTGCCGACGCTTTCCGCCGTCGCGGTCCGCCTGCTGGAAGTCTTCGGCGACAGCCAGAGCTCCGCCGCCGACGTGATGGAGCTGCTCCGCGGCGACCAGTCCTTGACCGCGAAGATTCTCTCCGTGGCGAACTCGGCCTGGACCGGCGTCCCCACCTCGGTGACCACGCTCGAGACGGCCGTGCCCTTGTTGGGCTTTTCCGCCATTCGCAGCATCGTGCTGGCGGTCAGCGTATTCAACTGCTTTCCGAACCAGGCGCCCGCCCCCGAGCAGGCATTCGATCGGCGTGAATTCTGGCGTCATTCGCTGGCGGTCGCGTGTGCTGCACGCAGCCTGGCCGCGGCCCGCAGCGACCTGCGCATCGATCGCGAGGAGGCCTTCGTCGCGGGGCTCCTGCACGACCTCGGCAAGGTGGCGCTCAGCTCCGTCTTTCCGAAGGCCTACGAGCGGGTGGCCTGCCAGGCCAATCATTCGCGCGGCGACATCGCCGACTTCGAGCGGAGCGTGCTGGGCACGGATCACACGGTCGCCGGCCGGCGCCTCGCCGAGCGCTGGCGCCTGCCGCGCGTCATGCAGGAAGCCATCTGGCTGCATCACCTGCTCGGCGACGGCGTACCGGCCTCCGTGACGAATGCGCCGCTGCTGGGCATCGTGCTGCTGGCGGACACGCTGGCCCGCGAGCAGCGGATCGGCTACTCCGGCAATCACATGCTCTACGAGCACTCGCCGCGACTGGGCGAGCGGCTCGGCTTCACGGCGGCGCAGCTCACGGCGGTGGTCTCCACGCTGGTGGGGGACGTGGTCAAGCACACGCGCTGGCTGGGCATCGACGATGAATTGCCCGACGCACTCTACGTCCGCGCGATGTCGCGCGCGAATGCCGAGCTCGGGCGCTTGAATACCGAGCTGTCCGTCAGCAGCCAGCGCCTCGCCGCGGGCGCCCGCTACTTCCGTGCACTGAGCCAGTTCGACGAGCTCGTGGGCGCGTGGGCCGATCTGCCGGGCGTCGTCGACGCGATGGCCCGCGCCTCCACGGTCGCGTTGCAGCGGCCGCGGCTGGCGGC
>CAZVRR010000035.1:0-12661 GCA_964629745.1 uncultured Planctomycetales bacterium | reverse complement strand
GGACGTGTGCTGGCTGAGCGACGTGCCGGGGCAGGGCGGCGCGCTGTCGCGGCCCGTCGCGCCCGACGCGCTGGAATGGCTGCGGCATCCCGAGCCGCCGCTCTCCGATATCCTGTTGCACGCCCCGCCGCAGATCCGCACGCTGCTGGAGCCGGCCTTTGCCGACCTGGGACATGCCACGCCCTGGCTGCTCCCGGTCGCGTTCGACGGCCGCTTCGCCGGCGGCCTGGTCTACTGCGCGGAGTCGGATGAACGCACCCGCCTGGCCGGCGAGCTCGCCGAGCTGCGCTCGTTCCTGGCGGGCCTGGGCATGGCGCTCGGCCGCGCCAACGCACAGGCCGCGGCACGCCGCCTGGCGGACGACCTGGCGGAAACGAACCGGCGTTTGCAGCAGGCCCAGGTCGAGCTGCTCCGCTCGCGGACCCTGTCGCTGATTGCCGAAATGGCCGCCGGCGCGGGCCACGAGCTGAACAGTCCGCTCACGGTGATCTCGGGCCGGGCCCAGATGCTGGCGAAGCTGCTGACGGAACCCAACGCCCAGCGCAGCCTCGAGCTGATTCGCACCAAGGCCCACGAATGCAGCGAGATCGTTTCCGAGCTGATGGATTTTGCGCGGCCGCGCCCGCCGCAACTGGCCCCGCTCGACCTCGGCGCGCTGCTCACCGAACTTCGCAACCACTGGCTGGAACAGCGCCAGCAGCCGGCGTCGCGCCTCCAGCTGGAAATCTGCACGGCGCCACCGGCGCCGGCCACCCATCGTGCGCCGGGCGGCGTCAGCATCCTCGGCGATGCCGAGCAGTTGCGGACCGCCCTGCGCGAAATCATCGCCAACGCGGACGAAGCGATCGCCGATCGCGACGGGACCGTGCGGATCCAATGCCGCCCCGCCGTGGCCGAGGGCCTCGTCGAGATCCTGGTCCGCGACAACGGATGTGGTATGGCGCCGGCAGTCCTCCAGCGTGCTTTCGACCCGTTCTACTCGCATCGCAGCGCCGGACGGGGCCGTGGCCTGGGCCTGCCGCGCGCGTATCGTATCGTGGAGGGGCACGGTGGCCGAGTGTGGCTCGAGAGCGCACCCGACGAGGGCACCACCGCCCACGTGCTTCTGCCCGTCAACGGCCCGGCGCCGCGCGACGGTGCCGCACGCACCTGAAGCCCTCAGCCACCACCGCTCCGGAAAGACTGCACCTGGAAATCCTTGCCACCCCGCGACCGCACCCGGCGTGAGCCGCACGCGACGAACCCCGCCGCCAGGGCCAGCTCGGTAAGCCGCTCGGGCGCCAGCAGACGGATGTGCGGCGCCAGCGCGTGCAACGACGAGTACGGCGACGGCGAGACCACGGCCGCTGCGCTGGCGAGCTGGATCACGCACACCAGCAGGCCGCCGGGCACGATCAGCGCGTGGATCGTTCGCAGCGCGGCGGGCACGTCGACGTGTTCAAAGAGCAGGCCCGCGAACGCGAACTCCACCGGCGCGCAAGCCAGCGGTCCCGCCGTGACGTCCGCCTGGAGCAAATCCAGATTCGGGAGACGACCGGCGAAGCGCGCCTGCGCCGCGGCCAGGTATGCGGGATTCAGGTCGATCCCCACCACTCGACGCGTCACGCGTGTATCGATGCGTTCGAACCCGTTGCCACCCGCACAGCCGACGATCGCGACCGACGCGGGCGCCTGCGCCCGCAGCGTGTCGGAGAAGAGGTCCGCCAGGAGCTGCGCCTGCCCCACCGTGGACAGCGCCATGTGCCGCTCGTAGTCATCCAGCGGGATGTCGAGCCAGGGATTGCTCACGGCAGCTACCGCGGCGCTCAGTCCGTCCGCGCGCGTTCATGGCGGTTACGGTCGCGGCACCACGCGCAGCAGCGCACTCTCGGTCGCCACGTACAGCGTCCCGGCCGGCGTAAACGCCACGTCGAGCACATCGCCCGGGACGTAGCTCGCGAAGGTGTCCGGGACGCCGATGCGCGTGCGGTCGGTCGGAACATCCGCCTGCCGCACCTCGCGTGCGGCGCTTGCGCCGTAGAAGAAGTCATTCAGCGGCAGCGGACCATAGCGCGTGCTGGGATTGAAGGACGCGCCAGCCAGATGGTCCGTTCCGGTGGCCAGTTCGCGCAGCGGGTCGAGGTAGTCCGGATGGTCGGCGACGTACTCCAGTTCGGCCGGATCCTCCGCCTTGCCGACCACGCTCGGCCAGCCCAGGTCGGCGCCCGCCACCAGCAAGTTCACTTCGTGCAGTCCGCTGCCACACTCATCAATCACGAAGAGCCCACCGTTCACAGGGTCCACGCACACCCCGCGCGGGTTGCGCAGCCCCTTGGCAAAGACGGGTGAATCGGCCGCCGGATTGTCCGCCGGAATCGAGCCGTCCGGCTCGTAGCGCAGCAGCTTGCCGAGCAGCGTGCCGTCGCGCTGCGCGCCGGCCGTGTCGGTCGTGTCGCCCAGCGCGACGAGCAGCTTGCCATCGGCCGAGAAGCCCAGGCGACCCCCGACCCGCTGCGTGCCGCCGGTCGCCGGGAACGACGCGACGAACACCTCGCCACCCTGTGCGACGTTGCCGTTCGCCGCGAAGTACACGACGCGCTGGTCGACGACGGCCTGCGGATCACTCGAATTCGCGCCGGTATCGGAACGCGTGTAGCAGATGTACACGCGCGGCGTCGTGCTGAACTCCGGATGCAGCGCGATGCCGAGCAGCCCGCGATCGCCGGCAGTGTTGACCGGCACCGAGACGAACGGCGTCGCGAGCACCTCGTCGTCCACCACGACGCGAACCTGCCCGGTGTGCTGTTCCACGTAGAACACGCGACCGTCGCCGGCGAATGCGACGGCGGCCGGGCGCGCCGCCTGGCTGACCACGTACTCGCCCCACAACTCCTCGGCGAGGCGCACGGGCGCCGGATCACTCCCGGGAAACGGCAGGCATCCCCCGACGCCGGCCAACGCCATCCATGCCATTACGCCTGCGCTGCTGCGGACTGCCCTGCGCATAAGAATCTCCGGGTGGAACCCACGTCGCCGCATGATAGGGGGTCGACGCGCGGGCGCAAAGAGCGCGCCCGGCTAGGGTCGTGCGACCAGGTGGCGCAGTTCCAGCAGGCGCTGTGGCGCCTCGCGCTGGAGCAGGCGGTACAGTTCGTCCGCACGCGGCCGGGGCGGCAGCGCGAGCAGGTGCCGGCGCGTCGCCGCCGGCTGGTTCTCGATCGTCTCCTGCATTTCCTGGTTCAGGCGGCGCAGGACCTGCTGCTCGGCCGGCGGCAGGGCCGCGTACAGGCGTGCCTGGCGCAGCGCTTCGACGTAGTCGGGGCGCGCCCGCAGCGCCTGGTACTGCTCCACGTAGCTGAGCTGTTCCGCACGCGAAAGACCATCCCAGCGCTGCCGGGCGCCCGAGACCACGCGCGCCCCGGCGGGCGGCAGGATCAGGTACGTGGCGACCGCGGCGGCCAGCGCCGTGACTGTAAAGAGCACCAGTCCGCGCCAGCGCGGCAGGATCATTCGCCCGGCTCCTGCATCAGAATTTCCTGCAGCCAGCGCACCGACTCCCCGTGGTCGGCGAGCCAGGGGTCACCCGCCAGCGTCGCCAGCACGTCGAGGCGCTGCACGATCTCGTCCTCCTGCGCCGGCGAAATCCGCAGCTCGGCCGCCGCCTCATTCGTCCACGGCGGAGACTCCATTCCGCGCAGGCCCCTGCCGATCGAAATGCCCACAATCACGGCCAGTACCGTGATGCCCGCGCCGGCCAGGCGGCGCGCGCGGCTCGCCGAGCGCCGCAGCTCTTCGACCCGCGCCAATGTTCGTTCGAGCGCCCCATCCGCAGGCGGCCGGGCAGTGTCGAGCTTCAGCAGTCCCGACCAGGTCTTCTCGCGAGCGACCAGCGCGGCACACGCGGCGCACTCGCGTACATGGGCCTCCCACTTCGCTCGCGCAGCGGCATCGAGCTCACCGCTGAGCAGCGCTTCGGCCAGTTCCTCGCTGAGATGATCCACGGCCAGCGCTCGCCATCACAGAGGCACACGCTCGCCACATGCGCGAGTTCGCCGCAGCCGCGCGTGCCCCTCTTGCTTCGCACGATTCGAACGCCCGGATCGCAAACCGCGCAGATTGTATCGCAGGCACCCCGGCGGACTAGATCAAGCCCGTCAACATCGGACGCAGGCTTTCCCGCGCTCGGCGCAGCAGGCTGCGAACTGCCTCGACGGTCGTATCCAGCACGTCTGCGACCTGCTCGTAAGAAAGCTCCTCGTACTCGACGAGCGTCAGGGCGATCCGCTGGTTCACCGGCAAGCGGCTGAGCGCGTCCGAGACCCGGTTTCGCAACTCGTCAAGATTCAGTTGCTGGTCGGGAGCGCTTTCACGCCGCGACGGCAACTGAGGTTCCTCACCCTCCTCGGCCAGCGGACGACGCCGGTCACGAGCCTGCCGTGCCAGGTAATTCCGGGCGGTATTCGTGGCGATGGCATACAGCCAAGTGGAGAAGCGCGCGTGGGGTTGATAGGTGGGCGCCGCCTTGAAGACCTGCAGGAACACGTCCTGCGTGAGGTCCTCCACCGGCGGCACCTGGCGTACGACGCGCGCGACATACCGCGCTACGCGCTCGAAATTCCGCCGCACCAGGCTGCTCCCCGCCTCCACGTTGCCCGCGCGCAGCTGGACCATGAGCTGCGTGTCGTAGTCCGTGAGAACCCCAGACAGTGCCTCCGCCGGAGGCGCTTGCCGCAGGATTTCAGCCGGACGCACGCTCCTGGTCTCGGCTTGCTCCATGCGTGCTCCCATCCACTGCGCAGTACCTTCGTACCAATGCTTATTCTAATTGCGAGGCCCGCCATGGGCAATGTTATGTTGTGAGTTTGGGGCCTCGGATGCCGTGTTCCCCCCCCGGAGGGGGCTGAAACCCGGCCGGGTGGCAAACTTCTATCGGACCTGTCAGCTCAGGATTACGGGCGACCCGGGCCGCAACTCCGGGCAGCGCTGCATGGTGTCCCGCAACTCGCCGGCGTCGGCGGCCAGCGCCGGGCTGATCTCGATCGGTACGGCCGGCTCGCCGGCGGCATCGCGCGGGACCGGGCAGCCGCAGGCCTCCAGCCAGCGCGCGGCACGGCGCAACAGATCCCGCCGAGCTGTAACCGCCGAGTCGACCCCGGTGGGATTCTTGACCGGGCTGAACTCCTCCGCACGCTCCGTGTACAGCACCAGCGGGTTGCGCGCCAGCGGAATCGCGTCGAAGACGAACATCTCGAGCTTGACCGCGTTCGGAGCCGCAGGATCCACGGGGGCCCCCGATTCGTCCACGATCCGCACCTTCTTGTCGGCACGATGCCAGGGCAACTGCACACTGGCGCCTTCGCTCGTCAACCGCTCGACAAAGCGGCGCGAAAGAACGTGGATCGCGATGCTGCCGGCATCGAAGCGCCGGCTGCCGTCTGGATTGTGCTCGCGCGCCAGCACTTCCGGCAGGTCGCTGTACTCGATCACTGTCAGTTTTCCGTCAGCCAGGCAGAAGTTCCCCACGCGCTCCATGTCGTCGGCCTTCATCACCGCCTTGCTGGACATCTCCGAGCCCATCACGACATGCAGCCCGATGAACAGCGGATCGATCGTCCGAACCAGCGGGTTGTCGACCTGGAAATAGCTGATGTACTCGATCCCCTGCCCGCCCATGTCCGCCAGCGCGCCGCTCTCCGCCAACGCACGCAGGCTGCCGCCGTGGCCGTCCGGCGACAGCGCAATCCGATGCATCTCCGCGAGCGCAATCCGCCCGTCCGGGAGAAACGCCGGCATCTGCCGCTGCGGGAAGAAGAAGACTTCGGCCGGCTTCAGCCCGAAATAGGCATGGGCGGCAAAGAAGTCCCGTGTCTGGGCGTCGTTGGTCGGGCTGGTCATGATGTACCAGCGCAGCCGGGCGCCGAACCGGCGTTCGACGCCCAGGAGCGACTCGGCGAACAGTTGAAACAACGGTGCTTGCCGGACCGAACTGATTCGATAGCAGCCCTTGGGTCCGTCGTAACCAAGCCGAGTCCCCTGCCCGCCGGCCACGGTGAACGCCGCGACCCTTCCCGCGCAGATCGCCTCCTCTCCTGCTGCGACGGCACGTCGGTACAGCTCGACGCGGCCCGGATCGGGCGCAGCCGGCAGGATCGGTGGCGGTTCGATGCGCGACGGAAGCGCAACTTGCGGCCGGTTACGAACATACGGATCGATCAGCCTGGCGCAGCGCGGCAGGTCCACCTGGTCCAGATCCGCCAGCAGCTCTGCCCGTTGTCCGTCGTTCAGACGTGGCCAGAATGCCAGCAGGTGCTCCTGGCCCCAGTGCTTCAACACGCCGCGGTAGTGCTCGAACCGCTCCGCAATGGTCGCCATCACGCGTCGTCCTGGTTTGAATCGAAAGTCCATTGCACAGTAGGGGTCGCGGCCGCATGCGTCAATCGGCGGCTATCGGGCGCTCGGGCCTCTCCTCCGACCACGTACAATGAAGTGGGTCGACGCGACCGCTGGCCGGCCGGAACTGAACCTGGCGTCAGGCAGCGCTGCGGAGGAACGATCATGTCTGCCACTTTGGTGCGATACCTCGCGTGGGCGGGCGTTCTGCTCGGTGCTGCGTCGACCTGGGGACAGTCCGCTCCGGCGGCGCCGTCCACCGCGCCCGCCGCAACGACCGAGGCGCAACGACCTGCGCAGCGAACGCCGCAGGAGGTGCTGGCGCTGCGCGTGGCGGAGATTTCGCTCGAAGCGGCGCCGCTGAAGGCTGCCCTGGACTGGGTCGCGGAACTCACGGGTGTCACGATCCACGTGAACTGGGAGCAGTTGGACCAGGTCGGCGTATTGCCCGGCACGCCGGTGACGCTGCAGGCGCGCGATCTGCGCCTGCGGGATGTCATGAGCCTGCTCCTGCGTGACGCGGGCGGACTCGACGTCCGGCTCGGCTTCCTGGTGCGCGAGAACCTGATTTACGTGACGACGACCGCGGAGCTGGACCGCGAGCTCGTCACCCGCATCTACTTCGTGGCCGACCTGCTGACGCCCAGCCAGCGCCCCTCCCGCCTGTTCGCCGGCCGGATCACCGACTATGTCACGTCGGTGCAGCCGCGCGTCGCGGCGGGCGTCGCGATGGCCGAGCCGATTATTGAGCGCTATGGCAGCGGCACGATCGTCGATTTCAATCGCACGGGCCGCGATGAAAACGAATCGATCGAGCGCGAGACGCAACGCTTGCTGGACGAGTTGGTCCGTGCGATTACCGGCGGCGTGGAGCCAGGTTCGTGGGAGGGGCAGGGCGGTCAGGGGACGATCCAGACCTACCGCGGAATGCTGATCGTGCGCAATTCGCCGCGCGTGCACCAGGAACTGGAGAACGCGCTCGCCGAACCGTGACCGGGCGCGGCCGCGACCGGCGCTGGGGCGATCATGGCATCGCAGCCGGTGATTGAGGCGCGTGGGATCGTGTCAGCCTAGACCGGCCCGAAAACCTGCAGGGCGCGCACAATCGCCGCGATGATGCTCAGAAAGGCCATCCAGAACATGGGGGGCTCCTCCGGTCACGCCGGAACAATCTCGAAGTCTGCCGGCGCGACGCGCAGCCGGCACCCTTCCTATCGTCCGATTGCGCGCGCGGGTGCAGGCGGCGGGCCGCAGCGACGGCCTGACCTGCGGCGCAAGCTATTTCGCGGAAACAGGTTGGGCGGGTCGCAGCGCGAGCATTCGCTCCAGCGCCCGCAGCGACCAGCGGCGTGTCTGTGGATCGACGGTGATCCGGTTCACGACGTGGCCCTGCACGAGATTGTCGAGGACCCAGTACAGGTGCTTCAGGTCGATGCGGTACATCGTCGCGCAGAGACACTGCACGCCGGCCAGCGAGCGGATGTGCTTGTCGGGCATGGTTGTCGCCAGCCGGTTCACGAGGTGCACCTCGGTGCCGACCGCCCAGTACGTGCCCGGCGCGGCCTCTCGAACCGTCTTGATGATGTACTCGGTGCTCCCGACCAGGTCGGCCTGCTGGCACACCGCCCACTCGCACTCGGGGTGCACGATAATCTGCCACGGCTCGGGCCGCGCGCGGAGCGTGGCGATCTGCTCCGGACGAAACAGCGCGTGCACCGAGCAGTGTCCCTTCCACAAGATGAACCGCGCCTGCCGCACCTGCGCGGCGGTCAGTCCGCCCTCCGGCAGATGCGGGTCGTAGACCACCATGCTTTCCAGCGGCCAGCCCAAGGCATAAGCGGTGTTGCGTCCCAGGTGCTGATCGGGCAGAAACAGCACCTTGTGCCCCGCCGTCTCGGGCCCGCCGGGCTCCGCGCCGCGCAGCGCCCATTCGAGCACCATCTTCGCGTTCGAGCTCGTGCAGCATGCGCCGTCGTTGCGCCCGACGAAGGCCTTGATCGCGGCGGCAGAGTTGACGTAGGTGATCGGCGTGATCGGCATGCCGGCCTGCGCCGTCAGTGTCGACCAGGCCTCCTCGGCCTGATCGATATGCGCCATGTCGGCCATGCTGCATCCGGCGGACAGATCAGGCAGGATCACCACCTGGCGTTCGCTGGTCAGAATGTCGGCCGACTCGGCCATGAAATGCACGCCGCAGAACACGATGAACTCCGCGTCCTGCTGGGCCGCGGCGATCTGCGAGAGCTTCAGGCTGTCGCCGGTATAGTCCGCGAACTCGATCACCTCGTCCTGCTGGTAGTGATGACCGAGGATGACGAGGCGGCTGCCAAGCCGCTGGCGTGCCTCGCGGATGCGCTGCCGCAGCTCGCTTTCGCTCAATTCGGCATACGCCGGTGGCAACGGAAGTTGGTACAGCATCATTCCTCTCATCGCGCCGCAGCGCCGGGTGCCATAACAGGGGTACGGCAATCGCCGGGCCACGGTGCGGGGCCCGCTGCCAGATTGTATCGCCGGCGGCTCGGGAAAGCTGCGGTAAACCAGCCGGGCGCGGGCCGGGTTCGCGGTTGACGCCCTGTCGGGTGCTCCGTACCGTGAATCGAATGCTCGCGCTGGCCTGGGCCAACCTGCTGCACCACAAGCTGCGGTCGGCACTGAGCGCGCTGGCGGTCGGGATCGGCATCGCCCTGCTGCTCGTCTCCAAGGGGCTCGCCAGCGGCTCGATCAACGAGGTGGGACAGCGCATGCAGAGCGTCGAAGCCGAACTCGTGGTATTGCCCGCCCAGGAAAACATCATCTTCACGAACGGGGCCCCCTTCTCGGGGTCGTTCGAGCGCTTCCTGCTGCGCCAGGCGGACGCGCGCGGCCCGCTCGCGGCCACGGTCGTGCCGGTGTTTTTCGCGCAGGTGCGCATGGGCGGCCAGCAGCAGCGGCTCTTCGGCGTCGCGCCGGAACACATGCCGCTGTTCCTCGGCCATCGGCAGGTCCGCGCCGGCCGCGTCTTCGACCGCGCCATCGATTTTTCGCGCCGCCGGTCGCTGCCCGCGCCCGGGGCCGACAACGAACCGGTCGAGGTGACGCCGCTCTCCGACGAGGAGCTGGCCGATGGGCTCGAGCTGATCATCGACGAACGCCTGCAGCGCGTCGGCGAGGTCGACGCCGGCTCGGGCACGCGGCGCGCGTACCAGCTCGGCGACGAAGTTCGCATCATGGGGCGCGCCTTCCGGCTGGTGGGCGTCGTCGAGGCGGGCGTGGCCGGGCGCGTCTTCGCCCCGCTCGCCACGCTACGCGAGATGCTCAACGGCGGCGAACCGTGGTCGAGCATGTTCTTCCTGAAGCTGCGGCCGGACGTCGACCCGGTCGCGGCGGCGGATGCATTCCAGCAGGCCCTCGGCGCGCAGGCACGCGTGGAGCTCAAGAGCGAGTACGGCCGGCTGCTGCACGAGAGCTTTGCCCAGGTGAACCTCTACATGTCGGCCTCCAGCGGCCTGGCCCTGGTCGTGTGCTTCCTGTTCATTCTCCTGACCATGTACACCATGGTCGTGGAGCGCACGCGCGAGATCGGCGTGCTGAAAGCCCTGGGCGTGACGCGCCTGGGCCTGGTTCGGCTGTCGGTCACGGAGGCCCTGCTGGTGTCGGCGACGGGTGTGACGCTCGGCATCGCCCTGGCGTTTTTCGCGAAGTGGGCCATCACGGCCTGCAAGCCGCTGCTGACCGTCGAGCTGAGCGGTACGCTCGTGATCGCGGCGTTGTTGCTGGGCGTGGTGGGCGGCGCGCTGAGCGCGCTGTACCCGGGGTACCGGGCGGCGCGACTCGAGCCGGCCGTGGCATTGAGCTACGAATGAGCACCGAGCTGATGATCGACCTGCGCGGGGTGCAGCACGCCTACGTCCATCCGGGCGTGGTCGAGCCGGTGCTGCATGACATCGACCTGCAGGTGCCGCGCGGCGCGTTCGTCGTCATCCGCGGGCCCTCCGGGTGCGGCAAGACCACGCTGCTGAATATCCTGGGCCTGATGATGACGCCGACGCGGGCGGAATCCGTCCGCATCGCCGGCCTCGAGACGCGCGGGCTGTGCGATGCGGACCGCACCCGCCTGCGCCGCGAGCGGATCGGTTTCGTCTTCCAGCGGTTCAACCTGCTGCCGACGATCAGCGCGCGACGCAATGTCGCCCTGCCCCTCCAGATTCGCGGCGTCGCGGTCGACGGCCAGGTTGACGAGTTGATCGCGCGGATCGGCCTGTCCGATTGCGCCCGCAAGAAACCGGGCCGGCTCTCGGTCGGACAGCAGCAGCGTTTCGCCATCGCGCGGGCCCTGGTCGGGCGGCCGGACCTGCTGCTGGCGGATGAGCCGACGGGAAACCTCGACTCCGCGAATGCGAGCGCCGTGCTGGAATTGTTGAGCCACTTCCATCGCCAGTGGGGCCAGACGATCGTCATGATCACGCACAATGAGCACCTTCCGGTCGCCGCCGACCGAACCCTCGTGTTACGTGATGGCCGCTTCGCCGAGTGATGAGCAGGCGCTGGTCGCGACCGCCGTGGCGCCCGCCGGTGCGGAGCGGCCGCTGCCCGGCCTGCGCGCCTGGTTCGCGTTGTTTCTGCTCTGGATGGGCGGACTGGCCGCGCTGGCGCTGAGCCTGCTGGAGCGCGTTGACCACGGCAGCCCCACGGCCCAGGCGTGGTGGCTCCTGAGCCTGATGTGCTTTTACCTCTCGCTCTGCAACATCGCCCTGCCGCTGCCGACGGCGTGGATCATCCTGTACGCGGCCTCGGACGCGGGCGGCTTCGACCCGCCCTGGCTGCGCGTGCTGACGGTCGCCGGCCTGGGGGCGCTGGCGACCGCGATGGCCAACCTGAACGAGTATCACCTGCTGGCCTGGATGTTTCAGCACGGGTGGGGCCGGCGGATTCGCGCGACGCGCATCTACGGCTGGGGCATCCGCTGGTTCAACAAGGCGCCGTTCCAGATCCTGGCGCTGGTCGGGTTCGTGCCGCTGCCGATCGACGCCGTGCGCTGGCTGGCCATTTTGCGGCATTACTCGCGCCTGGGCTTCGGCCTGGCGTATTTCGTCGGCCGCGGGCTGCGCTACGTGCTCTTCGCGACGTTCTCCGTGCTCGTACCGCTGACGGCCTGGCAGATCGCCGCCGTCCAGGCGGGCATCCTGCTGGCAGCCGTGTTGACGCGCCTGATCTGGCGGGTGTTCCGTCGTCCGACCGTCGTGCCGAGTGCTTGACGCGAACCGGGCGTCGCTACGCCGGATACCCCACCGTCTGGGCGTAGAGCACATGCTGCTCGGGCCGCAGCTTCAGTTCGGCGGCGAGGGCCGCCCGGTCGCACACGTGGAACCACGCGCCCAGGCCCTGGGAAGCGGCGAACAGGAAGACATTGCCGGCGATCAGGCCGCAGGCGGCGTTGTAGAAGCCGCGCTGATTCTCGGTCTCCTGCATGCCGGGGTCGTCGTGCCGCGCATACCGGGCCACATCGGCGACCAAGATCAGGTTGACCGGCGCCTGGGCCGCGGTGCCGCGCCCGCCGCGTGCTACCCGCCCCCGCACATCGCCGGCGCGCACCGGCACCAGGCGGTGCGGCACCGCGTCGTACAGGTACACGCCCTCGGGCAGGGCGACGTAGAGATCGATCTCCTGCGAATTCCGCGCCGAGGCCGCGGTCCGGCCGGGCCGGCCCTGCGGGCCGTTCTCGCGGTTCACACCCCATGCCGCCCACAGCAGGTTTGACAGCAGTTGCGCCGGCAGTTTGCCTGCGCGGATCTCACGCGTGGTCTTCCGCTCGTGCAGTGCGGCCAGCACCGACTTCCCCCCGTCCAGCTCGGGCGGCAGCAGCGTGATCACCTCGAGGTTTCCGATCGCGGGGGATTCCGCCGGTGTGACCGCGTCCGATTTGGGCGTTGGCCCGGCAGCCTGGGCGAAGCTGCGCCCCGTGGCGGCGAGCACCGTGAACGTCGGTACGGTCTTGAGAAATGTTCTGCGGTTCATCGGGTCCTCCGATCCGGGCTGAAATCAGGATGCGCAGCAGCATCTTCGCCGGCCAGCCGCCGGCCCGCAAACGGACGCACCGCGCCGGGCAGTTCCGCGCGCAGCTACTGTGTCAGCGCTGCCACGAACGGATCAATATCGAATACGTTGACGAGGCCGTCGCCATTCAGATCGGCCAGCAGCCAGACGCAGAGGGGGTACGCGTCCTCATATGCGAGCGTGCCGCTGAGTGCCAGGATGAAGGGATCGATGTCGAAGACGTCGAGGACGCCGTCGCAGTTGAGGTCGCCCGGAACCA
>CAZVRR010000034.1:0-20676 GCA_964629745.1 uncultured Planctomycetales bacterium | reverse complement strand
AGGCGCGTGGCGAGATCGACTTCGTGGACATTGTGGGGAAAGACCAGGTACTGCCAGCGGATGCACGGCGTGGCCCGACCGGTCTGCGCGCGGGCGGCGACGAAGTGCCGCAGCCCGTCCAGCGCGCGGCCAACCATGCCTCCCACGCGGTACTGCGAATACACGTGCTGGCTGACCCCGTCGATCGAGGCCGACACATCGTCGAGCCCTGCCGCGCACAACTCGTCCGCGAGGCGGGGCGTGACCCGGGTCATGTTGGTGTCGAAAGTCGTGTAGATGCCGGCGTCGTGAAAGATGCGAACGATGTCCGGTAGCGCCGGATTCAGCGTCGGCTCGCCCCAGTGGCACAGGATAGCCATGTAGAGCACCTCGCCGAGCTCCGCAACGACACGCCGCGCCAAGTCTGGGTGCGCGTGACCGCGCGGTCGCAGGGCCGGGTGCTGCGGCTGGCGCTGCGCCCAGCAGCAGCGCAGGTTGCAGTGCGCGGATGATTCGAACCGGATGTACGCCGGCGCTGCGGCGGTTCCGAGCGCACCGCTGCGCCGGGCCTGGCTCAGCTTCGCGAGGTTCGCACGCTTGGCCGGAGAGTCATATTCGGGGCTGCGGCGCAGAAAGGGGAACTCAGCGAGCGCGTCGATCGCAGACGGGGCGAAGGCGGCCATGTCCAGTCCTGTACGTGCGACAGTACCCCCTATCGGCAACTCGGGCGGGATCGGTTTCGGCCCCTCTGGCGGACTGGGCTACTCGGCTGGCCGGCGCGGCTTGGACCGCCGCAGGAGAATGGTGCTCGGCAGTGGCGGATATGCCATCCGAAAGCGGTGCAGCTCAAACCGCGCCGGGTCCCAGCCCGCCTGGTGGAGTGCGTAGCGGAGCAGTTCGGGGTAGCGAGGAACGTCGCGCGTGTGCGTCGCGTCGAGACCGCGGCCCAGCTGCTGCACCTCCTCGTGCAGCGGGAGCCGGTCGGCATCGGTGTAGCGCAGCTCCGAGCTGTCGCTGAAGAGATCGCTGAACAGCACCGGCTCGAGCGGGCCGGGGCCGCCGAACAGGTCTTCGTGGATCGCCACGTCGAAGAGCAGCGCTTCCGCCGGGATGCGGACCGGAAAGGTGACGCAGAAGTCCGGGTACAGCTCGTGCCAGTAGCGCGGCTCGACCTGTCGTACGATTTCGCCCGTGATGCAGGTCAGCAGGGCGGTATTGCCGACCGAGGTCTCGACGAAGTCATAGTCGAACTGGCCCCGACCGGCGTCGCGCCGCCGGAATTCCGGCAGCGGTTTCGTGCAGAATTCCGTCAGCAGGGGCAAGGCGGACGTATCGGCGGGTACGCCCGGATCGAGGGGTCTGCGCACCATCTCGCCGTGGATGCTGTGCGACTGGTCCACGGAGTAGGGTCGCGAAATGCGCCAGGCGACCTGCGGCCGCATCGGCCGGAAGTCGATGAACCCGCGGATCGCGATCACGTCCCACGTGTCCGCATCCGCCGATGGGCTCACGACGAAGAGGCGCAGGATCGTGCGCGCCTGCACGCCCCACACATAGCTGTTCCCTTCAAAGGTCAGCCGCCGGTGCTCGAGATCGGAGCGGCCACGGTCGGCCGAAGCGTGACCGGCGACCATCATGTCAAAGTACTTACGGTTGCCCGCGTGCGCCTGCACGAGCTCACGGAAAGACTCGAAGGCGTTCTCCGCCGCACTGATCACGTCCGGCGGCGTGTGGCGTCGGACGGCGGCGCGGAGGAAGATCTTCATGCCGCTGGGACCGGGGATGAAGCGGGCGGCCGCGAACGGGTCGGCGCCTTCGATGCAGCGCGAGATCTTCCACGCGAGTTTCGTGTCGATTCCGAGCCCGACGGCGAGATCGGTTGCGCGTTTGAAGGACAGGTGCGGGACCGCCGCAATTACCTCGGAGAGCGCACCTTTGACGCGGCGGATCACGGTCTCAGCTTCGGCCTTGAATGAACCGGCGTCGTGCTCGCGCGGGGCGGACATAGATTAATTCTACCAAGTTAGCTCTTGAATTGCAAAAAGAGTATCATATGACGTTGAGAATAAAGGAGTTGGCGGGTTCCGTCGGATTTCATTGCATTTTTCCAGAAAAATGTTTAGAACATAGGGTGTGCAGTTCTCGGTCGCTCGCGCCGCTCGCCTGCCCGGGCCGGTGTGTGGGTGCCGGGAACGCACATCCCGGAAGGTGGCTGAGAGTGCTTCCGAGAATCCTTGACGCGACAGGAGGAAGGACGATGCAACGAGTACTGGCGGGATTGTTCGTGGCGCTCGCCTCTGCGGCGAGTCCGGCGCTGGCGCAACCGACTGGCGCGTGCTGTTCCTACATCGATGGCCACTGCGAGGTGGCGACGCAGGAGTACTGCGAGAACGGCATCTTCGGGTTGTACATGGGTGACGGCACCGTCTGCGAGGACGTGGTGTGCCCGCCGATCGGGGCGTGCTGCGATCCACTCGACGGTCGCTGCGTACTGACGACGACGGAGACGCTGTGCTCGTTCTACTGGGAACGCACGTGGCTGGGTGAAGGAACGAGCTGCGAGGGCGAAAACCCGTGCCCGCAGCCGGCGCGCGGCGCCTGCTGCCTCCCCAGCGGCGTGTGCGAGCCGGAGCAATCGGAATACGAGTGCGAAAACCTGGGCGGGGTCTACCAGGGCGACTACACGCTGTGCGAGCCGAATCCCTGCCCGCAGCCGCTCTTCGGCGCATGCTGCTTCTTCACCGGCGGCTGCCTGGAGATCGACGACTGGCTGTGCGAGGACAACGGCGGGACCTTCCTCGGCGACGGCGCGATCTGCTGGCCGAATCCCTGCGACGACGGCGGCGGCCCCGGCATCGGCTGGTCGGACAACTTTGACAGCTACGAGTTGGGAATTGCGCTGTTCGACATCGGCGGCTGGAGCGGTTGGGATCACAATCCCGCCGCCGCCGGCGTCGTAAGTGACGCCCAGGCCCGTTCGGTCCCGCACTCCATTGCGGTGAGTGACACTTCCGACGCGGTACACCCGTTCAGCGGGATCGAGGGCGGCCAGTGGGTGATCACGGCCTGGCAATACATCCCGTCTGACCTGTCCAGCACGACGTACTTCGTCGTCAACAGCTACTACGAGCATGGCGGGCCGTACTACTGGACGGTTGAGCTCCATTTCGACCCGTCCACCGGCATGGTGTTCGACTACCTGCGCGACGCGGAGGCAACGTCGCCGCTGCCGATCGCGTACGACCAGTGGGCCGAGATTCGCCTGGAGATCGACCTGGACAACTGGCTCGGCTGGGTGACGGAGTACTACAACGGTCAGCTGCTGTACGAGGGCGACTGGATCGTGGGGGCGGTCGGCCAGCTCGCCATCGGGAACATCGACCTGTTCGCCCCGCACTCCACGGTCGTGTACTACGACGACCTGTCGCTCGAGCCCGACAGCGGCCCCGAACCCTCCGAACCGGTGCGCCCGCTGTTCGTCGGCGTGCAGTACGGCGACCTGCCGACGCGCACGACGGACCTGGCCGGCTTCCCGGACGTCCAGTGGCACAACGGGTTCGTGTTCGGGCTCAACGGCGCGGCGGGCCGTCCGGACGGCACGCTGTACCTGTCGTCGGGCGACTTCAACACCGAGCTGTACCTGTCTTCGCTGGAAGGACCGTCCGTCTACCTGACCGACCTCCAGTACGACGTCTCGGGCCTGGCATACGGGCGCGGCAAGCTGTGGGGATTCTGCAACTACGGCAGCCCGATGGGCATCTACGAGATCAACCCGGACGACGGGTCGATGACCCTCGCGGTCGATACCTCGGCCCAGGGCTACCGCTTCTTCGCGCTCGATTACAACCCCGCCGATGGCCTGCTCTACGGCTACGACGAGTACGGCTCACCGAGCGGGCTGCGCGCCATCGACGTGGAGACCGGCACGATCAGCTTCGTGGCCCCGTCGGTGCCGGCCGACAACTCGGCGGCACGCGGCCTGGCGTGCGGGTACAACAAGGTCTACGCGGTTACGGTCTACGGTGCCGACTACCCGATGTTCGTCTACGACCTGGCGCAGGGCCCGGGCGGAACGTGGACGCCCATGACGCACCCGTTCCCCGAGAGCAACTCGACCAGCGGTGCGGCCTGGATTCCGGGCCCCGTGCCGGGCGACGTGAATTGCGACGGTGCGATCAACGCCTTCGACATCGATCCGTTCGTGCTGGCGTTGACGGATCCGGACGGGTACGCGGCGGCGTACCTCGACTGCACCCTCTACAACGCGGACGTGAACCTCGACGGCGAGGTCAACGCGTTCGACATTGATCCATTCGTGGAGCTGCTGACCGGCAACTAGTCGCCGGCAATCGGTCCACTGTATCCCCGGCGGCCGGGTTGCCGGCGGCGGCGCCCGGCCGCCCCCCCCGATTCTGTCCCGAGACAGGGGCTCAGGGCGGGCGAGGAGAATGCTTCCGTGAGCGCAGGCGAGAAGGACCTTCCTCGTACCGCGGCCCTGGTCGCACTGATCCTGGCGGCCTTTCCGGCCGCCACGGGCGGCGTGGCACAGGGGGTCTTGTGGTGCAGCGGCGCGGCGGAACTGCCTCCCGCTACGGTCGAACACGCACGGCATGCCCTGCCGGACGGGGTGCAGGGCGCACACGTCGTCGTGCAATTCGGCGCCGCCGTACCGACTTCCCTGCGCATTGTGGCCGCGCAGCACGGGCTCACGCTGTTGCGGCCGCTGGGCGGCGGGGCGTGGTTCGCGCGCGTGGAGCGCGGCGCCACGCCGGAAGAGCTGGTCACGTTGCCCGGGCTGACGGGCATCGGCGCGGTCCGCCGCGAGTGGAAGCTTCATCCCGCGCTGGCAGCCGGTCAGTTGCCGGCATGGGCGGTGCAGCCGTCGCGGGTGAAAGGTCCGCGCCGCATCGCCGCCTACGTCGTGTTCTACCCCGATGTGCTGCTGGAAAAGGAGGCGGTGCCGCTGGTCGAAGCCCATGGCGGCGTCGTGCAGAGCCGCTTGGTGAGCGTGAACGGGCTGGTCATCGATGTGGACGAGCCGGCCCTGTTCGGCCTCGCCGATGAGGATCGCGTGCAGTGGCTTGAGCCCCCGCTGCCGCCACTGGGACCGACGAACGACGGCGCCCGCGCCGCTACGCAGGCGGACGTCGTTCAGACGCCACCGTATGGGCTCGACGGGGCAGGCGTCACGGTCCTGGTGTTCGACGGCGGCACCGCCCGCAGCACCCACGTGGATTTCACCGACCGCCTCAGCGTGCTCGACAGCTCGGGAACGATCCTGCACGCGACGCACGTCGCCGGCACGGTGGGCGGCGCGGGCATCGCGAACCCGACTTACCGCGGCATGGCCCCGGCGGCCACGCTGCTGTCGGCCGGCCTGCAGGTGGGTGGTGCGCCCGGCTTTCTCTACACCGACCCCGGCGACCTCGAGGCGGACTACGCCCGTGCCATCCAGGACGGCGCGGCCGTGCTGGCCAACAACTCGATCGGCAGCAACGTCGAGCCCAACGGGTTCGACTGTGCCTGGCAGGGCAACTACGGCGTCACCGATGCCCTGATCGACGCGATCGTCGGCGGCAGCCTCGGCGCGCCGTTCCGCGTGATCTGGGCCGGGGGAAATGAACGTTCGGGCAGCCGCTGCGACGTGGAAGGGTTCGGCGACTTTTACAGCATCGCGCCGCCCAGCGGGGCCAAGAACCACATCAGCGTCGGCGCCGTGAATTCCAACGATGAGTCAATGACGAGCTTCAGCAGCTGGGGACCCACCGACGACGGGCGGATCAAACCCGACATCTGTGCGCCCGGCTGCCAGGCCGGCGGCGACCTGGGAATTCGCTCGTGCGGCTCGTACGACGACACGGATTACGTCTCGCTCTGCGGCACGTCGATGGCCAGTCCCGTCACGTGCGGCCTCTCGGCGCTGTTGCTCCAGGATTTCCAGCAGCAATTCCCCGGGCAGCCGCTGCCGCGGAATTCCACGCTCAAGGCACTGTGGGTGCAGACCGCGGCGGACCAGGGAAACCCGGGACCGGACTACCAGTTCGGTTACGGCACGATCCGCGCGCAAGCCGCGATCGACCTGCTCCGCGCCGGCGGCTTCGTCGAAGCGACCGCCGTGCAGGACAGCGTGGAGATCCGAACGGTGGAAATTGCCGCCGGCACGCCGGAACTGCGCGTGACGCTGGCGTGGGACGACGAGCCCGGGGTGCCGAACGTCGTACCGGCACTCGTTAACGACCTGGATCTGCTCGTCACCGCGCCGGACGGGACGCCGCATTTCCCGTGGACGCTCGACCCACTTGTGCCGGCTGAGCCGGCGGTCCGGACACAGGAAGACCACACGAACAACATCGAGCAGGTTTGGGTGGAGAACCCGCAGGCGGGCGTGTGGACCGTCGAGGTCATCGGCCACGACGTGCCGGCCGGACCCCAGTCGTACTCGCTCGCAGGGGACGCCGCCCGCAACATCATCACCGTGTTCTCCTTCCCCGCCGGCCGGCCCGAAGTCGTCCCGCCCGGACAGTCCTTTGCGCTCGCCGTACGGATCCGCGCGTTCGGCGAAGAACTCGTGCCGGCGACCGCTGCGCTGCACTGGCGCACCGCCGACGGACCGTTCGAAGCGATTCCGCTTGACGATCTCGGCGCCGGCGACTTCGTGGTCTCCCTGCCGCAGGCATCTTGCGGCGACAGCCCCGAGTACTACTTCAGCGTGGAGACGACGGAGGAGGGAGCGGTGACCTTCCCGGCCGGCGCTTCGGGTGAGACGCTGACGCATGCGGTGGGGGTGTGGACGACGTGGTTCGAAGATGCGCTGGAGACCAGCTCCGGCTGGAGCGTTGACCCGGGCGCCGTCAGCGGCGACTGGGAATGGGGCGACCCGCAGCAGGTGATCAATCTCGACGTGATCACGCAACCGGAAGACGACCATACGCCAGACGCCGGCCACTTCTGCTATGTAACCGGTCCGAGCGCGGGCGTGCATCCCGCCGCGCAGGACGTCGATGGGGGTCCGTCGCACCTATACTCGCCCGTGCTGGACCTGAGCGGGCTGGATGCGTTCATCAGTTACTGGCGCTGGTTCCACATCAGCGTGCAGATGGATGATGTGCTCGAGGTGTCCGTCAGCGCCGACGGCCTCAACTGGGTGACGGTGGAATCGGTGACGCGCAGCGACGAGGTGTGGAACTGTGCGGGTTGGCGCGTGAGTGATTTTCTCACTCCCAGCGCGACAACGCAGGTTCGCTTCACCGTGAACGACACGGATCCCGGCTCGCTCATGGAAGCACTGATCGACGACTTCGCCGTGCAGTACATCGACTGCCAGGCCCAGGCCGCGGGCGACCTGAACTGCGACGGCGCCATCAACGCCTTCGACATCGACCCGTTCGCCCTGGCACTGGTCGATCCCGCCGCCTATGCCGCGGCTTGGCCGGCCTGCGACGTGCTCCTGGCCGACGTGAACGGCGACGGCGTCGTGAACGTGTTCGACATCGATCCCTTCGTGGAATTGCTCAGCCCCCGCTGACTCGCAGCGCCGCCGCGTCGCGCAGGCCAGACAGCTCATGCTTGACCGGCGCGGCGAGCGCGCGCCCAATGGGCATCCGCGGCGGTGCACGCCGCGCCGAGGAGGCAGCATGGACCTCGAGTTGCGGGGGCGGGTCGCGCTGGTGTGCGCTGCAAGCCAGGGGCTGGGGCGCGCGGTCGCGGCCGGCCTGGCGGCCGAGGGGGCACGCGTCGCGCTGTGTGCCCGCAGCGAGGCGACATTAATCGACGCCGCGGGTGCCATCGCGGCGCAGACCGGGGCGGACCTGCTGCCGATCGCGGCCGACGTGTCGCGCGCCGCGGACTGCCGGCGCCTGGTTGACACGACCGTGCAGCGTTGGGGCCGGCTCGATGTTCTCGTGAACAACTCGGGGGGACCGCCGTCCGGACCGTTCGCTGCGCACGACGACGCAACCTGGGCCGGCGCCATAGACGGCACGCTGATGAACGTTGTGCGCCTGATCCGCCTGGCCGTTCCACACATGCAAAGCGCCGGCGGCGGCCGCATCGTGAACCTTACGAGCATCTCGGTGAAGCAGCCGGTGGACAACCTGCTGCTGTCGAACGCGATCCGGCCGGCGGTCATCGGCCTCGCCAAGACGCTCGCGGACGAGCTGGGCCCGTCGGGGATCCTGGTCAACAACGTGTGTCCGGGGCTGCACGAAACGGCGCGCCTGCGTGCGCTGGCCGCCACGCGCGCAGGCAAGTCCGGGCGAACCGTGGACGAGGAGCTTGCGGCGCTGGCGGCGGGCGTGCCGTTGCGCCGCCTGGGCCGCCCCGAGGAGCTGGCGGCCCTGGTGGTGTTTCTTTGCAGCGCCCGTGCGAGCTATATCACCGGCACGTCGATCCTGGTGGACGGCGGGTCGTACCGTGGTCTGATGTAAGGAGGACTGCATCGCATGCAGCCCGTATTGAAGTTCTGCCGGCGCGAAGGCACGGAAGACCTGCCGCCGCCGCAATACATGACGTCGCACTCGGCCGGCCTGGACCTGGTGGCGGCCAACGATGAGCCGATCACGATCGCGCCGGGCGAGATCAAGCTCGTGCCGACCGGCCTGTTCCTGGAGATACCGGAAGGGTACGAGGGCCAGGTCCGCGCCCGCAGCGGCCTCGCCCTGCGGCACGGCCTGATGCAGCCGAATGCTCCGGGTACCATTGACTCGGATTACCGCGGCGAGCTCCAGGTGATCCTCGGCAACTGTGCGCGCGAGCCCTACACCATTACGCGCGGGATGCGCTTTGCCCAACTCGTGATCAGCCGCGTGGCACAGGTCGACGTGGTGCAGGCCGCGGAGCTTGCCGGCTCGAACCGCGGCGCGGGGGGATTCGGGCACACGGGCCACTGACCGGCCGCTTCAGCGGGCGGGAAACGAGACGCGCTGACCAGCCACCCACACCGCTAACGCGGGCGGCGCGCTCTCGATGACGACCGCGGCGGGCTCCGTCGCAGCGCGCGGGCAGGCAAACGCGACGAAGTCGGCCTGCTTGCCGGGCGCCAGCGAGCCGATTTGACCGTCCAGGCCCAGCGACCGCGCCGCGTCCAGCGTCGCCATCCGCAGCAGTACGTCCTCCGCCGGCGTGCCGGGCACGTGCCGTCGCAGGTGACGCAGCTCCTCGAGAATCGACAGGCTTTCGTTGCTCGCCGCACTGTCCGTGCCGATGACCACCGGCACCCCCGCCGCGATCAGCCGCGCGAACGGGTGCTCGGGATGGCCGAAGAAGCGATGCGCGCGCGGGCAGTACGCGACGGTGTGACCGCTCTTTGCCAGGCGCGCGATCTCGTCATCGGTGACGTAATTCACGTGCGCAAGCAGGCCCGGCCGCGCCCCCGCGGTGCAGGCGGCCAGGTAATCAAGCGGGCCACAGTGTGGCGAACGCACGCCGCACTGTTCGAGCAGCCCATACATGAACCGTGGCAGCTCGTCATTTCGGCCGGCGAGGAAGGCGAGTTCCTCGCGCGTCTCCGCCCAGTGCGTGCACCACGGGCGCTCGAGCTCGGCCGCCAGGCGGATGGCGGCACAGATGTCCGCCTGGGGGACGGTGTAGGGGGCGTGGGGCGTCACGCCGGCGGTGAGCAGGGCGTCTTCTTCGATCTCCAGGACCGCTCTGCGCAGCTCCACGGGATTGCGCGGGGGCGCATCGGCGAGCGAGAGCAGTTCTGCAAAACACACTTTTCGAATGGGCAGTGGTTTCAACGCGCGCCACGAGACGTTCTCGCGCGAGATATCGCCGACGCACGTCACGCCGGCGCGCAGGCTCGCCCACGCGCCCGCGACGGCGGCCTGCGTCTCCCGCGGCACCCGTCCCGGCGCCCGCCGCAATTCGACCAGGCGCAGCACCCACTCCCAGAAAGGCGCGGGCGCGAGCCGGCCGGCATAGCCGGTGAGTTCCAGGTGCGTGTGCGGGTTGATGAGGCCCGGCATGAGGATGGCCGCGCCGAGATCGAGGATGTCAGCTTGTCGGTCAAGTGAGGCGGCGGGTCCGATCTGGACGATCGAGTCGCCGGCGAGCCTGACGAAACCGTCGCGGATCGGAGGGCCCACGACGGGAAGCACCCAGGCAGCGCGCAGGATCACGGCCGGTTCGCGGCCACGGGGATGCACACGTCCGGATGTTCGAACCAGGTGCGCCAGTTTCCGTTGCGCTCGCCGTTCTGAGTTTTGACGGCGACGACTGATTCGCTCGCCGCGACGGGGCGTTTCAGGACCTCGTACAGGCGGTTGAGCACCCGCGGAATGGCCTGGACCGCCCGGTTCGCCCGTTCGGTGAGCGTCGCCTCGCTGAGCACGCGGCCGGATTCGAAGGCCAGGTAGGGCGTGCCGGTTTCGGCGTAACGAGCCACGAAGCACAGGCTCGCGTAATTCATCTGGAGCTCTTTGGCCAGGAAGACTTCGGGCGCCAACGTTTGCCCGATCAGTTGCCCGCCAAACGTCTCGTACTTGCGGGCCTCGGCCGGGGTCTCCTGCCGCGGGCCCTCGGTGCAGACGTAGATGCCGCGATCGGAAAATTCGAAGCCCTCTTCCTGGAGGGCGGCCGCAAAGGCCTTCCGCAGGGCGCCGGAGAAGACCGGCCAGTGGCGAATGTGCGCCAGCTCCTTGTTATCGAAGAACGTTCGCGGCCGGGCCACCGTTTCGTCGATCAGGTCGTCGACCAGCACGTATTCGCCGACCCGGTAGTTGTGGCTGATGGCACGCGTCTCGCTCCAGGAGACGACGGCGTCGACCTCCAGGTCCTTCAGAGCGTAGATGTTCGCGCGGTAGTTGACGAGGCTGGGCGTGACCTCGTAGCCCGCCTCGCCGTGACGGCACACCAGCAGGTACTCGCCGCCGGGGCAGCGGCACTGGTAGAGCGGCTGCGAGGGACCGAACGGCGTGGGACGCGGACCGATCCGCTGCGCGACGAAGACTCCCTGTCGAACGAGCTCGTACGCGGCGCGTCCGCCGATGCACGCAAGCTTCGTGCCCATGTGTGCTCCTGCGCGCGTCCATGCGGATTGGGGTGCTCCGCCGATCCGGCTGGCCGAGCTTCCCCTTCGCGTCGTGCATCCATCACGGCGTAGGACGCCAGTATAGCGCTGGGGGGCCGATTTGCAAAGCGCGGCGCGCGCGGCCGGCCCGCGCGAGGCGCGTGCCACGGCAGCCGCGCTGGCCGCCAGTATTATCCGGCGGAGTGGGCGAACTCGTCTGCTGGGCGCGCGGCGGACACGGTGGGGTCGGCGCGCTCGATCACGAGGCGGGTGAACCCGGCCTCGGCGTGGAAATGGCGAATCTGGGCCCCGGCGCTGGCGCAGACGGTCGCCAGGTCGCGCGCGGTGAGCGCCGGGACGGCGGCGGTGAAGACGTTGGGAATGCGAAACGCGACGACAACCGCGCGCGCACCGCGCACCGTATCGGCCAGCAGCGTGCGCGGGTCGGCGGACGCTTCGAGATGCGGCAGGAGCATAATGTCCGGATCATCGCAGTCGGCGCCGGCGGGCGCCTCTCCGTCTTCCACCGGGCCGCGCGTGCGCCAGCGATCCAGGTGCACCGACGCGCCGAGGAGCCGTTCAAGCTGGGGCTGGAGGGTGGCCCAGCACCAGGCGGGGCGGCGCGGCAGCGTGAGCAGGCTGCGCCGGTCCGCCTCCGTCACGTCCAGCCGGGGTGCGACGAACTGCACCGCCGCGTCGCCGGCCAGTTGTTGGCCGGAGCGGATGACTGCGTCGACGACCGGGTCCGGCAGGGCGTCGAGGACGGCGTGGGTGGCCTCGTGGGTCGCCTCCAGGTGCGCGCGGAAGCCGGGCAGTCCGCCCAGCGTGTGGCCGGGCGCCAGCTCCGACTCGCCGCGCGTCGGCAGCAGCGTGTGCAGCGACGGCAGCAGCCCGGCCCAGCGCCCGCGCAGGCAGCTCAGCATCGCGGCATCCAGCCGCAACAGGCAGGCTTCGCGCGCCGTTGTATCCAGCAGCGGCCAGCGGTCCAGCGCAGCGTTGAGGTCGGCGCGTGCGTGGTGAAACCACAGCAGGACCGAGATCGCACAGGTCTCGGCGTGCGGACTGTGCAGAACCTGCGAGAGGCTTTGCAGGCAATAGGCGCGGTTGACGTCCAGCTTCGTGGTCAGGCCGGGCAGGCTCTCGAGTGCGGCGCGCTGCCGGTAAAACGCATACCACCAGCGCAGGTTCAGCACCGACAGCACCGTGTCGCGCCGGTCGTGCCAGGCAATCGCCCGCGGCTCGTACCGCAACGTGAAGCCGGCCTGTCGTAAGCGCTGGCAGGCGTCGGAGTCCTCCCAGAATCCCAGGTCCTCGACGTAGCCGCCGATGGCGCGCAGCGCGTCGCCATCCGCCAGCATCTCGCTGACCAGCATGAACGGGTTGTCGAACGGCAGCGGCCCCCAGTTGTGCGGCATATTCACGCTGCGCCAGGCGTCCGCCGGCGTAACCAGCTTCTCGCGCGTGCCGCCTCCGACGGCGGCGATGTTCTCGCCGCGCCGGGCCAGCAGCGCCGAGAGCCACTCGGGTTCGAGCGTCACGTCGGCGTCGCACGAGGCGAGCCAGCGTGTGGTGCAGTGGCGCAGCGCCAGGTTCCGCGCGGCCCCCATGCGCCCCGTGGCCTGCTCGACGATGCGCAGGCCGCTGGCCCGCGCCAGCTCACACGTCGCGTCGATGGAGCGCGTATCCACGACGAGGAAGGTCTCGGCCGGCTGGCAGTCCAGGGCGCGCACGCTGGCGAGGGCATCGTTCAACGTGCGGGCGGCGTTGCGCACCGGAATATAGAGGCTCACGTCGGGAGCTTGCGCACCCATCGGGGTTCCTCAGGCCAAGGGGGGCGCCAGCAGGGCGATGTCGCCGATCGTGGCGCAGTCGGGAAGAAAACGGTTCTGCGCGCGCAGTTCGGGTCGCGTGAAGAACCACGCGCTGAGCTCGGCGGCCGTCACCGGCTGGCCGCCGTAGCGGCTGACACTGAGTGTCTCCGCCGCCGCCGCGATATACGCGGCCAGGGGCAGCGCGCCGCCGACGGCCACCACGCCGGTGGCCGTGGCCAGCAGCGCCTCGGCGGCGCCGTGCCAGTCGAGGAAGTGCCGCGCCGGCGACGGCACGAATTCGCTCTGCAATCGCTCGCTGCGCGGTGAGGTTTCCGATGTACCGCCGGCCAGGCCGGGGCTGGCGCGGTCCTCGAAGCCGATCACGCCGCGCTTGCGCAGCGAGACGAGCAGTGCGCGGCCGCGGTTGGCCGAAAGCAGGTTCCACACGACGGCCGGCAACCCCGAGTTCATATCGTGCAGCGCCTCGCGGACCTGCCGTTCGGTGGCAGTGAGCAAGGAAGTGTGGCGCAGGCCCAGCAGCGATCCGCCCGGCCCGGGCGCGTGGCCCACGATCACGCAGCCGCGCCGCCGGGCTTCCGCATTCACCATGCGCAAGAGTCCCGGCGTGAGCAGTCCGAACCCGTGTTCCGACCAGGCCAGCACGTTTGCGCCGGCGAGCAGGTCGCAGATCAGCCCCGCGGTACGCTTCTCGGCGGCCGAGTCCAGCGGCGCGGATTCGCCTTCGGTCAGTTGAAAGAGTTGGCCGTCGTCGGCGATGAAGGTGGTGCGCTGCACGGTGGCGGGCCGCTCCGAGAGCAGGTGCGCGGTGAGTCCGGCGCCGGCACAGCCCTCCCTCAGCTCACGTGCCGATGAGTCGCGTCCCTGGGCGGTGACGAGCTGCACGGCGGCGCCGAGCGCCTGGAACTGCTGGGCCAGCGCCGCGGCGCCGCCCCAGCTTTCGCGTGCACCGAGGCGGCGCAGCGCCAGCACCGGTGCGTCCTCGGCCACGGCGCCCGCATCGCAGAAGACGCTGTGCTCCTGAATCAGGTCGCCGACGACGAGCACGCGCAGCGTGCCGAGCGCCTCCATGGTGTGTGCGACGGCCGGCCCGTCGATGTCGCTGCGCGCGCACAGCGTGCGCAGGCGGTGCTCATCCAGGGCCGCATCGCCAACCATGCTCTCGAGCAGCCGCGTCGAGCTGAACACGACGTCGCCGGAGTGGAACACCACGCGCCCGCCGTAGCCCTCGACGATTTCCTGCTCGCGCCGGAAGCGCGGATCGACGGTCTGGGCGTACTCGCGGCCCTTCACGTAGACATCGGGGCGGAGCAGTTCGAGCAGTTCGGCCGCCGTGGGATGCGGGTCGATCACGACCCAGTCGACGAATTCGAGCGCGGCGAGGTTCTCGGCGCGCAATTCCTGCGGGATGTAGGGTCGACTCGGGCCCTTGTTCATCACGCTGTCGCCGGTCAACGAGACGACGAGCAGGTCGCCGAGCTCGCGCGCGAAGCGCAGGTATCGGACGTGTCCGGGGTGCACGATGTCGAAGCAGCCGTGGCACTGGACCACCGTCTGGCCGCCGTCGCGCGCGGCACGCAGCGCCTGCGCCAGCGTCTCCGGTCGAACGATCTTGCGATCGACGGCTGCTGTCACGAACACTCCCGGGCCACGCGCCCGGGGGTCTTATCGGATGAATCGGGTCGAGGGGATTGCCTGCGCCGCCGGCGGCGCCGCGTAGGGGACTGGGGGCGCAACTCCTGCCGAGCGCAGGGCTTGGCGCGGAATGCTCAGGGCCTGGTCGTGGGCGACTTGCCCGCGTCGTCCGGGCCGGAGTCCTCTTCGGAGTCGTCGTCCTCGACCGGTGCGGCTTTCATCGGCCGCAGCGCCTGCTTCATCACGGCGATGTCCACCGCCTGCGTCCCCGCCTCGGGGTCCTCCGCGGTCAGCGTGATGCGGGCGCCCTGGTCGGGCAACTCCTCCACCGGCGGCAGCAGCACGCGCAGCCGGTGAACGGTGGGGTGCAGCGCATCGCCCGGTTCCTCCGGCGGAAGGATTTCGCACGCGATCGAGGCCGGGGTGGTCTGCACGTCGCGGAACTGCACGTGCGTGCCGGCCCGGCAACTGAGCTTGATCGTCTGCTCGCTGCGCTGGTGCGAATCGCCGGGCACGCCGAGGACCGGCGGCATGCAAGTCACCAGTTGCGGCACGTTCGCGTAAAGATTGACCTTCAGGGGCGGGACCTGCGGCAAGCTCGGTTCCAGCACGAGCTGGACGTGGTTCTGCCCGACTTGCAGCGGCGGGATGGTCGTCGCCGTGATTTCGTAGAGCTGGCCCGGCTCGAGTTCGCGGAACTCCACGCGGAACGGCGTGTAGTCCTGGCCGGCCTTCGGCCTGAGCTGGATGGGTTCGCTGTAGCGATTGCGCAACTGGATCGTCTGGCTCGCGGCCAGGTCCGTCGGGGCATCCTTGAACAGGACGCGGTCCCAGGGGCTGAACTCGAAATGCCGCTTCACCGATCCGACGACGGCGACGTAGTAGCTCTGCTTCACGGGATCATTTGTCTTGAACGTGATCCGCTTGCGGACGTTCTCGATCGGCAGGTCCGTCCGGTACTTGATGTCGACGGTCGTGGATTCGCCGGGCGGGAGGGGGGAGCGGGGGCGGCTGACGACGGTGCAGCCACACGAGCTGCGGGCCTTGATGGTCAGCGGTGCGTCGCCCACGTTCTTCAGCGTCACGACGCCGGCCACCGGTTCACCTTCCCAGACGGTTCCGAAATCGAACAGCGTCGTGTCCAGTTGCAGGCTGGGCTTGCCGTCGGGCTGACTGGCCGGAACGGTCGCGACGTGCGGCCCCGGCTCCTTCGAGGTGTCGCGGCGCCCGCCGGTCGACTGAGCCAGCGCGGTCGACCCGGCCAGGACCATCACCAGTGAAACGCCACCCAAGGTTCGCTTCGAAAACATGCATCGACTCCGCGCGTGAGCAATCAGCGTACGCCGCGGCCGGGTACCCGCCAAGTGGATTTGCCGGTTTACGCGTCCGGTTCGTCGGGCGGTGCGGGTGGCGCAGGGGCCACCGGCACGCGTCGCACCACGGCGGTCCGCGCGAAAATGTCGCCCACGCGCTGTCGGCCGCGCGACAGCAGCAGGACAAAGCCCAGCAGCCAGAAAGGCGGGGCGATCTCCACGATCCGGAATGCGCCGCGCGCCGCCACGCGCCAGATGTTCGGTCGGCCGCCCTGCTCGGCCACAACGCGCGTGCCGATCAGCAGTTTCCCCACCGTGCGGCCGGTGGCCGCCTCCAGCACGAACGCGTAGAGCACGTAGCACGTGGCCGTGACGGCCCACCACAGCAGCAGTTGCGGCTCCGGCAGCCCGGTGCCATTCAGTTGCGAGTCGAACGCCCATGCAACCATCTGCTGCGTCGCGTCCATCCACCCCACGTCCAGCACCGCGGCGGACAGCAGTGACCAGGGCAGCACGTCGAGGATGAAACCGGCGAGGCGCTGGAAGGCGAATGCCGGCATCCAGCCCGCCGGCAGGGGCAGCGGCAGGGCCAGGCTGCCGCGCCGGAACGCGAACAGGCACAGCAGCACGGCCATCAACACGCCGGCGCGCAGCGTCTGAATCTGGACCGGTAGGCCCGTCGGGGACGTCTGGGTGGGGATTGGCTCGCTCGCCAGGGTTGGTGCGCCCTCGAAGCGCGCGTAGCACAGGTACGCGCGATCGTCCCCGTGCGCGAGCAGGGCCAGGTGCTGGTTGAACCCGGCCGTGGCGGACACCTGGAGATCGGTGACGTTTTCGGGCAGCGCTGACAACGCAGCCTCGGTTTCGTTCCAGGCCGCGCCGTCGGCGTGCAGTTCCGCGCGCACCAGCCGGAAATAGCGCAGCCGCCGGGCCGAGGTCGTGCCCTGCGCCACGATCAGCGTGGGGAGCCGGTTCACCAGGGGCACCCAGTACGCTTGCAGATCGCCGGCGCTGAGGATCGACTGGGTCGGTTGCCAGTCGCCGCCGTCGACCGCGCACAGGCAGGACCGAATCGCACCGTCGGCGACCCAGAAGAGCAGGAGACGGTCGCCGACAGCGACCAGCCGTGGCGATTGCCCGCGCGGCGCCGTCGCCGGGATTTCGGTCGGGCACGGCGCCACCGCCCACCAGCCGCGGTTGTCGTAACGCACCATGGCCAGCGTGGCCGCACCGGGATCAAACGGTTGCGTCGCGGCTTCCGGGGCAGCGCTGACATAGCGTGGGAGCAGCGCCGCCGCCGTGGCCGGCAGGAGGCCGTACAAGACGCCGTCGGCACTGACGAGCTCGAGCAGCCGGGCCCGCTCGGGTGTGGCGTGGGCGGGGGACCAGCGGTCGGTGTAGCGATAGAAGCTCCCGTCATCGGTCTGCGCATACGCTTCCTGGCCGGTGGCGGCCAGTGCGTGGACGGTGGCATGGAAAGGGGGATCGATGGGGGTGAACGCGCCCGCGACGTCGCGGCGCTGGAAGTACGTGCGTCCGTCTGCGAGACGTGCCAGCCAGAGGCGCTCCTCGGACGCCGCCAGCAGGAGCGCCTCGCCGGGCGCGCGGACGGCATCGGGGGCAGCGCGGACGACCGCGGCGGTTGCGGTGCACAGCAGGAGTGTGCAGAGGAAGGCACGCATCATTCGACGGGTTCCGCGTCGAGCTGCTCCACTTCCCCTCTCCATTGCTCGGGGAACGCGAAGACGGCGGTGGGGAGATCGGTGCGGAAGCCGGCCTTGGTGACGTTCAGGTCGATCTCGGCGTCGTCCAGCGGCCAGCGCACGTGAAAGCGGCGCGGAGCAAGGGGGCCCCCGGACTCCAGGGGCGCGTAGCGCGACAGCTCGGCCTGCATCTGCACGCGGCCGTCCGCGAGGCGCTCGGTAATCTCGAGCGGTTGATACGGGGGTAGCGGGTCGAGGCGAATCTCGCGCCAACCGGAGGGCTTGCCCGCTTCGGACAGACGGACAAACAACAGGCGGTGATCGCTGCCGACCACCCGCAGCATGGGCGGCATCCCGCCCGCAGTGGTCGCGGGCAGCGGGCGCAGCAGCAGCGCGTCGAGGAGGTCGGCGGGGGGGATGGCCAGCCGACGTTGCACTGCGGGCGAGGTGCTGTCCCAGTAACCCCACCAGAGCTTGCGCACCTCGGGCTCGATCCAGAGCCAGTAGCGCTGGGGATCCGATCCGATCTGCGCGACCACGCCTCCCAGTGACAGGATGTCGAAGCGCAAGTACTTGGGGGGCGCGAACAGGAGTACCGCGTCCTGCGCCGGGAGCCGATGGGACGCGCCGCTTTCATCCCGAAAACGGAAAGCGGCCCGGGCCCGGTACTGCACCGGCCGGTTGATGCGCTCCAGGTTCTGGTTGACGCGCGAGAGCGCCTCGTCCGGCGTTTGCGGCGCGATGCCCACGACCGGAGGGCATCCGGTCAGCACTCCCAGGGCCAGTGCCAGGATCAGCGTGTGCCTACTCATGCGGCGGCCCTCCCGAGCCCGCCTCCGCCACGTCGTCGGGAATCACCGCGGCGCTGCTGAGCAGCGCTTCGAGCTGGCCGCTGAGCCGCTCCAGCTCGGCTTCATCGAGTTCCGGCCGAGCCACGCGGTGCGTCGTGTTGTCCTGGGCGGTGAATTCCCACAACTCGCGGTCGCCGGCGGTCGCACTGCGTTCGAGCCGGAGCATGCGTTTGCGCCACAGGAGCAGTGCGAGCAGGAACCGGAACTGTTGCTGGGCGGGCGTGTCGGCTTCTTCCAGTTGCAGGAACACGCGGTAAATCGTGGCGCGGTCGAAGGCGGGCGTCTTGCGCGGTTGGGGCAGGGGCCGGCGGGCCTTCCAGGTTGCGACCGGCACTTCCGCACCCGGGGCGGGGCACGTCAGGCACAGGTCGCGGCGCTGGTACCCGGCGGGCACGTCGAGGAGCTGGGCCACGAACGCCTCGCCGGCGGCGAACTCCCGCGCGCACTGCGCGCAACGCGTGTCTGCCCGCGGCATCTGCCAGTCGTTCGCCAAGCTGCGATCCTCCGCATCGAACTGGGGGCCGATTATAGCGCTACGTCCGAAAACCGCGAGGGCCGCACTGCGCGGGATCGAGCGGAGTTCTCAGCTTTGAGAAGCGAAGCGCCGACCGTATAGTGGGGGCCAGGGGATACGGAGCACGCGTTGGGTGTACCCCGTTACTCGTAAGCTGTTTAGGAACATCGCCATGCAGTCAGCCTATCGTTTCATCGTCCTCAGTCTGATTCTGGCTTGCGCCTGTGCGGCACGCGCGCAGGTGGCGCCCTCCGGACATGAGAAGTTTTCCGGCCGGCTCGCGCAGCGCCTCGCGGAGAGTTCCGAGCCCGTGAAGGCGTGGGTGTTCTTCGTCGACAAGGGGCTCGCGACAGCGGACCAGCGCGACGCGGCCCTGGCGGACCTGGCGAAATCATATCACCAGCGCGCGATCCAGCGCCGACAGTTGCGCGGGCCCGCCGCACGCGGCGAGCCGCTGTTTTCCGAGCTGGATCTGCCCGTGACGGCGGCGTACGTCGACGCAGTGACGGCCACGGGGGCCCGCGTGCACATCACGAGTCGCTGGCTCAATGCCGTGAGCGCCTACGTGACGGTGGAGCAGGCCGCGCAGATTGCAGACCTGCCGTTCGTCGACCGGCTCGAGGCGGTCGCCCAGACGCGCCGCATCCAGCCGGTCGAGGTGAAGGAGGCGGCGCCCGAGGCCGCGCCGCGCAGTGGCGAAAGCCGCATCGATTACGGCGAGTCGGCCGCCCAGCTCCAGCAGATCAATCTGCCCGCGCTGCATGACGCGGGCTACACGGGCGCGGGGGTGGTGATCGGCATCCTCGACACGGGCTTCCGGCGCGACCACGTGGCGTTCAACCAGCCAGGGCACGTCGTGCAGGTCGTCGCCGAGTACGACTTCATCGACGGTGATTTCAACACGGGCCCCGAGGCCGGCGACCCCAGCGGACAGCACACGCACGGCACCTACATCCTGGGGTGCATCGGCAGTTACTACCCGGGGCAACTCGTCGGCGGTGCGTACGACGCGTCCTTCATCCTCTGCAAGACGGAAGACACGACCCAGGAGGTGCCGGCCGAAGAGGACAACTACGTCGCGGGCCTGGAATTCATCGAGGCCAACGGCGGTGACATGTCGACCGCTTCCCTCGGCTACATCGACTGGTACACACAGGCGCAGCTCGACGGTCAGACCGCGGTCACCACGATCGCCGTGAACATCTCGACCGGGCTGGGCGTGCATCACACGAACGCGGCGGGCAACGAATACCACGACAGCAATCCCGCCGTAGCGCACCTCATCGCGCCCGCCGACGCGTTCGACTGCCTGACCATCGGCGCGGTCGATAGCACCGGATCGATTGCGTACTTCAGCTCCGACGGGCCGACCGCCGACGGCCGCGTGAAGCCCGAACTGCTGGCGCGCGGCGTCAGCACGCACACCGTGAGCCCGTCGTCGACCACCGCCTACACGACCGCGGACGGCACTTCGCTGTCGACGCCGCTGGCGGCGTGTGCCGTGGCCTGCCTGGTGCAGGCGCGGCCCTACTGGTCGGTGCAGACGATGCGGCAGAACCTGTTCGAGTCGGCGAGCTATTACCAGCAGTACGGCACGTATGACCCGCTGTACGTCCTCGGGTATGGCATCATCAACGCCGCCTTGGCGAACGAGGCCTGCGGCGACGCCGGCGTGATCGTGCTCGATCGGAGCAAGGTGGCCTGCGCGGGTCAGGTCGGGGCCGAGGTCGTCGACTGCGGCCTCGATGTGAACCACGAAGCGATTGAGACCGTGATCGTGGCGATCGATTCGACCTCCGAGACCGGCGTCGAGCAGCTCACACTGACCGAGACCGGGCCGGATT